>JAZQMI010000130.1:0-20461 GCA_045543375.1 Eubacteriales bacterium | reverse complement strand
AAATAAAAGAAAAACGAGGGTTCGTTATGAACCCTCGTTTTGGTCTGAGTGACAAGACTTGAACTTGCGGCCTCTACCACCCCAAGGTAGCGCGCTACCAGCTGCGCCACACCCAGATCGCCGTGATCTCTCACACAGCCTGACTATTATAGCACGAAGATGGGCGTTTGTCAACACTTTTTTTCAAATTTCACAAAAAAATTTATAAGTGCACAAAAGAGGCGAGGGCAAAGGCGAAAGAGGGTGGGCGGGAAGGGATTATGATTTGTCAAATGCAAGGCCGTGGAGTATCTTACCTACGGTGTCCGCAATATCGCTTGCCATGACGGCGTGCTGCCCGAGGGCGTCGGCGGCGGTATCGCCGGCCATGGCGTGCAGCAGGACGGAGAAGGCAGCAAGGTGAGCGGGAGAGAGGTCGGTGCGGTTGCGGTGTTGTGCGAGCAGAGAGCCGACAAGACCTGCCAGGCAATCGCCTGAGCCGCCCGTGGCCATGCCGCTATTGCCGTGAGATTGGATATAGCAGCTTGTACCGTCCGATATGACGGTGCGCGCGTCCTTGAGAATGCAGGTAGAGTTAGTGGCCTTGGCGAGATCGCGGGACACGGTCAGCATATCGGATGCGATAGCGTTCGTTTTAAGGCCGCTCAGGCGCGACGCCTCGCCCAGGTGGGGCGTGAGGACGGTCGGGTGCTTGCGCGCCCTGACGGCATCTTGCAGCGGCTTGTGAGCGGCGATCAGGTTGAGCGCGTCGGCGTCGAGCACAAGAGGCTTTTGACAGAGGCGAACGATGCGCTCGGTGAGCGTCAAAGCCTCGGGCGACTGCCCCAGACCGCAACCCAATACGACGGCATCGGCGCGATCAAGTGTGGCAACGAGAAGTGCTTCGTCGGTTGTCCATGAAGAAAAGACAGCCTCGGGCAGCAGCGTTTGCAAGGGAATGCGGTTGTCGGGGTGTGTCATGACCTCGCAAAGTCCCACGCCCGCGCGATAGGCGGTCTTAGCGGCGAAATAAGCGGCGCCGCACATGCCGCTCGCGCCGCCGATGACGAGCACGCGCCCAAAGGTGCCTTTGTTGGCATAGGCGGGGCGATCAAGCAGTGGGGCAAGGTCATCGGGGACGATCTCAAACAGATCGGGGACGTCGGTGGCGTCCTCCCCAAGCGCGTCAAGGCCGATGCCGATATCACACGTGCAGACCTTGCCGGCGTAAGCAGCGCCGGGGTAGAGCAGCAGTCCCGTCTTGGGGTATGCCATGGTGGCGGTTGCGCGCGCCTTGACGGCACAGCCGAGCACGTGTCCCGTGTCGGCGCAGATACCCGAAGGGATATCGACAGCGAGGGTGGGGAGATCGGCGGTGTTGACCGCTTCAATCCACTCGGCAAGTTTGCCCGTGACGGGACGGTCAAGACCGATGCCGAGCAGGGCGTCTGCGATGAGCGTATTGGCGGTCAGCGGTGGGAGTGTGTCGATGGTCGTGCCGCCGCTCGCTTGCCATAGATCGTATTGCCGTGCGCACTCGGTGCTCATGCGGTCGGGATCGGGCAAGTCGTCTTTGTATGTGCCGGCGTAGCAGACGGTGGTATCATAGCCCTCGTCCCAGAGAAATCGTGCCATGGCAAATCCGTCGCCGCCGTTGTTGCCGCTGCCGCACAACACGAGCACGCGCGACTTGAAATCAAGGGAGAGTTCTTGTTTCATGACGGCGATGGCGGCACATGCGGCGCGCTCCATGAGCGTGCGCGAGGGTGTGCCGCAGTCGATGGTGTATTGATCGCAAAGCCGCATTTGAGCGGCGGTAAGAATGGGGCGCATAGGTGACCTCCTTGGCATTTTCTGCCATTAGTATACCACGCTTTTGTCCCGAGCGCAAGAGGAATTTGCCAAGACAGTTGACACGGCGGAAAAAAACGCTTATAATAGTGGCATATGAGCTTTGGAGGAAGGAATGGAAGCGTTTATTTTATGCTTTTTACGCATCGTGCTGTACACGCTGGGCGTGGTGATCGCGTGCGGACTTGCGGTCGAGATCTGCTATCGGCTGTGCTTTTTGCTTATGGGACAAAAAGTCGGGCGCCGGTTCTGGCTTGTGACCTCATTTTTGGGAACGCCCGTGCACGAGCTGGGGCATGCGCTGATGTGTTTGTTGTTTGCTCACCGCATTGAAAACATACGTCTGATTCCCACGCGGGCGGGCGGACCCGTAGTCGAACACAGCTACAACAAGCGAAATCCTTATGCGGTGTTTGGCAATCTATGGATCGGACTTGGACCGATGCTGCTTGGTATTGCTTTGACGCTGGCCGTGCTGCAATGGGTCTACCCCGCGTCCATGCAATCGTATCGGGCGGTGCTCGGCACGCTGCCCGACGCCGGTGCGCCCAACGAGCCGCTGACTGAGGCGGTCGGGCAATTTTTGCGAGGGCTTCTGACCGAGCAAACGCGCGCTTGGTGGGTGCGGTTACTTGCGGCAGTGGCACTGTTTTCCATGGCACTGCACATCAGACTTTCCGCTTCGGACGTGCTCGGCATGCTCCGCGGATTGCCTGCCTACGCCGTGATTGCGGCGGTCGTGGCGTTGGTCGCTACGTGGATGGGCGAGGATGCGGTGAATGCGCTGACGCTCAAGCTGCATCAGGGGGCGTGGCTACTCGCCTCGCTGTTCAGTCTGATCTTACTGTCCGGTTTGGCGCAGTTGGCACTGGTCCTCCTATATCGCTTGCTGCTCGCGCTGTTCCGCGCGTGGAGAAGCATTCGGTCGTACGAGCCGGACGATGTCTATGATGAAGACGAATAAAAAAGAACGGTCACCCGATATCGGGTGACCGTTCTTTTGGTCAGTCATGCATCGCAGGAAGCGAATACTGCTGTGCGTAGCCTTGGTATCTCTCCTCAAAGATGGTTTTATCTGCGCGGATGGCGCGGATGGATTCATGCAGGTGCATATCGGTCTGTGCCATGTCAAGTACGCCGCCTGCGACGTTGGAGCAGTGGTCGGCCACGCGCTCAAGGTTGGTCAGGATATCCGACAGGATAAAGCCAAGCTCGATGCTGCAAAGGCTCTTTTGCAAACGAATGGTATGGCGCAGCTTGATCTGATCGCGCAGGTCGTCGATCAGCTCCTCAAGCGGCTCGACCGTGGTCGCCAGATGCATGTCGGTGTCAACGAAGCAGCGCTCGGTCAGCTCCAGAACCTTGTCAACGGCCTGGCGCAGCACGGCAAGCTCGGCAACGGCAGAATCCGAGAAGGAAATATTTTTGTCGCGGATCTCCTCGACCGACTCGACCAAATTGACGGCGTGGTCGGAGATGCGTTCGAAGTCACCGATGATGTGCAGGATCTTGGTGATGTCGCTGCTGTCCTTTTCGGACATGCTCTTGGAGGAAAGCGTGACGAGATACGAGCCCAGCGCGTCCTCGTAAAGGTCGACCTTATCCTCAACGCTGCGGATCTCCTCGGCGACCTTTTCGTCGTAGCCCTCGAACAGCCTGATGCTCGAGCGCAGTGAGCCGATCGAAAGGGTGGCCATCTGAACGGCGACCGTGTGGGCATTCTCAATGGCGACCGTGGGCGTATCGAGCAGACGGTCATCCAGCATGGCGGTATACTCGTCGCCCTTCTTGTCGTGACCCTTGACGGTGGCATTGGCCAGCTTGACCAGCAGCTCCGTCATAGGCAGCGTCAACAAAACGGCGAGAAGCTTGTAGATCGTGTTGACGATGGCAACACCGAACATATCAATGGTGGTGTCGTGTGCCAGCGACAGGATATCATAAACGTTGGTCAGTTTGAGGATCCAAGCGACCAGATAGGTGACACCCAGCCAGAATACGACGCTGATGACGTTGGAGTACAAATACGCGACCGCGGTGCGCTTACCGTTCTTGTTGGCACCGATCGAGGAAAGAATCGAGGTGATGCACGTTCCGATCGAGGTACCGAGCAGGATCGGAATGGCGGTACCGAAGGTGATGGCGCCCGTGACGGTCAGCGCCTGAAGAACGCCGATCGCAGCGCTGGACGACTGCACGGCCACGGTAAACACCAGACCGACGAGCACGCCGAGCAGCGGATTTTCAAACATGGTGAACATTTGAGAAAAGTTGGGATCGCTCTTGAGCCCGCTGACCGAATCCGACATCAGCGACATGCCGACCATCAGCACGGCAAAGCCGAGAAGAATGGTGGAAACGTCCTTGTGCTTTTCCTTTTTGGCAAACATCAAAAGCACGATGCCGATCATGGCGAGAATGGGCATCCAGGCGTCGGGCTTGAGGTAGTTGAGCCATTCAAGTGCGCCGACACCGCCCTCAATACCGTTGAGTGCCGTCAGCCAGGAGGTAACGGCCGTGCCGAGGTTACCGCCGATGCAAACGCTGATCGCCTGCGCGAGCGTCATGGTTCCCGCGTTGACGAAACCGACGACGAGAACAGAGGTGGCGCTGGAGCTCTGGATAATAGAGGTTACGCAAAGACCCAAAAGAAAGCCCTTGAGCTTGCTCGAGGTCAGGTTGCTGAGAATGTCCTTCAGTTTTCTGCCGGCGCTCTTTTTGAGGCCGTTTCCCATGACGTCCATGCCGTAAAGAAACAGGGCAAGTCCGCAAAGGAGCGAAAGAATTGAAAAGATGTCCATTGAAAATTCCTTTCACAGTTGGTTTTTTGTATGAAAAAAGCAGCACACGGACTTGCCGTGTGCCGCGCTATCGTCGTTTCAAATGAAGTAGGCGGTACGGACAATGCGCACAGCCTGCGGGCTGATTGTCAGTCCGTACCTTATTATACCCGACAATTTGGAATTTGTCAAGGGAAATGATGAAAAAATGGAAAAATGTGACGTGCAAAGCAGCGATCACGACTTGGTATACGCCGCAAAGCCGTCTGAGAAGTATTGAGCGCCGTCGGCGGTCAGCCAGGTAGCCTCAACGTCGGGCAGCGATGCGACCAGTGCCATGCCGTCCTCGACGCTCATGCAGAACAGTGCGGTAGACAGCGCGTCGCCCAGCGCCGAGCTTTGGCACACGACCGAAACGGACAACAGACCCTGGGCGGGCATGAGCGTGTCGGGGTGAATGATGTGATGATAATCCTTGCCGTCTACCGTGTAGTAGCGCTGATACGAGCCGCTGGTGACGAGTGATTCGCCCGACAGATAGAGCTGGGCCAGATACGGCTCGCTCGCATTCTCCATCGGGTTTTCGATGCCGACCGTCCAAGGCGTGCCGTCGGGCTTTGTACCAATGGTACGGACGTTGCCGCCCACATTGAGCACGTAGCCGGAAATGCCCTTCTGCTCCATGGATCGCGCCACCATCTCAACGGCGAAGCCCTTGGCAATGGCACCCACGTCCAGCGTCATGGCGGGATCAGTCAGCATGACGGTGCAGTTTTCCTCGTCAATCACCATATTGGCAATATCGGTGTGTTTGGCTGCTTCAATCAGCTCGTCCATGGGGGGCAGGGCAGCATTCCACGGCTCCTCCGAGCCAAGTGTGCGGTAGTCGTGCCAGATGGACAGCACGCTGCCCATGGCCACGTTGACAAGTCCGCCCGTCATATCGTAGGCCTCCTTGGCGTACAGCAGCATGTCGATGATGCGTCGGTCGACCGTGACCGTGCGATGCGCGCCGCTTTTGAGCTCGTTGATCGTGCAAAGATTTTCCAGCCCCTCAAAACGGTGGTAAATGGTGTACAGCCTATGATATTCCTCCAGCTCGGCAAGTATCGTGGCGGACGTTTGATCGAAGGTCGCCTGATCTGTTTCGAAGCCGATCACGGTGGTCGCCGTGTTGAAATAATCAAAGGAGTAGGTCGAAAACCGTTGGGACTTTCGGTCACAGCCGCATAGGCACAGCAACGGGAGCAGCGTAAGAGCTGCAAGCAGGATGGATAATACTTTTTTCTTCATACGCTCTTGATTGAAAAACGGGAGGCGAGCCTCCCGTTTTTTCGTTTCTCTTATTTACCGATCTTGGCAGCGGCCTTGACGAAACCGTTGACCAGAATGGTGCAGCCGGCGTTCTTGAGGTCGGCCGTACCGTAGTTGTCCTCGCCCATCATAGCGGCGATCTCGGAAGCGGTCTTGCCAACGCAAGCAGCGTCAAACGCTGCGGCCTGCTCGTACCACTCAAGAGCGGCACCGCCGTAGGCCTTCATGTTGTAGTTGTCACCAGCCTCCTTCTTGGTAACGATAGCCTTGGTGGTATCAAACGTAGAAGCACCTGCGATGTCGAAGGTGAAGGCGACCTGGACGCAATCGCTGGAAGCGACGACGACCTTACCGTCAGCGTCAACTGCTGCGGCAAAGACGGTGGTCTCAACCTTGTTCTGACCGTTCTTTTCCTCGGTAGCATCCGTGGTGGACTGCTCGGTGTGCATGGTCAGCTTGAGAGCGTGATCTGCGGTTGCGGTCGAATCGGCTGCGTTAGCGCAAGCCTTTTCAATGGCATTGATGAAGGGGGTGATCGCAATGGTGCAGCCGGCGTTGATGACCTCGTCGGTGCCCTTGCCGGCGTCAGCAACGAGAGCCTTGACCTCGGCAAGCGTCTTGCCTGCAACGACAGTCTCAAGAGCATCGGCCTGCTCGAACCACTCAAGAGCCGAGCCGCCGTAGGCCTTCATGTTGTAGTCGTTGCCAAGCTCGTACTTGGTCGAGAAGGCGGTGTTGGCGATCGCCTTACCCTCGGTGGTGTACTTGACCGTGCAGTCAATGGCATCAAAGGTGCAGGCAACGATCTTACCATCAGCGTCAAGCGTAACGGCAGCGGCGGTGATGGACACCTTACCCTGACCTTCCTTTTCAGCAGCATCGGTAGCCGAAGGCTGCTCAACGTAAACACCCAGACCGAACTTCAGCGGCTCGGACTTGGCGTTACCGCATGCGACGATGGAAAGAACCATCAGCACGCAAATAAGGGCGCAAAGAATTCTTTTCATGACAAATCTCCTTTTGATGTTGTTTTTAGGGTATCCGATGTATTATATCGTATTTTAAGGCACTTGTCAACCATTTTTTGATATTTTATTAACATTTATGCGTTTTACGGCGAAGGCGGCGCAAAAACCAACGAAAATGCCCGAAATAATGCCGGTGACGGTCAGGACGATGAGATAATATCCCAGCTCTGCCGTCCCAAGCAACAACATAGCGACCAGAATCTGTCCTATATTATGCAGTACGCCGCCCGACACGCTGACGCCGACGGGGGATAGCAGGTCGGTCGTTTTGAGCAGAGCCATGCCGGCAAGGCTCAAGAGCGCGCCTGCCGTACTGTAAGCCATCGTGACGGGATTACCGAACAGCAGCGACACGGCGACCACGCGTACCAACGATACGGCGATCGCCTCACGCATGCCAAATTGATATAAAATGAAAATGATGGCGATATTGGGAAGGCCCAGTTTGACGCCCGGAACGGCAACGACGAGCGGTGGAATCAGCGACTCCACGTAAGCCAGGATCAGTGCAATCGAGGTACACAGCGCGAGCGTGACCATTTTTCTGACGGATCGTTTCATACCGCTACCTCCTTCAGACGATGATATCAGGCTGATCGGCAGTGCTCTGCCGTTGCACCGTGATCACGACGCGGTGGGGCAGGCATACGATGCTCTGTCCGCCGTATGAGATCGGGCGGTGGTTGGCACAAATACCGTCGGGGCAGGACGCGTGCTGTACGAACGCTTGTCCGTCCTTGATGACGAGTACGTTGAGTTGCTCACCGTCCTCTCCCGTTCGGATCTCGTGGACGAGCGGCTCGGACAGCGAAAAGGTGGCGTAGTACTCGCCGTCGATCGTGACGACGACAGCATCACCTGCTTGGCGGGTCAGCATCAGAACCGCACCCAGAAGTGCGGCAAATGCCAAAAGTGCTGCGATGAATATCACATCGCCTTTGAGTTTGCGCCCGCCGCTTGGAACGGCGGGCGCAATATTGTTATGCTTCATAAGATAAGGTTTGTTCGACCGATACGGTCAGATCAGGGAAGAAGACCTGCTTGAGGCACTTGGTGGGACAGCCGTCCACACACGCGCCGCATCCGATACACTTATCATAATCAATTTTTGCCAGATTATTCGTGACCGAGATAGCCTGTACAGGACAATTCTTTTCGCATTTCTTGCAGCCGATGCAGGCGTTATTGCAGGCGCGCTTGGCGTCGGCGCCCTTTTCCTGGCTGCTGCACATGACCACGACGGCCGTTTCCTGAGGAACCAGGGAAATGATGTGCTTGGGGCATTTCTCCGAGCACAGACCGCAGCCGACACAACGGCTGGTATCCACGTGAGCGATGCCGTCCTGCATGCAAATGGCGCCCGCAGGACATGCGGCAGCACAGTCGCCAAAGCCAAGGCAGCCGAAGCGGCAGGCATCGGGACCGCCAAACACCATGGCGGCAGCGTGGCAGGTAGTAATGCCGTCGTAGATCGCCTTTTTGGTCGTAGCCTCGCAGTTTCCGTTGCAATGAACGAAAGCGACCACATCCTTGGGCGGTTCTACTTCAACACCGAGAATATTGCCGAGTGCTTCGGCCGTATCCTCTGCGCCGGGAACACACAAATTCGGTGCAGCCTTGCCTTCGGCAAGTGCCGCAGCGTAGTCGTCACAGCCCTTGTAGCCGCAAGCGCCGCAGTTGACACCGGGCAGGCAGGCGCGAAGCTCGGCGACCTTTTTGTCTTCTTCGACGCCAAAGAATTGAGAGATGAGCGCAAGCAGCACACCGGCGAGTAAGGCAACGGCGGATACCACGGCGCAAGCAATCAAAATCGGTACCATATCATCTCCTCCTTACGCAAAAAGCTTATCCACGATACCGGCAAAGCCCATGAACGCCAGCGAGATAAAGGATGCGGCAATCAGGGTGACGGCAAGGCCGCGGAAGGGCTTGGGAACGCCCGACTCGTCAATACGAGAGCGCAGGCCGGCGAACAGCACCATGGCAAGCAGGAAACCAAGACCGCAGCCAAGCGAGCTGACCGTGGATTCAAGGAAGGAGTAGCCGTCGGTGATGTTGTTGATGGCCACACCGAGCACCGCACAGTTGGTGGTGATCAGCGGCAGATATACGCCAAGGCTCTTGTGCAGCGAGGGCGAGAAACGCTTGAGCAGCAGTTCAAGCATTTGTACCAATGCAGCAATGACAAGAATGAAAATGATATTCTGCATATACTCAAGGCCAAGACGGTTGAGCAGCAGATACTGAATGGGCCAGGTGACAGCCGACGCGAGCAGCATGACGGCCGTAACCGACACACCCATGCCCACGGCCTGATCCAGCTTTTTGGAAACGCCCAGGAAGGGGCAGATGCCAAGGAAGCGGCTGAGCACGTAGTTGTTGACGAGAACAGAGGAGAGAAGAATGACGATCAAAGATTTGAACAGATCCATTATGCTTCCTCTCCTTTCTTTTGGCATGCGCCCGTGTGGCAGTTGCCTGCGGCGGGACAGCCTGCGCAGCTAAAGCTCGACTTGAGCGGTGCTTTGCCGTGCGTGATGACGTACACAAGTGCGATCAAAAGTCCGTAGACCATCATACCGCCGGGCGCCTTGACCAGAACCTCGATCTTGTAGGACTCAAGGAAGGGGATCGCAATGCCTGCGAACGAGGCGTTGCCAAACACCTCACGGATGATCGCCATGGCGCAAAGAGCCAGTGTAAAGCCAAGTCCCATGCCGATGCCGTCGAGTGCCGACTTGCCGACCGAGTGCTTGCTTGCAAACATCTCGGCACGGCCGAGAATGATGCAGTTGACCGTGATCAGCGCCAGATAAACGCCCAACATTTCATACAGCGCGGGGAAGAAGGCCTGCACGATCATCTGAACGATGGTAACAAAGCCTGCGATGATAACGATGTAACAGGGAATACGGACGGTATCCGGAATGATCTTTCGAAGCAAAGAAATGAGTATATTGGAGCAGACCAGAACGATCAAGGCTGCAATACCCATACCGAATGCGCCGGCGACGTTGGTCGTCGTGGCGAGCGTGGGGCAGGTGCCCAGAATGAGAACGAATACGGGGTTTTCCTTCAAAATGCCCTGAAGCAGCGTTTTCATATTGCTGTTAGAACTCATGATTGAGCACCTCCTTCCATGATTTGTACGGCTGCGAATGCGCGTCCGATGGCCTCGGTATAACCGCTCGTTGTCATGGTTGCGCCCGAAATTGCGTCGATATCCGTGTAGTCAGATTGGGTCTTGCCGGCAAACTGACCGTAGAATTCCTCTTTTGCACAAGCGTCGCCCAAATTCTTGGTTTCAGCTTGCGACAGCGTCAGACAGTCGATGATGCGTCCGTCAGCCGTCATCGAAACGCGGATCATGATATACTCGCCCGATGCGGGATGGTAATCGTCACCGCCCTTGATGCCGTAACCGGCACCCTTGATCTCAAGCACGTAGTTGCCCGTAGCCGTCTTTTGTGCCTTGACAACGTTTTTGTGAATGCCCTCGTACTGCGTCAGGTCAACGTCGGTCAGCTCGGTGGCCTTGATCGTTTCGATCAGGGCACTCAGCTCAGTAGCGAGCTCGCCGACATCCTCGGTGATGACGACCCCGCTGGCATCCACGCCGATGAACTGTTCGCCGATCACGCAGACTTGGCCCGCGCCGTTTGCGGCGGAGTAGATGGCATCAACGCCCGTAACGTCCTCTACAAGGAACAGCTTGGTAAAGCTGTCGCCCGTGGGCAGAGCTGTTGCGAGATTGTCGTGAAGAATTTCCTCCTCGGTGCGCAGATCAACCGAGCCACCGCCCAGAATGATAGCAGCGTTCAGCGCATCCTGCACCGCACTGCGATAGCCCTTGACGGTCAGACTGGTGGCACCTGCCTCAACGTCAACGATGCTTTGCGCATTGGTGCCCTTGACCAGCTCGCCAAACGTCTTTTCCTTGCCCCACGTTTCATTGGATTCAAGGCAGACGGCACCGCTGACTGTTCCGTCGGGGGTGACACCGCACATGATGATCAGTCCCGTCGAGAAGCCCGTTGCGGACAGCTTGAAGACGTAGCCGCCGCCGGCCTCACGGTAAGCGTCCGTGACGGTGGCAGGGAGGGTATAGGTGCTCAGATCGAGCTTTTCAAAGTTTTTACCGTTTGGCATGACCTGGAGCAGCGCCTTGTCGGCAGCCGCTGCCTGGTTTTGTTCAATGATGGGAGCAGTAATGGAGTTGGTGAGTGCCAGCAGAACGGAAATGACCGCGCAAATGCATACCAGCACCAGAGTGCTTTTTACCGATTTATTCACGCTTTGTTTCCTCCTACTCCAAATACTTTGCGACGGGTCCAGGAATTGATGTACGGGGTGATGATGTTCATGAACAGAATGGCGAAAGACACGCCCTCGGGATAGCTTCCGAAGTAGCGGATCAGGAAGGTGATCAGACCTGCACCAATACCGAAAATGATCTTGCCCCAAGCAGTCGTGGGCGAGGTGACGTAGTCAGTCGCCATGAAAATAGCGCCGATGAGCAGACCGCCCGAAAGAATGGCGGAAAGTGCCGCCATGGCGTCCATACCTTCCATGAACAAGGAGAGCAGATATACGCTGCCGATAAAGGCAACGGGAATATGCCAGGAAATGATGCGGCGGATGAGCAGATAGACAAAGCCGAGCAAAAGTGCTGCGGCGCAGGTCTCACCGATGGCACCGCCCGTAAGTCCCAGGAAAAGATCCGTCAGGGATGCCGAGCCACCGCTCAAGGGTGTGGCAGACGATGCGGTGTCGACCAAGGAGGGAGTTGCTGCAGTTGCCATAGCGCCAAAGGATACCAGCATGAATACGCGAGCGGTGATGGCGGGGTTGACAGGATTGCAGCCAATGCCGCCGAACAGACATTTAACGACGATAATGGCAAACAGCGAGCCGACCACACATTGCCAGAGCGGAATGTTAGCGGGCAAATTCAGCGCCAAAAGAAGACCTGTGACGGCGGCGCTGAGATCGCTTACCGTCTGATCCTTTTTGGTGATCAGATTATAGAGTGCCTCAAAGCCGACCGAGGCTGCCACGCAGACGGCAACGACCAGAAGCGCGCGAAGTCCGAAAATGACGGCACCCGCAACCGTGGCAGGGAGCAGCGCGATGAGTACGTCGCGCATGATGCCCGCCGTGGAGCGACCGCTGTGGATATGGGGAGAAACGGACAGTTTCAAGGGACGGTTCATGCTTTGTTCTCCTCCTTTGCTCTTTCTTCTTTGATGAGTGCCTTGGACAGCTTGTTGGTCTGTACCAACGGGCGGTTGGCGGGGCATACGAAGCTGCAGCAGCCGCATTCCATGCAAGACAGGACCGAAAGCTCATTCAAGCGCTCGACGTCCTTGTTTTGGTATGCTCTCAAAATATCGGCAGGCATCAGATGGAACGGGCATGCATTGGCACACGCACCGCAGCGAATGCAGGCGGTGGTTTTGGGCAGCCACGCCTGCTTTTCGGTCAGTGCCAGCACGGCGTTGGTATTTTTGAGAAGGGGAGCGTTCAGATTGGGCACCGTAATACCCATCATGGGGCCGCCGTAGATCAGCTTGGCGGGATCGGTGGTAAGGCCCTGGCAAGCGGCGATTACGTCAGCGATCGAGCTGCCGATGGGGGCAATGACGTTTTGCGGCTGCTTGATGGCACCACCGTCGACCGTCACGCATTTTTCAACGAGCGGCATGCCCGTCTTGAAATAAGTACCAAGGCAGGCAAGCGTCGTGCAGTTGAGCACGATACAGCCTACGTCGATGGGCAGCTTGCCCTCGGGAACGATTTTGCCCGTGGTATGATAGACCAGCACCTTTTCGCCGCCCTGCGGATAGACGGAGGGAAGGACCTTGACCTGAACCGTGCAGCCCTCCATGGTGTTGAGCATGAGCTGCATCATGGACGAGATTGCATCTTTTTTGTTGGACTCGACGCCGATGATGATGCTCTTGATGCCAAGCTGCTGCTTGAGAATATTCAAGGCGTACGCCATATCCTCACGGCGCGTGAGCATGGTGTACGAGTCGCTCGTGATGTAGGGCTCGCACTCGGCACAGTTGATGACAAGGTGCTCGATGCGTTCGGGATCGACGTCGAGCTTGAAGTGAGTGGGGAAGCCCGCACCGCCAAGACCGACCACGCCGCTCTCGCGAATGGCATCGATCAGCTCCTCACGCGAGGTGATGGTGGGGGGCACCATGGACTCATCCGAAGCCATCTCGCCGTCGGACTCAATAACGATAGCCGGAACGGTCGAGCCGTCGGAGAGTAAAAAGTCCTGTATTTTAACGACCTTGCCCGAAACGCTTGCATGAATGGGTGCACTGATTGCACCGCCTGCTTCGGCAATTTTGGTACCGATCTTGACCGTATCACCGACCTTAACGATCGCTTTGGCGGGGACACCGATGTGCATCGACAAAGGAATAGTCACCGTCTGCGGTGCATCCATACGGACGGCTTGTCCGGCCAACGTGTTTTTTCTGTGGGGAACGTGAATTCCGTGAAGAGAAAAAGCCATGTTTCTGTTACCTTTCTTTTGATTTCGTACCTGCCGCCACTCGGGGGCAGGTGACATAGTTCACCAACAAATATTATACCTTGAAAAACGTGTCTTGTCAATATCATTCTTCATATATAATATCGTTATTAAATTCACAATTTGGCGTTGCCTGGAAGATAAGGCAATCGCGGGGATAAGAAAAAGGGTCGGATCAACCGGCCCTTTTTGGTATGTTCTACGTGCACGTTAAATATTTCTTTTGAAGTTTCCAAATACCTCGTTGACCTTTTCAAAGCTTGCGAAGGTGTCGGGGAAGGATTTGATGATCTTCATCATCTCACCGATCTGACGCTTGTTGATGATGCAGACGAGCATGTATTTGTCGGTATCCGAATACATGCCGTGCACCTGCACTTTGGTCACTCCGTGGTGCAGTTTGGAGATGAGCTCTGCCGCGAGCTCGCTCGGGTGATCCGTGATGATCTCGAAGCGGTATCCGTTTTTGATGCCGCTGATACCGCGATCGACGATGATGTTGGCGATAAACAAGTTGATGAGCGTGCAGATGGCGGGGGTGACTCTCATGCCGTACACGAAAAATGCGATCAGCACCACGCTGGCGTCCATGATGAAGGAAACGTAGGCAATGTTCATGTCGGGATGCGCCTTCTTGAGCAGCGAAGACAGTCCGTACGTGCCGCCGCTCGCGCCGAAACGACGCAACATGAGCGAGAAGCCGACGCCCGAGATCACGCCCGTGGCAACGCAGGCAAAGACGATGTTGAAATCCTGCTGATTGTTGAGCAGCGAATAAGGCTTGGCACCGAGCGCGTCGTAAAGATAAGGAATGAAGGATTGAACGAGCATGTAAAGGCTCAGGATCGCACCCAACTTTTTGTCAACGAAGGCGCTGAGCAATATGAAGATGGGCAGATTGAAGGCGACCATCAGAATAGACCAACTGACTCTGCCGCCAAGCAGGTGATTGGTAATGGTCGCAAGACCGCCCACGCCGCCGGGGGCAAATCCGTTGCTGTTCTGGAAGAAATGATAGGCGGTGCCGACGATGATGCCCGCAACGATGGCGCACAGCACGTCGAATATCAGTTTTTTGACGCTGGCTTTTGACTTCATGGTGTTTAACTCCGTAAAATGGAATGATCGATTAAGATAGCGAGGGGGCTATGAAGTGCGTTTTGCAATGCAAAAATGCTTGGGCGGAGCAGCAATTTGCGAGACTCTCTGCAAACCCCGTTGTCGGACAAAAAACAAGAGGAACATCACATGATGTTCCTCTTGTTTTTGGTGCGGGCAAGAGGACTTGAACCTCCACAACCTTGCGATCATAAGAACCTGAATCTTACGCGTCTGCCAATTCCGCCATACCCGCATCTGTGGCGTGTCGCTTTTCGCAACGGGTATATTATATCACTTTTTTCGCGTTTGTCAATACCTTTTTCGAATTTTTTTGAAAAAGTTTTTGCCGAACGAAAAGCGTGCCGCAAATCTTGTGAGATTTGCGGCACGTCGCTCAGATTATACGTTGGTAAGTGCGTCGGTAAAGACGGTGCCAAGGCGTTTGATGCCCTCAACGATGCGCTCGTCCGACATGGTGGAATAGTTCAATCTCAGTGCCGAGCACTTCTCGTCCATGTTGACCATAAAGGTATTGCCGGGCACGTAGACCACCTTTTGCTCGATGGCCTTTTTCGACAGCTCCAGCGTGTCAAGATCGTGGCCGAGGTCACACCAGATGAACAGACCGCCGCCGGGACGCGTGTAGGTGATGTCAGAGGGGAAGTACTCGTCCATGGCGTCGAGCATGGTCTTGCACTTGTGTGCGTAGTTGGCACGCATCTTGACGATCAGCGCGTCAAGATCGTATCTCTTCATATACTCGGTGGCAAGCAACTGGGGCAGCATGGGCGTGTGAACGTCGGATACCTGCTTGGCAACGACGACCTTCTGGACGATCGCTCGGGGCGCGCACAGAAAGCCAAGACGCAGACCGGGGGCGAGAATTTTCGAGAACGAGCCGCTGTACATGACGATACCGTCGGTGTCCATCGACTTGATCGTCGGCGTTTTGACGCCGTCAAAGGTCAACTCGCCGTAAGGATTGTCTTCCAGAATGAGAATGCCGTTTTTCCTTGCGATCTCGTAAAGCTTTTGGCGCTTTTCAACGCTCATGGTGACGCCCATGGGGTTCTGGAAGGTCGGGATCGTATAGATAAAGCGAACGTTGGTATTCTGTGCAATGGCGGCCTCAAGTGCGTCAAGATCCATGCCGTCACTCTGTACGGGAACACCGGCAAGGTGTGCACCGTAGGAGCGGAAGGCGTTGGTCGCGCCGATAAAGCTGGGCTGCTCAACGATGATGGTATCGCCTTCGTTGACCAAACATTTGGTCACCAGTTCGATGCCCTGCTGACCGCCCGATACGACGATCAGCTCGTCGTTGTCCGTGCCGATGTGCTCCACGCGCGCAAGACGCGCCTTGATGGCGTCGCGCAGTGGCGTGTAGCCCTCGGTGATGCCGTATTGCAGTGCCAGCACGGGCTGCTCACGCAGCACCTCGGCGGCGATATCGGCCAGTGCCTCGTGGGGGAACAGCTCGGGGGCAAGATTGCCGCCTGCCAGCGAGATGACCGACGGATCGGCGGCGTATTTGAAAATTTCACGAATAGCAGAGCCGCGAAGCGCGCTCATGCGGTTGGAAATGGTGTATTCCATATCAATCTTCCTCTATTATAAAAGTTTTCGTCCACCTTTTTCAAAAGGTGGCGAGGCCAAGGGCGCAAAGCCCTTGTCGCCCTCCGCAGAGGCAAAATTTTTTATCCTTCCAAAGCGCCCGAAAGGGTGAACGTTCCGTACTTGCGCGGAACAGAGGGGAAAACCACAAGTGGGGTTTTCCCCTTTTGAAAATCAAATTCTATAAACCTCCGCAGGGTTGATATCGCCGTAGCCTCCGCGGTGGAGAATGTTGGCGGCGAGCTCGATATCGTCGGTGCGGATGACCATGATGGCCTTACCGCTTGCTCTGCCCACGCAGGCGTACATATATTCAATGTTGAGTCCTGCCTCGGAGAGCAGATGGAGAATGCCAACGGCACCGCCTGGAGCATCGTCCATGGCGACGGCCAGAACGTCGGTCAGGCGGACGGTCACGCCGCTCTCGGTCAGGATATCCTTGGCGCGGTCGGGCTGATCGACCAGCAGACGGAGAATACCGAACTCGGACGTATCGGCCAGCGTCAACGCACTCAGATTGATCCCCTCGCGTGCCAGCGCGTCGGTGGCGGCGCAAAGGCGACCGGGTTTGTTTTCAAGAAAAACGGACAATTGTCGAACGATCATCATATCGCGTGATCCTCCTTCACATTATATTTTGCCCGCGCGGTTGTCAATGACACGCTTGGCCTTGCCTTCGGAGCGGACGATAGACTTGGGATTGACCAGATGCACCTTGGCCGAAATGCCCAGCATCGAGCGAAGCTGCTCGGTGATGGTGCGCTCCAGTCGCTCGATCGACTTGACGTCGTCCGAGAAGAAGGACTCGCTCATTTCGACGTTGACGTCAAAGGTGTCGGTGTTGTTGACGCGGTCGAGCACGATCTGATAGTTGGGCGTGATCTGGTCGCCGCTGACCTTGAGCAGTACCTCCTCAATCTGCGAGGGGAAGACGTTGACACCGCGAATGATGAGCATATCGTCGCTGCGTCCCGTCGGCTTACGCATGCGCAGGTGCGTTCTGCCGCACTTGCAGGGCTCGTCGTTGAGCGAGCAAATGTCGCGGGTGCGGTAGCGCAGAATGGGGAAGCCCTCCTTGGTGATGGTCGAGAAGACCAACTCACCCGTCGCGCCCATGGGGAGCACCTCGCCCGTGTCGGGGTCAATGATCTCGGGGATAAAGTTGTCCTCCCAGACGTGCATGCCGCACTGGTATTCGCACTCGCCCGATACGCCGGGACCGAGAATCTCGGAAAGTCCGTAGATATCGTAGGCCTTGAGCCCCAAGGCCTCCTCGATCTTGAGGCGCATGTCCTCCGACCAGGGCTCGGCACCGAAAATGCCGACCTTGAGCTTGAGCTGATCTTTAACGCCCAGCTTTTGCACCTCCTCGCCAAGGTACATGGCGTAAGAGGGAGTACAGCAAAGCACGGTGGACTCAAAATCAATCATGGTCTGGATCTGCAGCGCCGTATTGCCCGACGAGATGGGAATGACGGTCGCACCGATCTTTTCTGCACCGCCGTGTGCGCCAAGACCGCCGGTAAACAGACCGTAGCCGTAAGCGATCTGGACGATCGAGGTGTCATCCATGCCCAAACCGTTCATCATGCGGGCAACGCATTCCGCCCACATGTCCAGATCGTTTTGGGTATAACCGACGACGATTCTCTTACCCGTCGTGCCCGACGAGGCGTGCACGCGGACAATGTTTTTGAGCGGCTCGGCAAACAGCCCATAGGGGTAATAGTCGCGCAGGTCGCTTTTGTAGGAAAAGGGAATGAGGTGAAGATCCTCCACACCGTGAATGTCCGAGGGCTTCAGCCCCTTTTCGTCCATGCGCTTGCGGAAGCACTCCACGCGCTCGTAAAGGCGTGCGACCTGAGCGACAAGACGCTCGGATTGCAGCTTTTTCAGCTCCTCGCGGGGCATACATTCAATTTCGGGATTTCTGATAGGCATGATAGTTCCTTCTTTCTTGGTGCTTGATGCACGCTCAAGCCTTAGCCGGCTTTTTACGGAGATTCAAAATGATACCCAGTGCGACCGACAGCAGTGCCGCCAGCATGACCTGATACTCGGAGGGGAGCAGGAAGGTCACCGTATGCGCGGGAATCCAGAAGATGGGGACGGTCTTAAAAATGGTGAAGGAAACGAAACGCTTCCAATCCACGGCGTCGATGACCTCCCCCAGCTTGACGCCCTTGCCGTTCTGCGCGCGCAGAGCAAGGTAAGTGTCCGAGCACTTGTGAACGGCCATAAAGGTCGGACCGAAGGTCAGGTTCATGGTCGCGGCGGTGGCAAAGGCGCGAATGAGCTTATAGCCGACGCTGTCAGCGGCAAGCGTCTTGCCGGGCAACAGCCCTGCAGCGATCATTGCTCCCGAGCCAAGGAAAAAGATCTTCATCATATAGGTGATCCAGATGCCGATCAGTCCCCAGATGACGATGCGCGCGACAAGGTAGGCGGGCTTGGCAAAGCGTCCCGACGCCATTTTGATGGCGATCAGCTCGCCTGCCGTGGCAAGCAGGGCAAATTTGATAAAGCCCATGAGATAAGGATGCTCGCCCGACAGTTTCTCAAACACCTCACGCGTGGCGGGAATGATGAGAATGGCAGCAAAGGCGGCAAACACGGCGATGATAAAGGCAAGCATCAAGCCGCCGTACGTTTTTTTGTTCTCAGACATGACGCTCCCCCCTTACTGTGCGTTGTAGCCCAACTCAAACGCCTTGAGGTTGACCTCAAGGAACTTGGGAGGAACGGTGGTCTTGATGGTTTCGATCCATACCTCGTAAGGAATATCGGTGCTCTTGGCCATGACGCCGATGAGCACGACGTTGACCGCCTTGATGCTACCGGCCTGCGTTGCGAGCGCGAGCGCGTCGACGGCAGTGGTGTCCACCTTGGCGGACAGCTTGTCAAGGATATGTTCGGGATACTGTGCCGCACCCGTGATAACGGGCATGGGATTGATGCGCTGATCGTTGACGATCAGTCGACCGCCCTCTTTGAGCGAGGGCAGCGCGCGATAAGCTTCAAGCAGCTCAAAGGCAAGAATGATATCCGCCTCGCCCTCACCGATGATGGGTGAGTGCACCTTTTGACCGAATTTCACGTAGGTAACGACGCTTCCGCCGCGCTGGCTCATGCCGTGCACCTCGGAAACCTTGACGTCGTAGCCCATGCGAATGACGGCGTTACCCAAAATGCGGCTGGCAAGCAGTGTGCCCTGACCGCCGACGCCGACGATCATGATGTTCTTGGTGTTATTCATGATATGTGTCCCCCTTTCAGTCGACCTTGCGGATGGCACCGAACGGGCAAACGCCCACGCACAGTCCGCAGCCGTTGCACTGGGTGGTGTCGATATGGACCGAGCCGTCCTCGGATACGCTGATGGCAGGGCAGCCAAGCTTCATGCAAAGCTTGCACTTGCGGCAGGCATCGGTGATCTCGCAATGTCCCTCGTACTTGACCGACTTGAGCAGCGCGCAGGGACGCTGTGCGATGATGACCGACACGTCCTCACGTGCCGTTTCTTCGCGGACGACGGCCTCGAATGCCTTGAGATCAAACGGGTCGCACACGCGGACGTGTTCGATGCCAAGAGCCCCACACAGCTTGATGAGATCGACCTGTCGGGTCGCCTCGCCGCGAATGGTCTTGCCCGTGGTGGGATTATCCTGATGACCGGTCATGCCCGTGATGGAGTTGTCGAGAATGATGACGGTATTTGCACCCTTGTTGTAAACGATGTCCGAAAGACCCGTGATACCCGAGTGCATGAAGGTAGAATCACCGATGACGGATACCAGCTTTTTGTTAAAGTCGGCACCCTGCACCTTGGCCATGCCGTGTGCGGCGCTGATGGAAGCACCCATGCAGATGGTGGTATCGACCGAGGCGAGCGGCGCAACCGCACCCAGCGTGTAGCAGCCGATGTCGCCCGAAACGGTAAGGCCCAGCTTTTTGAGTACGTAGAAGGTGCCTCTGTGAGGACAGCCGGGACACAGCACGGGGGGACGGCCGGGCAGCGCCTCGTCGGGCGTCTGATTGGCGGGAGCGTCCTCTCCGAGAACGGCTTTGGCGATCATAGCGGGGGTGTATTCGCCCAGCAGCGTGAATACCTCTTTGCCGATCACCTCAATGCCGAGCGCGCGACACTCGTTTTCGATAAAGGGATCAAGCTCCTCGATCACGTAGACCTTGTCGCAGCTTGCAGCAAAGTCGCGCAAAAGGGAAGTGGGCAGCGGCCAGACCAT
>JAZQMI010000129.1:0-18070 GCA_045543375.1 Eubacteriales bacterium | reverse complement strand
GGATAGGCGCTCCACAGCTCCTCAAGCACGGTGTTTTCATCACTCAAATTTTGGTTTTCCTGATCGTAATAGCCGACCTCGACGTTGTAGCCCGCCTCGACCGTGCCGCCCGTGGGCTCAAGCGCACCCAGAATGAGCTTGATGAGCGTCGATTTGCCGCAGCCGTTGGGTCCGACCAGCAGCACTCGCTGCTTCTTTTTAATAAGAAAATTCACATCGTGGAACAGCTCCTTGTCGCCAAAGCGCATGGTAAGCTCGCGCACCGCGAGCACGTCGTTGCCGCTCTCGTGTGCCCGCGTGAATTTCATTTTGACGGGCTTTGGTGCATTCTGCGGCTTTTCGAGCTTGACCATTTTGTCCAGCAGCTTTTGTCTGCTCTCGGCCGCGATGATGTTGCGCTCGCGGTTCCACGCGCGCTGCTGCGCGATGTATGCCTCCTGACGCGCGATCTCCTTTTGCTGGTCGCGGTAGTGCTTCTCTGCCAGCTCGCGATCGATCCGTCGCTGCTCCATGCTCCTCGTGTAACCGCCGTCGTACAGCGTTGCACGCTTATTTTCGATGAGCAGCGTTTTATTTGTCACGCGGTCAAGGAAATAGCGGTCGTGCGAGATGACCAGCACGCATTTTTTGTAGCTTGCAAGAAAATTCTCCAGCCACGCCGTCGTCTCGATATCCAGATGGTTGGTCGGCTCGTCGAGCATGAGAATATCGGGCGCGCGCGAGAGCTGAACGGCAAGAGCCAGACGGGTTCTCTGACCGCCGCTGAGCGTTTCGATGGGCTGGCTCTGCATGGCCTCGTCAAAGCCAAGGCGCGTGAGCATCGAGGCACAGCGACCGCGATATTCCAGTCCCCCTTCACTCAAAAATCGGTCGTTGAGGGCGGTGTATTCCGCCGTCAGCGCGTTGAGGTGGGCGGCGTCGGGATCGGCAAGCGCACGCTCCAGCTCGGCAAGCCGAGCCTCCATTTCGAGCATTTCGGGACGCGAATGCAGCATAAGAGAGAGCGCTGTGTCCGCACCGTCCACCAGGTCAAATGCGCCGTCCTGCGTCAGCACGCCGATGCTCTTGCCGCCCGCAATATTGACGCTGCCCTCTTCGATATCATACTCGCCCGTGATGGTGCGGAACAGCGAGGATTTGCCCGAGCCGTTGACGCCGATGATACCAAGGCGGTCGCACTCGTCCAGCGCAAAATCCACGTTTTGCAATATGGTGTTCACGCCGAAGCGTAACGTCATGTTTTTGATGCTTAGGATGGTCATATTCGTCTTCCTTACAGTTTGATCTTGACCTCTCGTGCCACGCCGAGAATGCGGGCATCCCCCGTCTCAAAGTCCTCGGGCGAGAGAAGGATGGGCTCATACTCCTCGTTTTCGGGCAGCAGCGCGATGCTTCTTCCCTGTTTTGAAAAGCGCTTGATGGTCGCGCCCTCACCGTCGACCAGACACGCGACGATCTCGCCGCTCTCGGCGTGCTGCTGCTTGTGGAACAGCACCAGCGACCCTTCCACGATGCCGCAGTCCTTCATGCTGTCGCCACGGACGTGCAGATAAAAATAGTCACGCGCGTCGTCCACGTCGGCGTACTCATAGCCGAGCAGCGTTTCTTCGGTGACGATCGGGCTGCCCGCGCGGATCTCACCGATGATGGGAATGGAGCGGCGTGCGTCGTCCTGTCCTTCACCGCCCAGCAGCTCGTCGAGCGTCATGTGAAAATGCGCCGCGATGCGCAAAAGCTTGTCCGCCTTGGGCGTGGAGCGTCCGCTCTTCCAATCGCTGAAGGTGGACGGTGCGATGCCCGTCGCGCGCGACACGCGGTAAACGGTGGTATCATGGATTTGTAGCAATTGCTCAAATGCGCTGTAATCCATACAGGCCTCCTTTTGGTGAAAGTTCCGATATTTCGGAAATCATAAATAAAATACTTGACAAAACTTCGGAAATGCGATATAATATGTCCGATAAAGACATTATACCCTCTTTCGGAGGATTTGTCAATAATTTTCATAAAAATAAAAACAAAAAGGAGAAATTTCATGAACGGACAAGCAGGCAATCGTACGGAAATGCGACAAGCTTCTTTCGCATTTTCGCATTAAAGTAAGGGGGGACACATATGACAGATAAGATCAGAACAGGCGGTACGGACGAGGCGGCAGTGATGGCTCGCGCGCGGGAGTTTTTAGAGGACTACCGCGCCGCGCTGCACATGCTGCGGCTGTGCCGCGAAGACGCCAAGGAACGCGAGCGTCTGGCGCACGAATGCCGCCTTGACGAGGTGTTTTACGGCGTGGTCGGGGGCAACGAGGCATTTTGGTTGGAGCGCATGCACCGCGTGCGGGATTTCGTCAGCCACGTGCCCGACTACCCCTGCCAGCGTATGCTGTTCTATTATTATATCCGCGGGCTGACGGTCGAGCGCGCAGCCGAGGAGCTGGACATCTCGCGCAGCAGCGCCTTTCGGCTCAAGAAAAAAGCGTTGCTCCTTGCGGGCAACCTGCTCGAAAAGGCGGCGCGGGAAGCGGGATAAAAAAACGGACGCGGTGAACCGCGTCCGTTTTTCTCACTTATTCTCTTTGCGCTTCTCCGCCCCGCGGCGCGCCACGTTTTTGTCCATGCGCGTAGCGAGCTCAAGCAGCAGCTCGCGCTCCTCAAACGACAGCCCGCGAAGCAACGCCTCCTGCGCGTCGTTCATAATATCCGCCAGCAAAGGCAACATCTCATACGCGCGGTCGGTCGGCTCGACCAGCCATCGACGCCCGTCCTCGGCGCTCTTGCGGCGGGTGATATAACCAAGACGTTCCAGCTCGCCCATCTGCCGCGTAACGTTGCTGCCGTTGACGCCAAGCTTGTCTGCCAGCGCCTCCTGCGACACGCCGGGATGCTCGCACACGCACCAAAGATAAGGCAACTGCACGCCGCGCAGATCGGTGTGCGCAAGTCCGCGCTCAAATTCGTCAGAGAGCATATGCAGCGTCGCCGTCATGTGGCGGCTGAGCAGAGGTAATACGTTTCTCACGGTCATCTTCCTTTCGTCCGTCGTTCATGGTTCGTCGCTCACGTGCACCTCGGCGGCAAGGCACACCTCGCCCGCCTCGTCCAGCGTTTGAACAAGATAAACAAGTCCGCCTTGCTCGTCGCGTCGCTCACCGCGCAGCACGCGCAGCATTGCACCGTATTTTGCCTCCTTGGCAAATTCCAGATGCATGGTGTGAATGCGCGGCACGGCACCCTCGGGCAGATAGTCACAGATCATGTCGGGGTAGCGCGTGTTGTTCATGTGCCCGTTGTAGTCAATGTCCGAATAGACGATGCGGCGCGTGCCGACCTCGACCATATGCTCGGGCAACACAAAGCGGCGGGGCGTGGTGAAATCCAGCGGCTGCTCGGCCGAAAAGCCGTAGTCAAAATCCTTGGCGCGCACGGGCAGATGGGTGTTCAGATCGAGCAGCACCCACGAGCTGACACCCTCGGCGGCGATCGTTCCGTCCACCTTTTGCAGACGAAAGCAACGGGGAAAATTCAGCCCCTTGCCCTCGCACACCCAGGTCGAAGCGGTGATACGCTCGGCGGGGCGCATGGGTGCGTAAAAGCGCAGCGTCAGACGCGTCAGGATAAAGGCAAGTCCGCGCTCGTCGCGCAAGGTATCCAGATTGCGACCGACCGAATCGAGATGGCGGAACGCCATTTCCTGCATATAAACAAGCTGCTGCGACGGACGCACGCAAAGCGTCGCGTCGGTGTCGTGCCAGCGCGTTGTCAGCTCTTCGCTGTAGATCATATCGTTTCCTCACATTATGTAGCCGCCCCTGCGGGCGGCCTTCGTTGGTTACCTTATTGTAACAGATACCGACGGAAAAATCAAGCCCCGTCTGAAAATTTGTCATTCGGTGGCGGCAAGAGGCGGCGTGTCCGACGCCACGGGCGCATCGCTCACCGCGGCGGCAGCGGCCGCATGCGGCACGACCTCGGGCGTGCTCGTCACCGTCGCGTGGTTGACGCGTCGCTCGTCGGGACGCCAGTCGCCCAGCCCCACGCTGACCGCTATGGCACGGTTGACCTCCTCCATCAGCCGCTCGTCCAGATGTCCCATTTTTTCTTTCAAGCGCCGCTTATCCAGCGTTCGCACCTGCTCAAGCAGTATGACCGAGTCCTTGACCAGTCCCACGCGGTCGGCGTGCACGTCGATGTGCGTAGGCATGCGCGCCTTGCCAAGACGCGAGGTAATAGCCGCCGCGATGACGGTCGGGCTGTATCGGTTGCCGACGTCGTTCTGAATAATGAGCACGGGGCGAAGCCCTCCCTGCTCCGAGCCGACCACGGGGCTCAGGTCGGCGTAATAAATATCTCCTCGTTTGACACCCATACCTTTCAAAATCCTCCTCGTTGAGTGACCCGCGCGATGCCGCGCGGGCGTTGCCTGTCTTCAGGAATATTTTGCCCCATATCGTACCGTTCTTAAACACCGCGCGCCCTCTTGTCGGCAAGGAATTTTTTGCCATGCGCGACTTTTGTCGACGGGGCACTGTCAGTTTATGCACGCGCGACGGGCATGGCGCGTGATCCCGGTCCCGCTTTTTTGCAACTTTCACAGAAAATCTCTCGAATAAGGTAAAAATTTTTTGCCCCTCGACGCGATTTTTTGCGTCAAATTTATTGCAAAATGCCAAGATGTTTGCTATAATAGGGTGGAAATATTTTTTCGCCGCACGTGCGGCGACACTTGATTTTTCGGAGGAATGAAATATGCAAGGTAACGTACGCCCCGAATCCATGGAAAGAATTACGACCGCTGCACTTGCGCAGGCCTTTATCGACGAGCAGATCGCCGATATCCGCGCGCAGGTGGGCGATAAGAAAGTGCTGCTCGCGCTGTCGGGCGGCGTTGACAGCTCGGTCGTCGCCGCGCTGCTCATCAAAGCCATCGGCAAGCAGCTCGTCTGCGTGCACGTCAACCACGGTCTGATGCGCAAGAACGAGAGTGAGAACGTCGTTGAGGTCTTCCGCAATCAGCTCGACGCTAATCTTATCTACGTCGACGCGACCGACCGCTTCCTTGATCTGCACGCAGGCGTATCCGATCCCGAGCGCAAGAGAAAGATCATCGGCAAGGAGTTTATCGAGGTGTTCGCCGACGAGGCGCGCAAGCTTGAGGGCGTCGAGTTCCTCGCGCAGGGCACCATCTATCCCGACATTCTTGAGAGCATCAAGCAGGCCGAGGGTAAAAAGGCCGTCAAGTCGCACCACAACGTGGGCGGACTTCCCGACGACCTGCAATTTGAGCTGTGCGAGCCCATCAAGCTGCTCTTCAAGGACGAGGTACGCGTGGTCGGTGAGGCGCTTGGACTGCCCCACGCCATGGTCTACCGTCAGCCCTTCCCCGGCCCGGGGCTGGGCGTGCGTTGCCTTGGCGCCATCACGCGTGACAGACTGAACGCGCTGCGCGAGGCTGACGCGATCCTTCGCGACGAGTTTGACAAGAACGGTCTGGCCGAGAAGGTCTGGCAGTATTTCGTCGTCGTGCCCGACATCAAATCGGTCGGCGTCAAGGACGACAGCCGTTATGAGGGCTGGCCTGCCATCATTCGCGCCGTCAACACCAAGGACGCCATGACCGCAACCGTCGAGGAGATCCCCTACGAGGTGCTGCATAAGATCTGCGCCCGCATCACCGCCGAGGTCGAGGGCATCAACCGCGTGCTCTACGATATCACGCCCAAGCCGACGGGAACGATTGAGTGGGAATAATTTCAGAGATTGAAAAAGCCTGTAATACCAACGGTTTTTGAGCTTTTGATGCTGCTCATGGCAACAAAATGGCAACAAAACTTCATTATTCAACAAAAAAGAGCTAACTGATTTTGATTAAGTCAGTTAGCTCTTTTAGTTTTCTTGGTTTTTATTGTTTTTTCGTATGTTCTTACATTAATTTTTTGTTGCTTTTTTCCACATGGACCGTCAAACCTATCAGTCACGCTTTATTTTTCGTTTATTTTTATCGTTTTGATCGTATCACAACCTGCCATCACCCAACCGTCAAGAGTTCCTTCGGCAAGCGTTATTTCGCAACTATCACCACAAAACGCAACGGTTCCGATATGCTCACTCGTAACGAATGGCACAACAATATTTGTTTTGTACGGATTCAGGGTAATTGTCTTTTTACTCGCATCCACCTTCAAACCGGACGCCGCTATTAACGTTGTCCACGAGGAAAGTGGGCGTGTATATCTGGGGCCGCACTCCTCATGATTCCAAAGTCTTCCGCATCTGAGCTGATTGATATGTGTGCTCTCCACGATCGTATCAGCCATTTTTTCCATGCCAACGGAAATTGCGAGAGCCGCGATCGTATAACCGATACCAGTCCAAATGGTTGACGCTTGACAGTTTTCATATGTATCAAGACTGACCGAGCTTCCCTCGGGACATGTTGCGTTGACAAGACCGTAGTTTGGATCGTAGTTGCTGTTGAAAATCGTTTGCATAAGATCACGCACTCGCTCGTCCGAAAGGTTGTTCCCGATTCCTGCCATTCTTAAAAACCATTCGCCTGAAATTTGGTCTGTCATCAGTGAACTGTCAACGAAGGAGCTTTTCTCATCATCGCGTCTCCAAAGATCATAGTATTCCCCGTTCCAAAGTCGTGTTTCAAGAGAGTTCAGCCCTTTTTGCAAAAGCGATTGCCACTGCTTTTGGCGCTCACGATCATCAAGAACTTCCGCTATCTTTATAGCTGCTTTCAGCGCGGATAACCAGAGGACACTGATGTATGCTGGTGTGCCCGAAAAATTCCATGCGTCATAAGTATTGCGTGTCGTATTCTTATCAGGCAAGCCATCCCCGTCCGTATCAAGCTGTTGAATCGAATCCATGGCTTTCTGAACGGGAATCCAAAGTCGTTGAAGATATTCTTTGTCTCCCGTGTAGAGATAATCGCGGCAAACCAGTAATACGAACTGATTGTTCATGTCTATTCTGTCAAAGCCGTCGTCAACGTGATCCAAATCAGGCGTAAAGAAATGGTGGACTCGCCCGTCTTCTCTTTGAAATTCCGCTCCCATTTCCATCTGTCCCAACTGAAGATCGGGAAACAGCGCGAGAAGTCCAAACGAAGCTTGATAGGTAATATCTGTCGTATGGAAGCCGCACGAGCTGAATCCTTCCCAAAGCCCGAATTTCCCATTTTTAAGATACCAAGAATCTTTTATGATGGTTGAAAGCTGTGCAGACCATGAATCGGGATAGCACGAGGGGAGCGTTGTGTTATATAGGATATCTGCAAAGGATTCCGCATTGTCCGCTATGTTTTTGCTGTTTCGAGATAGATATTTGTTAACTTCTTTTGCGTCGCTGAAAAAATTCTCGTACTGATGACCAAGCCTGTCCTGGAATTTGCTATAATGATTTGGGAAAAACCAGGAGAGAATAAATCTTACTTTTTTCGTTTCGCCGGTATTTACCCTGATCTTGCTGCAAAGCGCACACGCACCAAAATCCGTCCCCATGCGATCCATAGCACTTTTACAAGCCAAAAGGAAATCTTCCTTTTCTTGACGGGTGGTCGGAAAATCAGGATTAAAATGACGAACTCTATCACAAATGGAAAGCGCAAACGGATACTCCATCATTTCTGCAACACATGTATCGATAGTTTCATCCGTCATGTCAAGGATCTGCGTAACAAGCTGAGGCGGGCGCGTGCCAATTGTCGAATTGGGAAGTTCGCCCGTTTTTCTAAATCTAAAAAGGAATGATTCCTCTGAGATGCCGAATTTCGAATACAGGACATAGCTTTTACTAAACATCATATGTTCAGCGGTCATATACGAAACATTTTCGCCCTCCACAGAATAGCAAAGCGATCCCCTGTTCGGTTCGCGTTCCCTGCTTTGCTCTGAGAGATTCTGAGGTGACTTCAGCAATATTCCCGTTGTGTTTCCGTCGGTATAAAGCTCGTTTGTACAGCCGCCATCATTGCAGAATGTCGGTCTCAAAAGGGACATAAGGCTTACCGTTACTGGCTTGTCCGTAAAATTCTTTATCTCAAAATCAACATAAAAGCCGGGAGTGGCGCTGTCTTTAACGTTATGGGGAATAAAGGGGCTTATTGCTTTCATTTTTACGTCAACAGGAAGATGACTGTCTTTATATTTGAGTTCGGCAACAGGAAACCGCCCGTCAAATTCAATTTCTTCAATAGGCTTGTTCCACGCAAACATACTATATCTAAAATCCTTTTGATCGGTCTTCATACCAAGCTTTCTGACAAGGGGCGTTTTGTTTTCCTCCTCTGTCCGAATCCAAAATGACAGCGCACCTGTGTGCTCCTCGCCTTCGGATGCATCTGTTTCATTTAATGCGCAAACCCATTTGTCAACATTTGCTATTTGCCATTGATGAAATTCGCCATCAGGAAAAAGCTCAACGGAACCCGTGCCTATACCGCCGAGAACAACGCCGCATTCCTGCGCTTTTGTAGTAATAATCTTTGCCATACGCCCTCCAAAACATATGAAAATTTAAAGGATTTTCCCTTTGCTCGATTATAGCATAAATCGTTTTTTATTTCAAGAGGATTTTCGCTTTTTATTATCAAAATCTCGACGTTCAAATGTGGAAAATTGCTGACAAGCCCCGCGCTTGACAATCTTGGAAATATATAGTATAATGTGGCTATCAAACAACATCAATCGACAAGGATATACATATGAACATCGTACAAAATCAAACCTTTGACGCCGAGCGCGCGTTTTACGGCACGCGGGGCGTAGACATTCGAAATTGCCGCTTTGAAGGGCCGGCAGACGGCGAGAGCGCCTTCAAGGAGTGCAAAAATATTGCCGTCAGCGACTGCTACTGGGCACTGCGCTACCCTTTCTGGCACGTGGACGGCTTGCATATTTGCACCACCGAGCTGACATCGCTTTGCCGCGCCGCGCTGTGGTATTCAAGCCGCATCAACATTCGCAATTGCAAGCTACACGGTGTCAAGGCGCTGCGTGAATGTGCCGACGTAGTGATCGAGGACACCGACATCGTGTCGCCCGAATTCGGTTGGTCGACGCGCGGCGTATGCATGGAGAGATGCACGGCCGAGGGTGAGTATTTCATGATGCGCGCCGAGGACGTCACCTTACGCGAGGTGACCTTCAAGGGCAAATATTCGTTCCAATACGTCAAGGGCTTGCGCATCGAGGACTGCGTGCTTGACACCAAGGACGCCTTCTGGCACGCGACGGACGTGGTGGTCAAAAACTGCACGGTCAAGGGTGAGTATCTTGCGTGGTACGCCAAGGACATCACGTTTGAGGGCTGCAAGATCATCGGCACGCAACCGCTGTGCTACTGCAAAAATCTCAAGCTGATCAACTGCGAGATGGTCGATGCCGACCTATCGTTTGAAAAATCCGAGGTCGACGCCGTGCTGACCGCACCCATCGTGAGCATCAAAAATCCCACCTCGGGGCATATCCGCGTGCCCTCGGTGGGCGAGATCATTCGCGACGACGAGAGATCGCTTGCCGTGATCGAGATCACACAAAAATAACGAAAAGACGCCCCTTACCGCATGGCAGGGGGCGTTCTTTTATTTGCGCGGCGAGGCAAAAAAAGCAGTATAATGCTCGACAGCAAGCGGAAAATGTGATATAATTTTTTCAGTATGACAAGGAGGAGATCTTATGAAATTACCATCTGCTCTTAAAAAAAGCGCGGTCCTGCTGCTGACCGCCCTGCTTTTGCTACTCGTCGCTTGCGGCAGCGAGCAACCGTCACCAGACCGGCCGTCCGACACGGATCCGTCCGATCCGCAGTCACCCGTCGAAGACGCGCTGACACTTGGAGAGCCGGCACGCGTTTGCGCCGAGGCGGGTACGTTTGGCACGACACGCGCGGGTGAGCCCATATTTGCCGACCGCGCCGACACCTATCTGTTCTCGGACGAGCTTGCGCAATGTCTTGAAGGCTATTCCTTTTTGCAAACGACGCTCGTCGGCTCGCACACGCTGAGCGTCACCGAGGACGGCTATCTGTATTTTCTGACCGTGGCGGACAGTCGCCGCGCCAGCTCACAAGTTACACTGTTGAAGCGATCCGGCTTTGAGGAGGTAAGCATCATGTCTGCAAACAAGGTAAGTGGTCAGTTGACCGAGGCCGTCAGCCTGCTTGGCAAAAAGGTCAGCGCGGGCGAGGTGATCGAGTGGAACTCGTGGGCTGTGCCGCTATGCGCCGAGGGTTCTTCGCTGCCCTGCGGCGAGCTTTTGGCAACGCTCAAGCCGTCAAGTGGCACGTCGGCCGTCATGAGCGGCGGCAATCCCATCTTCTCGGATCGCTCGCATTGCTTTTCGACCACCCTTCCCTCCTATCTGAACGGCATCAGCTATCTGAAATCGACGCTGGAGGGCGGCGTGACGGATATCACCGTCGCCAAGGGCGGCTGGGTCTACGTCCTGACGCCCGACACGGGCTCAAACTCGCAGCGCAAGGCGCTTGAAACGTACGGCTACGTTTGTGTGGAAACGCTTGAAGCCGGTGCTCTCAGCCCGACGATCACCGAGCCGCTCGCTCTGATGGGCAAGCAATTTGCCAAGGGGGATACGGTCAAGGTCGGTCAATGGGGCATCGTGTTGTGTCAGCTGACGGGCGCAGCACCCGTGCCCTCGGTGGTCAAGCACAACCCCTCGGCTGCCGAATATCAGGACGGCAACCGCAACTGGCAGGGCATTCCCGGCATCGTCAAGGCAAGCAACGGCCGACTCTGGGCGTGCTGGTACTCGGGCGGTGAGAGCGAGGGGCAGTACAACTGGTCACTGCTTTACACCTCGACCGACGACGGCAAGAGCTGGACGGGTCCCGTCCTCGTGCTTGACCCCGACGGTGCGCTGCGTGCCTTTGACTGTAATCTTTGGATGGATCCCGACGGCCGCATGTGGATGTTCTGGGCGCAGGACGACGGTCTGAACGGATTTTCCTACAACACCTGGGCCATGTACACCGACGATCCCGAATCGGCGCAGCCCAAGTGGTCGCAGCCCAAGCTTTGGGCAGGCGGCATCGCCATCAACGATCCCATCGTGCTGACCCGTGATTCCGGCGATCTCAAGGCGGGCACCTGGGTGCTGCCCAGCGCCGTCTGGGCGGGACAGTATAAAGAGCCGCTGGGAACTCAAAACTATTCCAACTGCTTCATCTCGACCGACAAGGGCATGAGCTGGACCTATCAGGGCAGCGTGACCGAATACGTCGGCAAGCGCGATTGCGACGAGAACATGATCGTTCAGGACAAGGACGGCAATCTGCGCATGTACATTCGTCTGATGGGAACGGGCATCGAGCAGTCCGTTTCGACCGACGGCGGTCTGACCTGGTCGAAATCGGTCAACGCCGAGCTGACGCGCACCTGCTCGCGCTTTTGCGTCAAGCGGCTGTCGTCGGGCAATCTGCTCATGATCCGCTCAGCCCCCGAGGCCAACGACACGACGCGCACCTATCTGACCGCATTTTTGTCCGAGGACGACGGCAAGACCTGGCCGTACAGCCTTCTCATTGACCGTCGCGTGGAGGTTTCCTACCCCGATGCGCACGAAGACGCTGACGGCAACATTTACATTGCTTACGACTGTAACCGCTGGACGTCTATGGAGATCTTGATGGCCAAGATCACCGAGGAGGACATCAAGGCGGGCAAGCTGGTCACCGAGGGCTCGGTGCTCGGTCAGCTCATCAACAACAACGGCGGTGCTCACGCCGTACAGCAGGACTTTGATTATCTGGTAGGACCCGAGTTGTCCATCAACGAGGATATGGCCACCTATACCGCCAACGTCGGTTCGATCAAGACGCTTGAGGCAGGCGGACTCATGTTCTCGGACAGCAACTTTACCTTCCGCTCGACTGCGCCTCAAGCACTTGTCGGCAGAAATTATCTGTGTGCGCCCAAGGACGGCACCAAGACCGAGCTGACGGTGACCCGGGACGGCTGGCTATACGTGCTGGTCAACGTCAACGGCGGCAATCCGCAAGTCCGCGTCATGCGCGAGCAGGGCTTCGTGACCGAGGTGACGCTGTCGCGCAATTTGCTCACGAGCAGCGAGGGCTACACCGTCGCGTTCATGAGCAAGTATGCCAAGGCGGGCGAGGTCATCACGCTGGTCGACTGGTCGGTCGCGCTGGCACCCGGCGGTGAGCCCGCAAGTGATACAACCTCGCTGCACCACGCGCTGCGCGGCAAGACCATCGCCTTTATGGGCGACAGCATCACCACCTACGAGGGCTACTCTGACAATGCACGCGACTACAACTCGACCATCGCGGGCAATCGCGTCTATTACCGCCCCGGTCACGCAGGTGCGCCGAGCGTGGACGACACCTATTGGAAGCAGTTGGTTGACAAGTACGACATGACGCTGACCTGCAACAATTCCATCAGCGCCTCGCGCGTCAAGGGCATCAATCTTGACGAGCAGGAGGCTAAGACGCAGGGCTATACCGTTCGCCCGACCAATCTGCACGACGATACGGGCGAGGTAGTCAATCCCGACATCATCTGCATTTATATGGGCATGAACGACCGGCTGTATTACGACGCCTCGACCAACAATCTCGGCAGCTTTGATGCGGTCGATCTGAGGACGCTCATCAAGCAAAGCGGCGACGCCTACACCTACGCCGAGCCCTCCTCGTTTGCCGAGGCCTATTGCATCATGCTGCACAAGGTGCGCACGGCGTATCCCGACGCTGAAATTCTGGTGCTGAATCTGCCGCTTCGCAGCGCAAGCGCCGACGAGGTGACCGTGACCATCAACGGCATCATCAAGGACTGCGCCGATCACTTCGGCGCGCATTTGGTCGATCTGTACGGCAGCCGCCTGAGCGGCGCGGTCTACAAGAGCTACAGCGTGGATAATATCCACCCCAACGTGGCGGGTATGGACGTTATGACGCAGCTGATCGAAAACAAGCTCAGAGAGATCTTTCTCAAATAAGCAGTAAAGAAAATCCCGAACCGCGAGGCTCGGAATTTTTGTTTATCTGACGATCACGCACTCAATGCCGAGAACGTCGGCGATCTTGGCGATGGTGTCGGCGTGGTGACCGACGCCCAGCGCGTAGTGGTGGGTGGGGCCCTCCATCACCCATTTTTTGACGAACTGGCGGGTGGTCGGCGCGAAAAATCCGCGCGTGTTGGTGTTGCCCGTGGGCGGAATAGGGCCGCTCTTGGACTGTCCTTCACCGACGACGAACTTAAATTTGCCGCTTGCCGTCTGGGTGATGCCCAGCATGGTGATAGGGCCCTCCTTGATTTTGAATTCGACCGACGCGCCGCTGCCCGGCTTGCCGTGGAATTTCTTAAGGCTGCGCAGCACGGGCTTACCCTGGGCAATGCGCAGATGGTGCGGGCCGTCGTGACCGACCAGAATAAAATCCTCGGCAAAATCAAAGGGGTGGAACTCGGCAAAGCTGCCGCCGATGTCAAGTCTGTCCATGATGAGCATGGCCACGCACGTTTTGATATCGTACTCGCCGCACATGGGAATGCCCTGCGCGTTGAGAATGGAGTTGCCGACGGTAAAGGTGGTCGCCACGCGGCGATGCAGGCTGTCGGCGCTGCCCTCGTAGTAGTAGGCAAGGCCGTCAAGGTGATTGTCCTCGATGAACTTATCCAGCGCGACGGCCGTTTTGGCAGCCTGATACTTATCGGCGTCGGTCAGCTTGGTGGTGACGGGATCGGACTTGGGATCGGGCGTGTCGAACTCGGCGTCGATGAGGGCGATCTTGTCGGCGATCTCCTCCTCGGTCACCGTTTCGTATTTGGCGATGACGTCGTCCACCTCAAAGAGCGGCACGTGCAGCCCGAAGGCCGCCGAGATGGCGGTGGGATCGGCGTGCATATCGTACATGGCCTCCATGGTGTGTCCCATCAGCCCCATGCGCGCGCCCTTGAGATCGTGCAACACCTTGGCGATGTCGCACCAGCGGGCAAGCTCGGCCTTTGCCTCGGCATCGTCGTACAAATGCCCGAGAATGACGTCAGCGACGCGGCGGCCAATGCGAATGGCCACGCCCGTAAACTCGGGCACCGAGCAGACGTTGTCGTTTTCCAGCTGCATGAAGGTGCTGGCTCGGGTGTAGTCGAGCGCCTGCCGTGGCTGCAACGCGACGAGCACCACGGGCACGCTCACGTCGCGCACGATGGGCGCGAAGACGGACGAGGTGGCGTAGGTAATCATGTTGCAAAGCAACAGATCCAGCTCGGCCGCTCGCATTTTCTGCGCGGCGGCATAGGCTGCCTCGCTGCTATCGACCATGCCGAAGTCGATCAGCTCGACCTCGTTGCCCTTGACCGTGCGGCAAAGCTCGGCGTGGTAGGAGAGCAGGTTTTCATAGAGCCCCTCAAACTGCTCAAAATAGGTGTGATGCGCCACGGCGAAGATACCGACGCGCGCCGTGCGCTTATGCTTTCTTTCGATCATATATCCTCAATCTCCGTTCGTGAACATTTTTTTTGCCCGAAGACGTTTTGAATGGCGTCAAGATAGGCGTAGCCGATCTCGGTGTCGGGCTCAAGGCAGGCACCCTCGGTCCACTCGTTCCACGAGTGAATGGTGATGTACTCGCCCGTGGCGTGCTCGTCGTAAAACTCCTTGGTCGCGCGGCAATGCTGCTCGAATTTCTCGGGCGTGTTGTCGCTGACGATCCAGTCGAACCAGCCGCCGTAGGGGCCGTATATGTCCGAGGGCACCGAGCGGGCGGCGTTGTCGTAGCCCTGATAAATATGGATATTGTAGGGGAATTCCTGCGCGAGCCTTGTGTAATTGACGTTTCGCTCGTGGGCGCAGCGCATGATCTCGCTATACGGCAGGTGGGGGAACTCGAGCGGGTGCTCAAGCCCCTTGGGGCAGCCGTGCGACATGAAGGCGTCAAAGCCCATGTATCTCATGCGCTCCATGTACACCTCGTTGTTGTTGAAAAAGTCGGGGTCGAAGTCGGGCAGCGTGTAGATCTCAAGCTCGCCAAGACCTTCCGCACGCACGCGCTCGCGAAAATCCTTGAGTACGATGCGCATACCGTCCACGCCGCCGAAGTTGGCGGTCATGCGGCGGTTTAAGTAGATGCAGAAGAACAACTTGCCCTCACTGTTGCGCAGATAGTTGGGCTTGCCGAAGTAGTTTTTGATGCAATGCTCGGTCATATCGTAAAAGGTCTGCACCGTAATATCGCCCGAGCCGAGCGAAAAATCGCCCGTGGCCTTGCCCTGCGGGTGCACGGCGATGGGATCGTGGTTGCACCACATGACGCCGAACTTGGCCTGCGCGTTGTTTTTGGCGCCGAGGAAGCCCTCGTCAAGGCAGCGCACGCGATATCCGCCGTCGTTATACCAGTAAAAATCAAAGATGAAGCCGTCGATGCCGTGCGAGAGCGCCGCGTCGATCTTTTGCTCCATGACCTCGGGGCGCGCCTCGTCGCCGTAGCCCCAGGCGGGAACGCGGGGCAAGTGGTGTCCGTCAAAGCGGGGACGCGAGTATTTGAGCACCTCCCATTCCGTCCAGCCCTTGCCGTGCCATCTTTCGTTACGCGGGTCGACGTGCCAGTTGGGGAAATAATAAGCCAGAACCGTTGGTTTGATCTTTTTCATGCCGTTTGCTCCTTTTTTTATGATTTCATGTTGATTTTATCCGTTTTTTGATGTATAATCAAGTGATAAAATCCATATAAAATTGTAAAAAATAAAGGTTGGTGAACGATTTGGAGATGTCCTTTGACGCGATCAAGCCCTATTTGCGCTTCGTGCGCTACGTGACGCTGCACGGCGGCACCGTCTACGATCCTTCGACGCCCTACGACGCAAGACTGTTCTACGCCCTTGAGGGCGAGGGCGAGATCGAGGCGGGCGGCGTGCTTTATCCCATGCGAAGGAGCAGCCTTCTGATCGTCAATTCGGGCGTCAGCTATCATATCCGAACGCCGCGCGAGCGCGTGCTTTATCTGACCGTCAATTTCGACTACACCTTTGCAGCCGCCGACCAGAAAACGCCTGTCCCGCCCGACGCGCCGTGCGACTACGAGCCCAAAAATCTCATCAACCACGTGACCTTCTCGGACGCGAGCGAGCTTGACGAGGTCTTTTACTTAAGTGAGCTGCCAAGCGTGGAAAAGCGGCTGCTTTCCATGCAGCGAGAATACGCCGAGCGGCTGCAGCTGCACGAGCTGAGATCGTCCGCTTACATGACCGACGTGCTGGTAGAGTGCCACCGACACGCCACCGTGCCCCACCCCGTTGCCAAGGAGCAGCAGATCGCGGGCACGATCGTCAGCTATTTGCAGCAAAACTACGCCGCCCCTCTTACCAACCGACACGTCGCGGCACTATTCCATTATCACCCCAACTACATCAGCGACCTCATCAAGCGCTACACGGGGCAGCCGCTGCATCGGTATCTGAAGAGCATTCGCGTGTCCCACGCGGCCGATATGCTGGCTTTGAGTGCCAAGAGCGTGCAGGAGGTTGCCGCCGAATGCGGCTTTTACGACGCCAGTCACATGGTCAAATGCTTTCGCGAGCAGCTCGGTATGACGCCAAGACAGTACCGGGATTATCGCTGAGCGCGCCGCTTTTTACGTCTTTTTCAAAAAAGAGCCGCCAAGTGCGCAAATTTTTTGCGTTTTGGCGGCAAAAAATGAATTTTCCCCCTTGCAAACGGCAAATGATTGTGCTATAATAAACCGTAAGGCAGATACTACCTTACACGGGTCACTCCGTCGGCGGCGTCTGTCGCGTGCACGTGTGGCTCGTCCACACGTTTTTTATTTTACTGATATAGATACGAGGTAAAAGCAAATGAGCACAAACGAACGCAGAGTTGGTACGGTTTCTCGCGGCATCCGCTGCCCCATCTTCCGTGAGGGCGACGATCTGGCCGCACTGGTGACCGATAGCGTGCTGCAGGCCGCCGAGAGCGACGGCTTCGAGCTGCGCGACCGCGACGTCATTTCCATCACCGAGTCGGTCGTGGCTCGCGTACAGGGCAACTACGCAAGCGTCGACGATATTGCGACCGACGTCAAAAACAAGCTGGGTGGCGGCACGGTAGGCGTGATCTTCCCCATTCTGTCGCGTAATCGCTTTGCGATCTGCCTGCGCGGCATCGCCAAGGGCTGCAAAAAGGTCGTACTGATGCTGTCCTACCCCTCGGACGAGGTAGGCAACGAGCTGGTCAGCCTTGACAAGATCGACGCTGCGGGCATCAATCCTTACAGCGACGTGCTCTCTCTTGAAAAATATCGCGAGCTGTTCGGCGAGAACCGTCACGAGTTCACGGGCGTGGACTACGTTGCCTATTACGGCGACCTCGTTCGCGAGTGCGGTGCAGAGGTCGAGATCGTGTTTGCCAACCAGGCAAAAACCATTCTCAATTACACCGACTGCGTTATCAACTGCGACATTCACACACGCCGTCGCACCAAGAGAATTTTGCTTGAGGCAGGTGCAAAGGTCGTTTGCAGTCTGGACGATATTCTGAACGAGAGCGTCAACGGCAGCGGTTGCAACGAAAAGTACGGTCTGCTCGGCTCGAACAAGTCGACCGAGGACAAGATCAAGCTGTTCCCCCGCGAGTGCCGCCCGCTGGTGCTGGATATTCAGAAGCGCGTGCTCGAGGCTACGGGCAAGCACGTTGAGGTCATGGTCTACGGCGACGGTGCCTTCAAGGACCCCCAGGGCAAGATCTGGGAGCTGGCTGACCCGGTCGTGTCCCCCGCTTACACGGACGGTCTGATCGGTACGCCCAACGAGCTCAAGCTCAAGTATCTGGCCGACAACGATTTCAAGGATCTTTCGGGTGAGGAGCTGAAAAAGGCCATCTCCGAGAGCATCAAGGCCAAGGACGGCTCGTCGCTGGTCGGCAACATGGCCGCGCAGGGCACCACGCCCAGACAGCTCACCGACCTGATCGGCTCGCTGTGCGACCTGACCTCCGGCTCGGGCGACAAGGGTACGCCCATCGTCCTCGTTCAGGGATACTTTGATAACTACACCAACGAATAACATTGAGAGGTGCCTATGAAAAGAT
>JAZQMI010000128.1:0-6864 GCA_045543375.1 Eubacteriales bacterium | reverse complement strand
AAAAAAGGGCAGACGGTCGATTTTGCCTGCTTGCCGACCGACAGCCTCTTTGACTTGTTTGAAAGTATTACACCTGCGGACGAGCTGCCCGATGCGCGTGTATAAAGCAAAGAACTCCCGTCACGTTGCGTGACGGGAGTTCTTTGTGTAATGCCCCGATGCATACAATGGCATCAGAACAGAGCCTTGATCTTATCGATGCACTCGCGGCAGATGCGCTTTTCGCCGAAATAAACGACGTTGTCTGCGTTGTTGCAGAATTCGCAGGCGGGATGATACTTCTGGAGAATGATGCGATTGTTGTCGGTAAAAATCTCAAGCGAGTCCTTCTCGTTGATGTCCATGACCTCGCGCAAAGGCTTGGGCAGCACGATGCGACCGAGCTCGTCAACCTTACGTACAACTCCGGTGGATTTCATATGGTTTCTCCTTTCCATTTTCCAAATATGTGGGATCACTTACGAGCATATTATAAGCAAAGAATTGGGAATTGTCAACATATTTCGCCAAAATATCTGAAATTTTTATATAAAAATGCAGAATTTCCTTTATTTTCCTATTTGCGGTGCCAATAAGAATGACGGAATTGTAAAAAAATGGAAGAATTGCGATTTTTGATCGAGAAAGGAGCGGTTATGTTAGGCAAAGTGTTTGGCGTGATGGTGCTCGTTGCGCTTGTATTCGGTATTTACAACGGCGCGGGGGAGGCCATGTCTTCGGCGGCGCTCGAGGGAGCAGCGTCGGCCGTCAAGCTGTCACTCTCGCTGTGCGGCACCATGTGTCTGTTTTGCGGTGTCATGCGGGTGCTGGAGGAGGCGGGCGCGGTGAGGTGGCTTTCTCGTCTTTTGCGCCGTCCGCTTGCCTTTTTCTTTCCCGACACGGCAGCGAGCGGTGAGGGACTTGGCGAGATCTGTGCGAGCTTTGCCGCCAACCTGCTCGGCGTGGGCAACGCTGCCACACCCATGGCACTGGCGGCTCTTGAAAAAATGCAAAAGCGCAACGCGCATCCCGATACCGCGACGGGGGACATGATCACGCTGACCGTGCTCAATACCTGCTCGGTGTCTATCATTCCGTCCACACTGCTCGCACTTCGTCGCGAGGCGGGGGCGAGCGACCCGTTCGCCGTACTCATCCCCATCTGGATCTGCTCGGCAAGCTGCGCCGCGCTTGCGTTGCTGATCACCAGAGGGCTGCGGGGCAGACGGCAATAGAAAAAGAGGCGACCGATGGTCGCCTCTTTTTCATTTAACGATCAGATCCTTGATGATCTCCCCTGCCATGATCAGCCCCATGGCACCCGGCACAAAGGATATGCTGGCAGGCAGGACGCGGCGCACACCGTCCGCGTCGGTCACGCCCGACGTGGCGGGCAGCTCCTTGGAGTAGACCACCTTGAGGTGGTCGATGCCGCGCTTGCGCAGCTCGAGCCGCATGGTACGCGCCAAGGGGCAGACGGTCGTCTTGGCAAGATCTGCCACCTCAAAGGCGGCAGGGTCAAGCTTGTTGCCCGCACCCATGGCGGCGATGATGGGAATATTCAATCTCTTGGCACGAACGGCAAGCTCGATCTTGGCGCTGACCGTGTCAATGGCGTCGGCAATATAGTCGTAAACGGACAGATCAAGCTCGTCGGCGTTGTCGGGCAGATACAGACGTTCGTATGTGCGTACGATGCAATCGGGATTGATGTCGCGAATGCGCTCGGCCATGACCTCGACCTTGGGACGACCGACGGTCGAGTGAAGCGCGATCATCTGACGGTTGATATTGGATACGGATACCACGTCGCCGTCAATCAGATCAAGCGCACCGACACCGGCGCGGGCGAGTGCTTCGGCCAGATGCCCTCCGACGCCGCCGATGCCAAAGACGGCCACGCGTGCGTGGGCGAGCTGATCGAGTGCCTTATCACCGATCAGCGCGACGGTGCGTGCATGTTGTTCGTTTGCCATAAGAGCTCCTTTCGGCGCGTCAGTTGACGCGTTTTCTGTTTTTGAAATTGATGAGCAGATAGATCAGGGTAAGTCCCAGAACGCTAGCGCACAGCACGGCAAGCATGGCTCCTTGGCTGACGGCTCGATCAAAGAAATAAAGGTTACAGTCGACCGCATCGCGCAAGCCCTCGATGATGCCGGCAGGCACGCCAAGATCGATCATTTCATCCATGGCGCCGCGCATGGCGTGATTGCGGATGAGGGCGGTAGCGTAGGTGCCGGGCAAAAAGGACAGCACCGTTTGCAGACCCTCTCCAAACGACGAGATGGGCATGTACGCACCGCAGATAAAGCCGTACCCCGAGCTGACGACGGTGCCGACGGCCGAGATCTGTCCCTGCGTGGACAGAAAATAGGTGACGATGGACGAGAGTGCCGTTCCGAACAGCACCAGCAGCGCGACGTCAAGCACGAGCAGCAGTACGTCAAAGAGCGACAGATAAAAGCCGACCGTAGAGAGGTAGATAAGGCCTGCGCCAAGCGCCACCAAGCAGACCATGCCGCTGACCACGGCCGTGGACACGTAATAGCCGAGCGCCAGCAGCGAAGGCTTGACGGGGGCAACGGTCAGATCGGCGCGTGCGCCCGTGACCTTGTCCTGCACCGAGAGCAGATTGGAGCAAAAGGCGACCGTCACGCACGATACGGCAAGCAGCGAGGACAAGAGCTGCGAGCCCACGCAGCCGTCGATGGCGCGCGTCAGCTCGTCCGAGAGCGGCATTCCCGCAGGGAAAGAGGCAAGAAAGGCGTCGCGGTAGACGTTGCCGAGGAAGGTAGTGTACAGCACCAGCAAAATGATGGGCGTGATGAGCGAGGTGAACAGCATGCCCTTGTCCTTGAAAAACAAGGCCACGTTGCGGCGGACGATGGCAGTCAGCGTTCTCATGCGCGAGCACCTCCTCTCGCCATTTCATCTTGCGTGAGCGTTTTTCCCGTAACGGCGAGAAATACGTCGTCCATTTTTCCCTTGGTGATCTCATAATCGGTAAACAGCGACGGATTTCTGACGATGAGCGCCGTGGCATCGGCCGTGCCTGGCACATGAATGCGGTAGGCATCACGCAGCGCTTCGTAAGGATAGCCGAGCGCCTTGACGCTTGCCTCGTCCGCGCCGTACAGCGTGATATAGTCCTTGGTATAGGTGTTTTTGAGCTCGAGCGGCGTACCCTGGGCGGCAATGCTGCCGCTGTCGAGAATAACGATATAGTCGGCGTCGGCCGCCTCCTCCATATAGTGCGTGGTCAGAAAAACGGTCGTACCGCACTCGCGGCGCAGTTTTTCAATGACCTCCCAGAGCATGTGACGCGTCTGGGGATCAAGTCCCGTGGTCGGCTCGTCGAGCACGAGCAGCGCGGGGCTGTGAAGCAACGCTCTTGCAATGTCGATGCGGCGGCGTTGACCGCCCGACAGCTTGCCGACCGTGCGGTCGAGCAGCTCGGACAGATCCAGCAGATCGCACAGCTCGCCAAGGCGGCGCTCAAACGCCTCGCCCGTGATGCCGTACAGCGCGGCGCGGCTGCGTAAATTCTGGCGCACCGTCAAAGGCTTATCGAGTGCAGAGCCCTGAAACACGACGCCAAGCAGCCGCTTGGTAGCGTCGGGGTCGGTGTCGGGGTCCATGCCGCCGACGAGCACGTGGCCTGCGTCCTTTTGCAGTTGCCCGCAAAGAATGGAAATGGTGGTGGATTTCCCTGCGCCGTTGAGCCCCAAAAAGGCAAACAGCTCACCCTCCTTGACGCGAAAGCTCACGTCGCGGACGGCGTGCACCGTGCCAAAGCTTTTGGACAGGTGCGATATTTCGATCATGTTGTTCATGGCGTTCTCCTTTCTTGATATCAAAATGATATCACAAGAGATGCGCATTGTCAAGGGGATTGTAAAAAATATTATACAGAAAAATTTCCGACGTGTCAAGCGGAGCACATAAGGGCGGGGAGAAGAACATAGATTGGCAGGGGGAGGATTTGACCATGAAGCGATATTTGATACTCATAGGAACGCGCCCCGAGGCCATCAAAATGTGCCCTTTGATTTTGGAGCTCCGCCGCCGTGCAGACATCCGCGTGCGCGTGGTGCTGACAGGTCAGCACGCCGACATGGTGGAAGGTGTGCTGCGCTTTTTCGGCGTCGAGGCCGACGCGGACCTTGGCGTGATGCAAGTGGGACAGACGCCGCATTCGTTGACCGAGCGGCTGCTGGACGCGATCGGTCGGGAGCTGCGAGAGAGCGGCTTTTGTCCCGATGCGTGCTTTGTCCACGGCGACACGACCACCGCCTTTGTCGGCGCACTTTGCTGCTTTTACGCGGGCATTCCCGTCTATCACGTCGAGGCGGGATTGCGCACGGGCGATATTTACGCGCCTTTCCCCGAGGAATTCAACCGCCGCGCGGTGGACGCCATGAGCGCGGTGCATTTTGCGCCGACCGCACGCGCTGCCAAGCAGTTGATCGCCGAGGGAGCGAACGCCGCACGCGTCTTTACGGTCGGTAATACGGCGACCGACGCGCTGCGGCTGTGCCTGCGTACCGATTTTCCGCACCCACTGCTTGAGCGGGCGGCGGGTCGTCGCCTCGTCCTTCTGACCGCTCATCGGCGCGAGATGTCGGGAGTGGCGAGAGCGGCGCTGTTGCGCGCCATTCGCGAGGAGATCGAACAGCGCGAGGACGTGCTGCTCTTGTTTGCGGTACACCCCGCGCCCGCCGTGCGCGAGGCGGCAGAGCGGGCCTTTGCGGGCTGCTTCAACGCCGTGTTGACCGAACCGCTCGAGCTGCCCGTGCTTCAAAATCTTCTGGCACGCGCTACGCTGCTTCTGACCGACAGCGGCGGCTTGCAAGAGGAGGCAACTTATCTTGGCGTGCCGACGCTGGTGCTGCGCGAGGTGACCGAGCGTCCCGAAGGCGTGTCTGCGGGCGTGCTGTGCATGGCGGGCACCGAGAGCGAGCGGGTGCGCTACCTGCTTGCCCGTCTGCTTGACGACGAGCGCCGCCTGCGGCGTATGGAGCACGCCTCGGACGTCTACGGCAACGGGCACGTTGCCGGAGCCATCGTGCAGGCGCTTGAACAAGTGGAAAGGGAGCAGGCGTGAGCGTGATCGACGTGCTGCAATCGGTGACGGCGTATCTGTTGCCCGTACTGATGGGGCTTGTGGGACTACTCATGCTGCGCGGCAAACAGAGCAGCTTTGATGCCTTCGTGCGCGGCGCGAGAGAGGGGCTTGAAACGGCGGTGCGGCTGTTGCCTACGCTGACGGCGTTGCTCGTGGCGGTCGGCATGCTCAATGCGTCGGGCGCGGTGCGCACCGTAAGCGGCTGGCTGTCGCCTGCTTTTTCAGCACTCGGCGTGCCGAGCGAGCTGCTGCCCTTGCTGCTCTCGCGTCCCTTTTCGGGCAGTGCCGCCACGGCAAGCTACGCCGCGCTGCTCGACGAGCTGGGGGCGGACAGCTTTGCCGCCGCGTGCGCCTCGGTCATCATGGGCAGCTCGGATACGGCGGTGTACGTCGTCACCGTCTATTTTTCGTCCATCGGCGTCAAAAAAACGCGTTACGCGCTGCCCGTATCGCTGTTGCTGATGGCGTTTTGTATATTCTTTTCCTGCTTTCTTTGTCGCGTGTGTTTGAATTGATGCGTACAGGGCAATCCTTGCAGACAAAAGGCAAGGAGGGAAGGATATGGTAAAGGGAACGCAAAAGCAAATGGTGGTGCTCCGCACCATAGGCAGCCGATACTATGAGGAGGCGTATTTCGTTTTGCGCGACGGCGCACACAGAGGTGGAGAGAGCGAGAGCTCCATGATGGCCGAGGCCAATCGTATTCTGGACGAGAGCATGCTCATGCCGCAGCCCAAACGAAAAAAACAACTGTCGCGCTGGTGGTCGTTCGGCATCGGCGTCATACTCGGCGCTTTGCTTGGCGTGGTGTGCATGCTGCTTACGTGAGGGTATTGACAAATTCCCAAATATCGGCTATAATATAGGTACTGTTTTATGTTCGTGTACTGCCGCGCGGGGATGCTGACCGCGCGGACAGGTCCGCCCTCGTGCGTTGTGATCGTTTGACGCCAACGGGCATCGTACCTCCCACTCGGTACGAACTCAATGAATTAAAAACAAAAAAAGCCCGCAAGACAAGGCAAAAAAGCCGGTCTTTGACAGGCTTACTTTTTGCGTGCATTCTTTTTTGCACGCCTATCGTTACATAAAGAAAGAGAAAGGAGAACCGTTTTATATGGTAAAAGAATTGAAACAGCAAGACGGTGCCGCGCAGACGTCGGGTCGCAAGGGGCGTCGTCCCATGACCGACCGCCGCGCCAAAGCACCGAGCGGTGAGCGCATCGACGCAACCGATCAGTTTTTGCAATCGTCGCCCGTCAAACCGACGGCGCCCAAGCATCAGCGCAAGAGTAAGAGTGAGCGTGCGAGCGCGCAACAAAATCAGAATACGGCGTCCAAGGCGGCGCAAAAGCCTGCGCCCGAACGCACGCAAAACGTCGCCAAAAATGCCGCGAAAAGCGCTGTAAAAAATACGGAAAAAGGCGCTGCTCCCGTAAAGTCCGAGCGTGTCAGCGAGCATCGCAATCGCAAGACGACCAAGAGCACAGAGGCACCCGTCAAGCGCAACCCGAACGCCAAGCTGCGCATCATTCCCCTGGGAGGTCTGAGTGAGGTCGGCAAGAACATCACGGCCATCGAGTGCGACGGCGATATCATCGTGGTCGACTGCGGCATGGGCTTTCCCGACGAGGATATGCCCGGCATCGATCTGGTCATTCCCGACATTACCTATCTGGAGCAGAACAAGGACCGTGTGCGCGGCATTTTCCTGACGCACGGACACGAGGACCACATCGGCGGCATTCCCTATGCGCTGC
>JAZQMI010000127.1:0-5574 GCA_045543375.1 Eubacteriales bacterium | reverse complement strand
ACGGTAGTCATTGTACTCAGCTTGATATTGGAGACAGCGGCAACGCGCCTCTTTCGTCTGTGGCAGACGGCAAGTGACCGCACGCGCGGAAAGGAGGCATCCGCATGATCGCACTGTCTGATGTTACCGTCACCTTTGCGCCGAATAAGACGGTGCTCGAGCACCTGACGCTCGAATTCCCTCAAGGCACCACAACAGCCGTCATGGGAGCGTCGGGCTGCGGCAAAACGACGCTGCTTCGCCTGCTTGCCGGCATTATTTCCCCGACCTCGGGAAATGTTACGCGTGAAACGAACAGTATTTCCTACGTGTTTCAGGACCCCTCTCTGCTCGGATGGCTGACCGCCGCCGAAAACGTCAACCTCGTGCTTTCGGATAGCAAAAAGACGCTGCCGACGGCGCGGGAGTGGCTCGCCCGTGTCGGGCTTGCCGAGGACGCCGACCGCTATCCCGCCGAGCTTTCGGGCGGCATGAAGCAACGCGTTGCACTTGCACGCGCACTCGCCACCGATGCCGACGTGCTGCTGCTCGACGAGCCGTTCCGCGGACTTGACGCCGCGCTGCACGAGCAAATGCGCGAGCTCATCCGCACGGCACGCCAAGGCAAAACGACCGTGCTCGTCACGCACGACGAGCAGGACCTATGTATGGCGGACTACCTTGTGAACATGGCACAGGGCGAGAGCATTCATATCCAATCGCTCAAATAAAATTTGGGGCATCCGCAAAGGATGCCCCTTTTCTATTCTGTTATTTCGCATCTCTGAACGCCACGGCAGACAGGCCGTAGTTGCGGATGCGCTTGAGCAGCGCGACCAGATCGGGATCGGACGTGGTGTTCTGCATGTTGTAAATGTAGTTGACCACGCTGTACTGCAATCTCTGGCACTCGACACCGTCTACGCAAAGGATGATCGTGTAGCTCGTTTCCATCTGATTGGCGAAGATCGCATCGGAATCCAGTGCGTGGATCTCGGTGGGAATACCGAAGCCGTCGCTCTGCGAGCTGACAAACTTAAAATCGTTCTGACCGTAGACGCGGTCGCCAACCTTGATCGTCACGCGGGATACGTCGGTCGTCTTGAATTCAAAGCGCAGATAAATGGCGTTGTTTAGCACGACCTTGGCAGCGGTGAACGACGCCTCATCGGGCATAGTGCTCGCGTCAAACGCAGGCATTTTGTGCGCACTGGTCAGCGGAATGAACTCGCTCGCGCCCGTGATGCCCTCGTTGACGAGATTGCCCGTGTTATAGCCCTTGTAATTCTGAGCCGCCGCGCCGTATTCAAGAATGTCGGCAAGCAGCGTGTCAAGAGCGGCGTACTGCGCATCGCTAAAGCCCGCGATGGACTTGCTTTCGACGCGTGCTTTCATGTTCACGCAATACTGCTTGACGCTGTACTCGTCGATCTCTGCAAGCGTCTCACCGTTCAGCACCAGCTCGACGGCAATGTTATCGCCCATCATCTGGGGATTGATGCCCGTGAAGCTGTACTGATAGCGGTTGGGCGTTGCGGTTGCTACTCCCTGCACCGTGGTGGTGACACCACCCACCGTGAACTTCATGACGGCATCCTTTTGGCTGTCATCAAGATAAGCCAAATAGTTGACCGTGATATCCGAGCCGAGGGCGATGTTCGCCGATACGATCTCGGGCAGAATATCAAACGCGCGACCATACTTGAGCGCATACTGATGTGCGGTGGAGCCGACGTAGCCGCAGATGGTGACACTCTTCGGAATGGTTTGAGCATTGTCCTCGATGACAATGGTCTTTGACAGGAACGTGATCTGCTTTACATACGTTTGCTTGTTAAAGGAATCCTCGGGGGTGACGATCGCGCCGCTTCCGGGATAGACGATCTCGTTGTCATCCTCCGCGATGGGGAAATCGAATTTTGCGAAATGAGTGACGGGAAGGCCAGCATTCTCGGTGGGAACAACAATGGCCGTATCCGCACCCGTATAGCCGGCCATGGTGTAGGATTCGCCGTCGGCGTTCAATGTATATTCGAAACCGTGGTATCCAAGACTTACAAAGACTCTGTTGTATTTTTCAGCATATGCCTGCGCGGTTGAATTTTCGTAGCCGTAAATAGTTGTATTTGTAGGAATGGTTTGATTATAATTGCCTTCTATGATCTCGGTAGCAGGAGATTCAAAGGTAATGCTCGTCAAGCTGCCGCAACCAGAGAACGCCTCCTTTCCAATGCTCGTCACGCCTTCCGGAATGGCGATGCTCGTCAAGCTGCCGCAGTCATAGAACGCATCATCTCCAATGCTCGTCACACCGTCCGGAATAGTGATGTTCGTTAAGTAGGGGCAGTATGCAAACGCATAATTTTCTATACTCGTCAGTTGGCTGTTTTCTCCAAACGTAATATTCGAAATAAAAGTGGAGTGGAATGCGCTGCCTTCTATCGTCGTCACGCTATCCGGAATGGCTATGCTCTGAACGCCGGTGCTTTCAAAAGCGCCAGCTCCAATCACCTGCACGCTTCCGTCTGATGGAATCACGCTATTGCTACAGCCGAGAACCACCGTTCCGGTTGCTTTTTCAATCAGGCAATTTCCGGATGAATAATATATGGCGTTTTTGGCATCAACAATAATTTCTTTCAAACAGTTGCTGTCAGTATATGAAGCTGCATTAAATAGGTGTTTTCCTATATGAGTCACACTGCTTGGAATCGTGAGGCTAGTCAAGCCGTAGCATTCGGAAAACGCGCTACTCCCGATGCTTGTCACACTATTTGGAATGGTGATGCTCGTCAAGCCGGAGCAGCAAGAGAACGCAGAATTGCCAATGCTCGTCACGGGCAGGTCGTTATACTTGCTCGAAATCACGACCTCGGTGGCAGTTCCCTCATAGCCGGTCACACTATATTCCGTGCCGGCGGCGTTCAATGTAAATTCAAGACCTACGGAATACGGATTTTCCAAATCGATACACGTTCTGCCATACTTCTCGGCATACGCCTGTGCGGTTGAGCCCTCGTAGCCGTAAATGGTGACGGTGTCGGAAATGGTATACTCGTTATCGAAAATTTTCGTCGTGGGCGATTCAAACGTGATACTCTCCAAGCTGATGCATAAAGAGAACGCAGAATTTCCAATACTCGTCACGCTATCCGGAATGGTGATGCTCGTCAAGCCGGTACAGCAATCGAACGCATAATCTCCAATGCTCGTCACGGGATAGCCGCCGAGCGTTGAAGGAATGGTGATATCGCCTGCAATGGCGGTATCGACCTCGGTAATCGTCGCCTCGCCATTGGTGACGGCATAGGTATAATACCCCTCCGTCGCCGCCGACGCCGCCACTGTGCCCAGAGCGATGAGTGCGACAAGCACCATCAGCACAAGCCCAAGCTTCCAAAATGTCTTTTTCATGTCCTTTTCGTTCCTCCTAAAAATAAAAAGTGCGCCAACCGAAGTCAGCGCACAAAAAACGCTGCTCGATTGTCGCCAAACAAACCTTCTGACATGCCAAAAGTATGCAGAAATGAGCATGCATTTTTATTAAAAATAAAAATGCACACTTCTGGCGTCAGATATTCGGTTTGTTTGGCAGTTTCATTTTAGCATAAATAAAAAAACATGTCAATGCTTTTGAGCAAATTTGTCATAGTAATCATAGCGAAAAAGAAAGCGGAACGACGCTATGGTCGTTCCGCTTTTCTCACATGTTTTTCCTCAAATGCTCCAGTGCCCCCTTTTCAAGGCGGGACACCTGCGCTTGCGAGATGCCGATCTCGTCGGCGATCTCCATTTGGGTCTTGTTTTGGTAAAAGCGCTTCATGATGATGTTACGCTCACGCTCATTGAGCGTTTTCATGGCGTCGCGCAGCAAGATATTCTCCAGCCACACCTCGTCCGAGCTGTCCGAGCTGCTGTCCTTGAGTTGATCCATGACGTAGACCGAGTCGCCGTTTTCGGTATAGACGGGCTCGTAAAGCGAAATGGGCTCGACGATGGCCTCCATGGCGCGCAGCACGGCCTCCTTTTTCTCGCCGAGCACCTCGGCAAGCTGAGAAACGTCGGGCTCGGTCTGCTTTTCTCTGATCCATTCTTCCCTTGCCTGCAGCGCGCGGTATGCAAGGTCGCGCACCGAGCGGCTGATGCGAATGGTGCTGTTATCGCGCAGATATCGGCGGATCTCGCCGATGATCATGGGCACGGCGTAAGTGCTGAATTTGACGTCGAGCTCGATGTTGAAGTTGTCAACTGCTTTGACAAGACCGATACAGCCGACCTGAAACAGATCGTCCATATTCTCGCGGCGTCCCGTAAAGCGTTGAATGATGCTGAGCACCAGCCGAAGATTGCCGCAGATGAGTGCGGCACGCGCCGCGCGGTCGCCCTGCTTGGTCTTTTTCAGAAGGTCTTTTTTTTCGGCGTCGCTGAGCACGATCAGCTCTGACGTATTGACGCCGCATATTTCCACCTTATTATAATACATTTCCCGATACTCCTTTTTGCGGGCACCCGCGTGGTGGGCTATTTCCCGTCAAAAAAGAGTATTGTCGGCTCTGTGCGGCGTTTATTCAAGCAAGCGGTGCTTGGCTATTTTTGGCTGCGATCAGTCGGCAATCTTGATGCGATAATCGCCGTCTCCCTCGGCCTTGACCGAGGCGCGGTAGAAGGCCTTGCTTGCCGCGACAAGGCTATCGAGATCGGCAGCACTTGCCGTTTCGTAGGCCGAGTGCATCGCAAGCTGTGCAAGTCCGATATCGACCGTCAGACAAGGCAGATCGGACACGGCAATGTTGCCAAGTGTCGAACCGCCGCGCACGTCCGAGCGGTTGGCGAAGCTCTGCGTTTTGACGCCCGCGGCGGCGCAGATGCGGCCGAAAACGGCCGCGCTGACGGCATCGGTGGCGTAGCGCTGCTCGGCGTTATATTTGACGACGACACCCCCGCCCAGCGTGGGGCGGTTTTGTGCGTCGGCATATTCGGGGTGGTTGGGATGGACGGCGTGGGCGTTATCCGCCGACACGAGCACGCTGTTTGCCAAGCGACAACGCAGATTTTCGTCACCGTACAGCGCAGTATCAAGGCGAGTCAGCGTATCGCGCAGCAGCGACGAGCCTGCGCCCTGACGCGAGCTGCTGCCGATCTCCTCGTTGTCAAATACGGCGAGCACGCTCACTGCCTCGGTGGGCTCGGCATCGACGAATCCCTTGAGCGTTGCCCACACGCAGCCAAGGTCGTCAAATCTGGGGGCGGAGATGAAATCGTTATTCAAGCCCCAGCACTTACCTGCGTCGCGTGCATAAAGGAACAGATCGTGGCTGACGATATTCGAAGGATCTACGCCGAGCTCGGCAGCGACGTGCGAGAGAAGGTCGGTGTTCTCTCCCTGCAGCGCTGCCAGCGGCAGCATATCGATCTGCATATTGAACTTTTTGCCCTCGTTGACCGTGCGATCCATATGAATAGCAACGTTGGGAATGAGCGCGATGTCGCGGCGCAGATGAACGGGTAGCGTACGCACACCCTTATCGTCCGACACGACGACGCGTCCCGCGACCGACAAAGGGCGATCCATCCAGGAAGAGCAGATCATACCAC
>JAZQMI010000126.1:0-31472 GCA_045543375.1 Eubacteriales bacterium | reverse complement strand
CCCCCGCCACCACTTTTGCGCACCTGGACGCCACCACCGTCCTCTCGCGTTCGATCGCCCCGCAGGGCATCTACCCCGCCGTCGATCCGCTCGAGTCGTCCAGCCGTATTCTGTCACCCGAAATCCTGGGCGAGGAGCATTACACCGTTGCCCGTGAGGTGCAGCGCATTTTGCAGCGCTATGCCGAGCTGATGGACATCATCGCCATCATGGGTATGGATGAGCTGTCGGATGAGGATAAGCTGCTGGTCGGTCGTGCAAGAAAGATCCAGAGATTTTTGTCCCAGCCCTTCCACGTGTCCGAGAAGTTCACGGGCATCGAGGGCGAGTACGTGCCGCTCTCCGAAACCATTCGCGGCTTCCGCGAGATCATCGAGGGCAAGCACGACGATCTGCCCGAGTCGGCCTTCTTGTTCGTGGGAACGATCGATGAGGCCGTTGCCAAGGCCAAAGGTCAGGTGGGAGCATGAACACCTTCCGTCTGATCGTTTCGTCGCCCGACGGTGCCGTGTTCGACGGTGAGGCTGTCATGCTGACCGTGCGCGGTGTCGAGGGTGAGTTGGCTGTCATGGCAGGACACGCGCCTTTGGTTACGAGCGTCAAGTCGTGTCGGTGTAAGATCGAGCTTGCCGACGAGCAGGACGAAAAATACGGCGAGCTGGGCGGCGGACTGCTGTCCGTCACGCGCGAGGCCGTCACGCTGCTCACGGGCAGCTTTCATTGGAGTGAAAAATAAAGCAAACGCCGCAGGGCACGATGGAGGAGCATGAGAGGACACCGCGCTAAAATATCCGATATTTCTATGCTGCACTACGTCAAGCTGGTGGCGAGAACGCTGCTGTTTTTGTGCGTGCTGGTATCTTACGTCCTCGGACGGACGGTAGAGCTGAAACGCTTCTACCCTTTGCCCATCATCGTCTGGGTGTCTTTCGTGCTTGAAATGATCCTTCGCTTTTTCCCCTCACGGTTGGAAAGCATGGGCTCTCAAAAACAGTTCGCGCGCAATTTCCGCCCCGTCGAGGGCGAGGAGGTCCCCATCAGGCACTCATGGAAGGATACGGCGACCGTGGCAGGGGTCTGGCTTGCGCTCAACGCGCTGATCGGCGCGGCGTACTTTGCCGGCTGGCTCGATCGCAGCATGCTTGTGCTCATCAGCCTGTTTTTCTCGATCTGCGACATCGTGTGCATTCTGTTTTTCTGTCCTTTTCAGACCTGGATCATGAAAAACCGCTGCTGCACCACCTGCCGCATCTACAACTGGGATTTTGCCATGATGTTCACGCCGCTCGTGTTTATGCCCGACTGGTATACCTACAGCTTGCTCGGATGTGCGCTCGCGCTGCTTTTGCGCTGGGAGATCACCTACCGTCGCCACCCCGAACGCTTTCATAACGAGAGCAACGCTTGTCTGGATTGTGCCAAGTGCGAGGAGCGGTTGTGCAGCCACAAAAAGCAGCTCCGAAGCTTTTTGAAGCACAACAAGCAACGCTTTTTCGTCGCAAAACGAGCCGATAAGAAAAACCAATAAAAGGAAAAAGCCGCAATCGCGGCTTTTTTTCGTTTTCTCTTTACACGGGGGATTTTTTGTGATATAATTTCGACAGAGTATTTTGTCAGGAAAAGGAGAACCATGATGAAAAACAATACGGTATTTGGACTTGTCGCAGGCTTTTTGGTCGGCACCGCAGCTACGGTCGCGGGTGCGGTCACGGCGGATAAGATCTCAAGAGAAATGAAAAGCAATATCGCCGCGCGCGATTTCGTATCGCCCGAGGGTGACCGCATCGTGACGCTGACCTTCGGCTCGTCCGCAACGGTCAAGGGTCTGACGGGCATCAAGGTCAAGGCGTATACCGTCGGCGAGGAGAGAGCTTGCGAGATGATCCTTTTTGCCAAAAAGCGCGAGGGCTTTATGAGCGGCAAATGGACGGACAACGACCACTTTACGCTGCTGGTCGGTACGGGTCGCCGCAAGCAGTGCTGCGAGATCAGCTTTGATGCGGACCATATCACGGCCAATTACTATGCTGCCAAAGAGGCCTGACGACGGGCAAAAGAACAACCATGATGAATAAGCAAAAGATCCTTTCCGCGGCACTTGATTTTGCTGCGATCACACTGGGCGCGCTGTTCGTTGCCGTCGCCGTCTTCTTTTTCATGATGCCCTCGGGCGTCGCGGTCGGCAGCATTTCGGCACTTGCCATGGTGCTCAACAATTTTATACCGCTGCCCGTGTCGGTCATCAATCTCATCATCAACGCCGTGCTGGTTATTGTCGGCTTTTTGCTGGTGGGCGCGGAATTCGGCGCAAAAACGGTGTACACCTCGCTCATGGTGCCCGTATTTATCGGCGTGTTTGAGATTGCGTTCCCGAATTTCCGGTCGCTGACTGACGATCCGTTTTTGGATATGCTGTGCTACATTCTGGTTGTCAGTATGGCGATGGCGGTGCTGTTCTCGCGCAACGCCTCGTCGGGCGGACTTGACATCGTCGCAAAAATTCTCAACAAGTATCTCAAGATCGAGCTTGGTAAGGCGGGCGCGGCTGCGGGCGTTGCCGTAGCGCTCAGCTCGGCACTTTGCTCCGACACCAAAATCGTAGTGCTGGGCGTGCTCGGCACGTATTTTTGCGGCATCGTCGTCGACCGCTTCATTTTCGGCCTGAATATCAAGCGACGCGTGTGCGTCATATCCGTGCATCTGGACGACATCGTCAACTTTATTCTGCACGAGCTGCACAGCGGCGCTACGCTCAACGAGATCACGGGCGCGTATGACAATTCCACCCGCCGCGAGGTCATCACCATCGTGGATAAGAGTGAATACCGCCGACTGATGGACTACATCCGCAAGACCGACCCAAAGGCCTTTGTCACCGTCTATTCGGTCAGCGAGATCCAATACCAGCCCAAGCTCAGAAAATAATCCCGACATTTCCACTTTGACATAAAGGACGATCTGAACCATGAAAAAGGACTTGAAAACAAGGCTGATCAACAGAAAAGTCAAAAAGCCCGACGCGGTGCTGATGACGCTGGCCATGTGGGTCATGGGCGCGATCAACAAAGCAAACCGGGTCGAGTTCAGCTATGACTACGATCCCAAGGACATCGAGCATCAACCGACGCTGCTGCTGTCCTCTCACGCGGCACGCTTGGAATTTATCTATACCGTCTACGGCTTTCACCGCAAGGACGTCAACATCGTCTGCGGCTATCAGAACATCATGCAAAAGGGTGTTTACCCGATCCTGATCAAGCTGGGTGTTATATCCAAGTATCTGTATCAGCCCGATTTTATGTGCGTGAAAAATATGCTGCGGGCACTTCGCCGCAACGGCGCGGTCGCCATTTTCCCCGAGGGCATTCAGTCCACGAGCGGCAGCATGCACCCTATCAATCCGGCCACGGCGCAATTTCTCAAGCACAGCCGCGCCAACGTGGTGGTGTGTACCACCAAGGGCGCGTATCTGGCAACCAACCGCTACTCGTCCGACCGTAAGAAGGGCTACATCGGCGTCAGCTACCACTTGCTGTTTACGCCCAAAATGCTCGAGGAGCTGACCGAGCAGCAGATCTATGAGCAACTGCTGCAAGCCATCCGCTATAACGATTTTGCCTTCAACAAGACCGCGCGCCACGCATACGTCGGCAAAAAACCCAATGCGCACGGCATTGATAAAATTCTTTACAAGTGCCCCGATTGCCAAGCGGAGCACACGCTGCGCGTCGAGCACGATACCGTTGTGTGCGACCGTTGCGGCTTTTCCGTCCGCGTCAACGAATATTACGATCTGGTGGATGCCAAGGGTCAGGGCGTGCCCGCCGATATCGACGCGTGGTACAAATGGCAGCGGCGCTGCGTCGCGGACGAGGTCAAGGACGATGCATTCGAGCTGTCTTTGAAGGCAAGCCTTTGCACCGTCCGATTGGACAGACTGCGCAAGTCGCCACGGGATATGCTGACGCTGTCCGTCGGCGAGGTGTCGCTGACCAACCAAGGACTGCGATTTTCAGGAGAGCTTGACGGGCAGCGCGCCGATTTTGAGTTCCGCGCGCAGTCGATCTATTCGCTCACCTTTTCCACCCAAGGATATCTGGAATTTTATCACAACAACGACTATTATATGATCGTTCCCGCGCATAGCGAGAGGGGGCTGATCAAATGGACGCTGGCATCCGAGGAAATCCACAACCTTTACGACGAGCGTTGGAGAGAGGCCTGTGAGGATGTCTATGAATACAGCAAAGGAGAAAGGGTATGAATCATTCATCGGACATGGACGTCAAGGTCAAATTCGGCTTGAGGAGCTTTATTGCCGTCGTGGCGATCCTTTTGGCGGTGCTCATTGCCGTCGGCGTGCTGTGCTACGTCATCCCCGCGGGACGCTACACCGTCTACACCACCGACCCGTCAAAGGCAGAGCTGCCTTTTTATCAGTACACCGACGACCCGTCGCTCAATAAGCAGATCGTCCCCGATTCCTATCGTGAGCTGCTGCCCGAGGAGAACACCACCCGCCTGCCCGCATGGCGGTGGTTTACCTCGCCCATCGAGGCGCTGTTCGGCGCTAACAGCTCCAACATCATCATGATCATTGCCCTTTTGCTGGTGCTGGGCGGCACGTTCAAGGTGCTGGAGGAGAGCGGGGGACTGATCTCGCTCGTCCGCGTTATCATGGAGCGACTGCGCTCGCGCCGCTTTGCCGTCATCTGGGCCATCACCGCCGTCATCATGCTGCTGTCCGCCGTGTTCGGATTGCAGGAGCAGCTTCTCATTCTGTATCCCATCTTTGCCATGCTGTGCACGGCGCTCAACTGGTCGCGCTTCACCGCTATCGCCTTCGTGCTGATCGCGTCGGGCGTCGGCTTTACCACGGCCATCACCAACCCCTGGACCATCGGAACGGCCGCGTTGTCGGCAGGCGTCAGCGTCACGGACGGTCTTGGCTACCGCTGCATCATTTTTTGCGTCATGTACGTCGTCACTTCGCTGTTTCTGACCATGCTCGCCAAGCGCGACGAAAAGAGAGCGACGAGCCGTTTTGACGTTCAGAGCTTCGTTGTGGTGTCGCCCGAGGAGCACGCCGAGGACGTCCGCAAGGCGAAAATGATCACCGCGCTGTTCTCGGTCGCCCTGTTGGCTGTCATCGTCACGACGGCTGTCGCCGCGCTGCGCTCGCTGGCCATGGTGTTTATGGCCGCCGCCTTCGTCGTCGGTACGGTCATCGTAGGCAAGTTGCTGCTCGGTACGTATGGACGTATGTGTAAATGCTTCCTTGCGGGCGTCAAGGACGTGCTGCCCTCGATCGCCATTATTCTGATCGCCTTCGGTATCACGCATATCGCGCAGGAGGGTAATATCCTGCATACCATTTTCCAGTATTTTTATCATACCGTCACCAACATGTCGCCCTACCTTGCGGTGGTGATGCTGTATGCCTTTGTGCTCATCATTGAATTTTTCATTCCGAGCGCATCGGCCAAGGCCGTGCTCATCATTCCCATGCTCACGCTCGCTCCCATCGAGGGCGTCAGCAAAACGGTCATTATCCTGACCTACCTGTTCGCCGACGGCTATACCAACGTGCTCTACCCGACCTGCGGCACGCTGCTCGTCGGTCTGGGACTTGCCAACGTCAGCCTGACCGAATGGTTCAAAAAGACCATTTTGTTCCAGCTTGTCCTGCTCGCCATCTCGCTCGGGTTTTTGATGCTCGCCGTGTTCATCGGGCTGTGAGCCCCTTGGTCCGGGCGGCAAGCGCCCTTGGGGCAAGACCGACGTCGCCCCGCCAAAATAACAGATCAGGCATCGGTAAGGCATCCGATGCCTTTTCTCTTGGCAAGCGCAAAACAGCAATTCCTGCGGAATTGCGAAGTCCTGAATCATAAACTTCAATTGAAAATCAAAAAGGAAGGGCAAGCCTTCCTTTTCTAATATTGGTCGAGGTGACAAGATTCAGAACTCGAATTCGCCTTGCGGCGAATTCCGAAGAACGCTTGCGCGTTCTTCTATGCAAGCTCTCGTCCTATCGCTTCAAGCAAAACAAAAAAGAGGGCACAAGGTCCTCTTTTTTGTTTTGGTCGAGGTGACAAGATTCGAACTTGCGACTTCTACGTCCCGAACGTAGCGCTCTACCAAGCTGAGCCACACCTCGATTATTTTTATTCAATTTTGAAGATTGCGCCCCCCGGGAAGAAAGTGAAACGAGCGCCCCGAGGGCTGAACGCGCCGTCGCATAGTCGCCGAGGCTCGCGCGCCGATGGCTCGCCTCGGCTCCTTGCTTTGGGCTGATCGCTTCACAAAAACGATACTCAATCGTTTTTGCTCGCTCACTACCAAGCTGAGCCACACCTCGATTGTTTATATTGAATTTTAAAGATTGCGCCCCCGAAAAGAAATCGAAACAAGCGTCGCATCGTCGCTATGAGCGGTCATGCTTTGAAATTATAGCATGGTGCGCGGGCTTTGTCAAGTCTTTTTTTAAAAAAGATTGCATGGAATGGCTCGGATTGCCAATATACTCTTGACAAAACGGGAAAATAGAGATATACTGTAATCATCTCTATTATATTATGCTGCGTGTACAGCGATCATCAAAAGGAGCAATCATATGAACGCACCAACCATTTCGCTCATCATCATGTATGCTATGGCGGCCATCATTATGGCGATCTGCATTCTCAAGGACATGCACCGCTCTGTTTTGCGCGGCTGCGTGTCGCTCGGGCTTGCCGTGCTGTCCATTCCGCTGACCATCGTGCTCACGCACAACACGCTTGACCGCGTGACGACCAATCTGCTTCGCGTGGTCGATCTGAGCAGCATTGCGCCCCTGACCGAGGCCATTCCCTCGCTCGAGGAGAGCGCCGTGGCGCTGGTGCACATGGTCATTGCGACCGAGATCTGCCGCTTGGTGTTCTTCGTGCTGCTGGCCCTTCTTACGCTGATCGGACACTTCGTGTGCGTGGCGATCGAAAAGAAAAAGCCCGCGCTGGCTAAGAAAAGCAAGCCCATCGGCGCGGCCATCGGCGTGGCGTTCGGTCTTGTTATGATCGTTGCCGTTCTGGCGCCCACCGCCGGCTACGCTGCCGAGGCTCCCGAGGTCATTCATATTCTCGGCGAGGTCGAGCAGGTCACGCACGAGGGCGAGGAGGCCATGTCCGACGAGGCCGTGACCATGCAGCAGGCGGCGCAAAAGGTCTCCGACACGGCGCTGCTCAAGATGGTGCGCGCGCTGGGCGGCAAGGCCATCTTCCGTGCCACCACCTCGGTCGAGATCGGCGGTCTGAAGACCGATCTGTACAGTGAATTCCACGCGCTGGACGCGGTCGCCGGTAAGCTGACCGTGCTGACCTCCGTTCCCATTGCGGAATACGGCGATCCCCAGTATGACGCCATCAAAGCGCTTGCCGACGATATCGAGGCATCGGTGCTGCTGCGCACGCTGAGCGCCGAGGGCTTGTCCTCGCTGTCAAACGCGTGGCTTTCGGGCGAGAGCTTTATGGGTATTGACAAACCCTCGGACGGCGGTGCTGTCGACGTTGCTGTGAACGTGCTGCTCAAGCGTTTCAAGGACACGACCAAGGATACGGTCGCCGAGGACATTCGCAAGCTTTCGCCCGCCGTCGCGTCGGCAATCAAGGCGTTTAACGTTTACAGTTCCATGCAGACGAGCAAACCCACGCCGGGTACGTCCGATGCGTCCGGCACGCCCGATGCGCCGACCGAGCAGCCCACGATCGCTGATACGCTCAAAGGGGTCATGGACACGCTGGGCGAAGCCATGGAAGACGAGGCGACCAAAGAGCTGGTTGTCGAGATCGGTGCCGGTATTATTATTCAGGAGCTGGAAAAGTTTATCGTTCCCTCGGCGCCCACAGAGGAAACTCCGTCCGAGGGTGAGAATAAGGATGAGCAGGGTTCCTCGTCTGTTTCCGGCGGCGTCAACGTTCCCTTCATTGATCTTGGCGTAAGCCTTGGCTCGCTGGTGCCTTGGCTGAACACCGATGTGCTTCCTGCCGAAGAGGAAACGGTCATTACGCAAGACGAGCTTAACGATCTTGTTACGGGCGTGACCGACATGGTGGTGTCCGGCGTATTGGAAAAGCCTGCCGAGGAGGTCGTGTCGGATCTGAAGGACCTGCGCGATCAGGTCGGTGTGGATATCTCCGACGAGCTGTGCGAGGCGCTGGTCAACGGCTTTTTGAACAGCGAGTATGCAAACATGTTCGGCGGCTCGACGGGCGGTGCATCGGGTAATGTTCCCGAAGACATCCCCGAAGATATTTTGGACAACTTGCCCGACGAAATCCCCGAAGATATTCCCGAAGATATTCTGGATGATCTGCCCGACGAAATTCCCGAGGACATTCTGGACAATCTGCCCGATGAAATCCCCGAGGACATTCTGGATAATCTGCCCGAAGACATCCCCGAAGATATCCTGGATAATTTGCCCGATGAAATTCCCGAAGGTGTTCTGGATAATCTGCCCGAAGGCATTCCGGAAGGTCTGCTTGGTGGTCTGACGGGAGATCAATGATCGGAAAGCCTTTGCTTCATTCTTAATATATAAGAGGACACCGCGCGAGCGGCGTCCTCTTGCACTTTTGCGGCCGCCGCGAGTGTCGGAACGCGGATTTCTACATTTATATTATATAAAGAGCGGGGACGGTTGGCATTTCCATAAAAAATTTTGCAAAAAATATTGCAATTTACACCGATATATGATATAATAGCCACAAGCACCATGCAATCGTGATTTGAGAGGGAACTATGTTCAGGATAGCGATTTGTGATGACATGCAGTCACAGGCTCAAGAGTTGGCGCAACATCTGACGGCTCTGGCGGGAGAAATCTCGTTGGAATGTCGCGTTGAGGTGTACCGCGGCTTTAAAGCGTTGCAAAAAGCAATGAGCGAGGGCTCCTATCAGCTTATCTTTCTCGAAACGCGACTTGGCGGCATCAGCGGGATCGACTTTGCACGGCACCTGCGCCTTGTCGATGAGGAAACGGATATCGTTTTCTGCAGCGGCGAGACGGAAAGTGCACTCGCAGCGTACAGTGTTTTTCCCGTCGGATATCTGACCAAGCCCGTAGACAGAAAGAAGCTGAGAGAAGTTTTTCGTCATGTGACTGATAAGTACCGTCAGAAGCCCTTGATTGTGCTAAGGGGGATCGACGGAGGCAAGCGGATGATCAACGTAGACGATATCCTCTATGTCGAGGTGTTCGGCGCGGAGCTCAACGTGCACTGCAAGCGCAGTACTGTTGTGTGTTCGGGCACGTTGAACGAAGTGAGCAACTTGCTGTCATCATCGGATTTCTATCGTTCTCATCGCAGCTACATTGTGAATCTCCGGTACGCGGTCGGGATCGACCGATGCCAGTTTCACATGGTCAACGGCGACACCGTGGCCGTGGCGAAGAACCGATACGTCGAGGTCAAAGCGGCGTTCGAGGCTTACGTCGAGGCGCGGAGCAACCGATTGACGGGCGAAGAGAGCGGAGCCGGGGTCAAAACGGAGATTTCCGTCTGCCCGGAGCCATGAAATGAGTTTCCGCGAACGGCGCGCGTATTAGGTTTGCCTTGAAAAGGGCTCATTATGCGCAAATTGCGTCCCGTTCATCGGGAATAACGCCCGTTCATCGAAAAACGATGAAATATTAGGCGCAATGGTGTACAATGTTAGCACAAATCTTATTTTATGGAGGCAAATTATGCTTACAAACAAGAATTTTGTAAGAAGCATCGCAATGCTGCTCGCTATGCTGATGGTTATGGCTCTGTGCCTGACCGGTTGCGGCAACAAGGCAGCTGACGAGGCTCTTACGAAGGCAGAAGAGGCAAAGACCGTTGCAGACGAAGTTAAGGCTGCTCTGGCTAACTACCTCACGACCGCCGACGCTGAGGCTAAGGTGAATGCTCTGGTTGACGCTGCTCTTGCAGACGGCGCCGCTACCAAGGCTGAGATCCAGGAGCTTTCCGCTAAGTTGGCAGATTACGTCACCCTTGCACAGGTTGAGGCTCTCATCACCGAGAAGATCGCAGCCAGCGCAATCGCAGGTGCCGTAACCAAGGCAGAGATCGAGGAGATCCTGTCCAAGTACTACACCAAGGAAGAGGTCGACGCTAAGTTCGAGAACTACTTTGGTGAGTTCACCGCTGAAGAGGTTCTGACCATCCTTAAGGATGCTATGAGCCTGAAGGAGTGGGATAAGACCTCCGATGTTGTCCTGAAGACCATCGAGGATCTGCAGATCCTGCTTGACGCTCTGAACACCGAGACCTACACGCAGGCTAACATGAAGAAGGTTAACGAGTGCCTGGCTCCCTTTGGCATCGTTGCTTTCGCTGACGGCGCTGACGCTGACACTCGTCTTGACGAGCTGAAGGGCGACGCTGATGCTATTGCTGCTATCGCAAAGGCTCTCGAGTACACCATCCTTCGTCAGGCTACCCTCGAGGATATGGCTGAGCTCAAGGCTGCTGTTGACGCTGCAGTTGCAGTTCCCACCTTCGAGAAGTCCTTTAGCGCTCTGAAGGCTGATCTGTACGGCCTGGGCGACCTGTACACCGTTGGTGATTACGACGGTACGAACAACGCTTGGAATCCCGACAAGTACGCTGCTGCTGGCTACTATCACGAGTCTCCCGTTGCTAAGAACGGTGCGGTTCAGGTTCAGATCGTTACTCTGGTTGACAAGGCTGGCTTCCACGCCTTCAACGAGGGCTACGATGCTCTGCTGGCTGAGTACTACGCAGACAACACCCACGCTACCGGCGCTGACGGTTGGATCGAGAATCTGGCTGCTTACAACGTATACAAGGTAACCACCAATACGCTGGGCACCGTTACCACCGATCTTCAGATCGCTCTGACGACGGCTACCACCGCTCCCGCTAACAGCGAGAAGCTTGGCACCACCGTTATTACTGACGATGCTTACCTGAACAAGGTATTCATGGGCGAGCTTAAGGAGAATGAGGTTCTCGTTTCTCCTCTGTACACGCCCGACGTTAACACGCTGAACTACGGCGAGGTTACCACTGATTGGAAGACCACCAAGACCTTCGAGCAAGTTATCGATGACCTTGATCTTCAGCAGAACGGTTTCGGCACTTGGAAGAGTGCTTACACGCTGGTTTATGCACAGCTCGACTACGTTCAGCTTCTGGCTGACTTCACCAACAACATTTTCGAGGGTGGCGTAACCACCGATGCTGACAACTCCTTCGTTGCCAGCGCCACTCCTCTGGCTGGTTCCTTCCTGTACGATGTTATCTATGCTAACACCGATACCATGAAGACCACCGCTTACAACAAGGTTACCGACGAGGCTTTCCTGGCTGCTCTGACTGCTGCTATGTGCGAGCCCATCGCTGAGAACCTTCCTAGCAGCTCTGAGTACTTCTATCTGTACTACCTGCTGGACGATGTTGATCCTATGGTTCAGATGTTCAAGATGGCTAACGGCCAGGCTTACGATCCCACTGTTGGTGGTTTCGATCGTTGGAGCCTGTACGAGGCTATGATGGATAAGTCCTTCGACCTGCTTTGGAACAAGTACAAGGCTCAGGCTAACGAGTGGGCTAACATCATCCTGAAGGACTACATCTCGATCGTTTACGAGGCAAAGGCTAACACCGTTGGCAATGTCACCGGTGCAAGCGCAATCGCTCCTAAGTACACCGACACCACCAAGCTTGCTGCTGACATGAGCGTGCTTGGTACCGGTCTGACCGCTGGTGAGACCACCACCGCTGCTGAGCTGACCACCGGCTTCATCGCTGCATTCCTGACTGGTGACAATACCAACTTCAAGACCAGCAAGGTCTACTCGGCTCTGAAGCTTGAGGAGAAGTTCAAGAACAGCAACCTGGCTGCATTCTACCTGAACAATAAGGAAGCAGTTCTTTCCACCACCAAGGTTGGCGATACTGCTACTTCCACCACCTACGTTTGGGCTAATCCTCTGGCATCCATCGAGAAGAATGCCGAGAATATCCGTCAGCGTCTGACCGGTTCGGCTACTTATACCGAGCTGCAGATCGCTCGCGCTGATATGGCTACCTACAAGGCAACCGGCGTTTCCGTTCGCGAGGCATTCTATGACCTCCTGAAGGAAGAGATCGACAACCTGGACGAGATCTACGGCCGTTTCCTGTTCGAGGATTACAAGCTGATGACCTACAACAACATGGTTGCTAAGGCTGAGAAGATCGTCACCTTCTACAACAAGGGTGTTGCTAACGCTGCTCAGGCTGCTGCTGTTGAGCGCTACCTGACTGGTGTCGCTAACGAGACCACCGTTGCTTACGATACCGGTATCGACGTTAAGTGGGATGCTTCCAACCCCAAGAAGGCTACTTCCATTACCTTCAAGGCTAACGATCTTGAAGCTTCCCTGACCAACGGTTTCCTGGTAACCAACGTTTCCAAGGTCACCTGCGATCTGTGGGCAACCTCTTCGCCCTCCGGCACCGACAAGGTTGCTGATGCTGCTATGGCTAAGGTTGACGAGTTCGCTGCTGCTGCTACCACCACCATCGAGAACATGGTAATCAAGGCTAACTTCCTGAACTACCTGTACGAGGCTCGTGGTAACCTGGCCGCTGCCAACATCACCTACACCAACTACATCATGGGTGAGCTTCCCACCGCTTGGGATATCAAGAGCGCTCTGATCAACGAGAACGGTCTGGCTGACGATCAGATTACGGTTACCGAGTTCTTCCACAACCGTAACGACTACAAGCTGGCTGATTACAAGACCGCTTACGTTGATAACGTTCTGAAGCTTGTTGCTGATAAGGATAACCTGCACGTCCTGCTGCTCTCCGGCAAGACCATTGACGAGATCGTCAACCTTGCTGACCAGGCTGCTGAGGCTGCAAAGACCTTTGCAAATGAGTTGAAGGCTGTTAAGTCCTCCGACGACGCAAAGGTATGGGTTGTTCGCAAGTATTCGCCTTACACTGCAAATGCTGATTACTACTACATCGGTACCTATGCAGTTACGCTGGATACCATCCTGAACACCATGCCCGGTAAGGTTACCCAGTACAAGACCGACGCAGGCAACGTTAACCTGTACTAATTCTCTCGATTAGATTATTCTAAATCTTGAGTAAACAAAGCACCCCGCAGACTTCGGTCTGCGGGGTGTCTTTTTTGCTTGATGAATTCAAGTGTTGATTTTTGCGTCGTGCTCGCCAATGCGAATGGAGATCACCGAGAGGTCGTCGCATGAGCCATGCTCGTGCGCCAAATGGATCAGCGCGTCGGCAAGCTGCTCGTCATCGCTCGGTAGCTCGCCCGAAAGAAATTCGGTCAGCAAGTCGCTTGCGCCGGGCGCGCAGGAGGCTTGCTGCTCTTTTGTTTGCATTTCAATATCGGTGATGCCGTCGCTCAGAAGCAGGATTTGGTCACCGGGCAGGAGGTCAAAAGGGATCATTTGAACGTCGATGGCCTGCAAAATTCCAATAGGAACGGTGTGTGCTGCCAGTCGGTACACGCGACCGCCGCGCAAAACAATACTGGGTGCCGCCCCGCTTTTATAAAAGCGACCTTGCCCTGTGTAAAGATCAAGCGAGAACAGATCGACCGTCGAGGAACACTCGTCTTCGGGGCTCACCACGCGATCGCGCAGATAATAGTTGAGCATACGCAGCGCCGTTCGCACGCTGACGCCCGCGCGCAGCACGCGCTCGAGGAATACAGCACAGCTTGCTGAAGTCAGCGCGGCTCGGTTTCCGGAACCCATGCCATCGCACAGCAAGGCGTAGAATATGCCGTCGTCGCTTTGAAACAGTCGTACGCTGTCGCCGCACACACTCCGCTTGCCCGATTTTTTTGCCACTTGCTCGATTGCTGCAAGTGACCGATGCACGTAATCGGCGTGAAGTGCGGGCAGAGAGTGGAGCGTGAGTGTGCCGTCGTCGGTGCCGTCATAGCGTAGCTTTGACATGGTCACATGGCACAATCTGCCGATCATGGTCCGCAGCTCGTCCTCGGTCACGGTCAGCGCGGCGGGGGAAATGCCGAAGATCTGCACCGTTGTTTGCCGTTCGCCGCTCACGCATACGTGTCGCGGGCTCATGCCACGCTCGCCAAGCTCGCGCGCCAAGCGTTCAGAAAGCTGTTTGGAATAGACAAATTCATTGCCCGCGGTACTGTTTTCGTGCAAAATATCGCGCAACAGGCAACTGATGGCGTCATAGCTTTGGGCAAACACCTCGGTGTCTGCGCCGTGCGCGCGCTCCTCGGTGCGGCGCGAAACCTGATACGAAATATCGCCGAGAATAGCCGAGGTGTGCGGGCAGCGGGCACGCAGACCGCTTGGCAGATAATCGGCACTTGCACTTTTGCCGCTTGCAATGGCGCGACTGAGCGCGTAAATGCCGCTACCCGTGGCGGCATATTCGTGCGACCAGCATAGCTGGCGGTTGGGACAATCGGGGCAGTAACGGTCATAGACCTCATCGCACAAAAGACGAATTTCGTGGGCACTTGGGTGGGCGAGCGTGTCGCCAAGTTGTCGGAACACCTCGGAGAGTGAGCCGAACGCGCCCGCCACGCCTGAGAGCCGTCCGCACAGCGCGGCGTTGCGGTTTTGCTCGCAGATAAGGCGGTGTAAGTTTTCATTTTGTTGATACGATTTGCTTTTTTGCGTTGCCGGTGTGTCCTTTTTTCGGTCTTGCAAATGTTGCAACGCCGAAAAGCATAGCGCACCGATGGCGACCGAAGGCAAGAGAGCCCACAGCATGCTCTCACCGCCCCGGAGCAGGGTATAAAGGAGTGTCACCAATAGGACGGGCAGTAGCGCGAAGTGGTTGAGGATAGGGGAGAGCAGAGCGTATACGGCGACGATGGCTGCAAAGAGAGGCAGCGTACGGATATCGTAGGCCAGGCCACCCACGCAACCGACGATCAGTCCTGCGGCAAGGCCTTGGCGGTCAGTGGAGAGAAGCAGGCGGACGGTGATCCATGCGAGCGTGGGAGAGATGCCTGCAAAGGTGAGGTCACGGGTGCAAAAAACGACGGCGGCAAACAGCGCGGCTGTTCCGACGGCTTGCCATGGGTCGGACGGGCTGTGCGCGTCCGTTTTATCGACGGAGCGCAGGGCGCGGGCGAGCAGATAGGTTGCGGGCGGTGCGACGATCAGGCAAAATGCGGCACCGTACAGATCGTAAAAGGCGAAGCCGCCGAGATAGGGCACGCCGATGCAAGGGATCAGAAGGCCCGACACGGTGGCGGTCAATCGCTGGGAAAGGGGCTCGCTTGCGAACAGCGAGGGCTCGTCCGCCTCGCAGAGGGGCTCGCTTGCGGTATCCTCGCGCAGCCAAAGCGCTTGTAATTGTCGGCGCAAGCGGGCGATGCGGCGGCGGTAGCAGTCCCGCACAGAGCAGGATTGCTGACCGAACAGCAACCGACCGAGTAGGCGCACAGCCAAAACGGTCAGCGCGCCGGCAAGGTAGAGCCACGGGTGGGCGCTGTGCTGCCATAGTCCCACGCTCATGCCGAGTAGGATCCAGCCAAGGTGCCGGTCGGCAGCGCCCAGCAGACATATGGCAAGGGGACTGACCGAAAACAGCAGCGGCGTTCTGGCGAACAGATAGGCGCACGTTGCCAAAAATGCGCCGCGCAGCCAATGAAGCAGCGGCGCTGCATCGGCCCGGGCGTGCGTCGGACGGCAGAGCCACGTCCCAAAGAAAAGGTGTTGAAGCTGACCCTGGTCAGGTCCGCGCCGGTTACGTTGTTGTACTTGCATATGTACCTCCGTCTTTTTTCGCCGCGATGCGGCACTCTTTGGTCTATCGTAGCATAATTTGGCTGCGAAAGAGGTCGAAGTGGGGCGCACGGGCGGCACTCAAAATAAAAAAGGCCGTTTGCGCGGCACGGTTGACTTTTTCTGCGTTTTGTGCTATACTCATATCATGCCAAAAGAGAGGAGGCCTCGCCGTGAACGATCCCAAGACAATACGAACCGTTTGCTTTACCGGACACAGAGATATTGTTGCTGCCGATGCGGTGCGCCTCCCGTCGCTGCTCGAAGAGCAGCTTGGCGCGCTGATAGCGCGCGGCGCGCGGATTTTCCGCGCGGGAGGCGCGATTGGCTTTGACATGCTCGCCGCACTCAAGGTTCTCGAGCTGCGCGAGCGCATGCCGAATGCGGGCATACAGCTTCATTTGTGTCTGCCCTGCAAGGATCAGACGCGCGGCTGGGACGAGCCGAGCTGTCGTGCCTACCGTTATATATTGGAACGTGCGGACAACGTGCATTACACTGCCGAAGTCTACACGCGCACCTGCATGCTCGATCGCGACCGTCGATTGGTGGACGGCAGCGACGTGTGCGTCGCCTACTGTATACGCAACCGCGGCGGCTCGTTTTACACTTGCTCCTACGCCCTCAAACGCGACGTGGAGCTGATCAATTTAGCGGACTTATTAAAGGAGAGAAACGTATGAATATGATCGGGCTTTTGAGAAAAAACCGTTCGTACCGTCGCTTTGCTGCACGCGCGATCACCGAACGTGAATTAGATACATTGATCGAGGCGGCGTCGCTGACTGCATCGGCGGGCAATTTGCAGCAGTTGCGTTTTGTGCCTGTGTGCGGCGAGGATTGCGAGCGTGTCTTTCCCCATTTGCGTTGGGCGGGCTACCTTGCCGACTGGGACGGACCTGCAAAAGGGGAGCGTCCGACGGGCTATATCGTCGTGCTGTGCCCCAAGGAAAGCGAGGGCAAATACCTTGTCGGCGTGGACGTTGGTATCGCGTCGCAGAGCATGCTGCTCGCGGCAGCAGAGATGGGACTTGGCGGCTGTATGTTCGCAAGCATTGACCGTGGCGCGTTGATGGAGGCACTTTCGCTGGACGCCGAAGCGTGGGCGGTGGCGCTCGTCATTGCGCTGGGCGAGCCGTGTGAGCAGGTGCGCATCGTGCCCGTGAGCGAGGGAAATATCAAGTATTACCGCGATGAGAAGGGCGTGCATTACGTGCCCAAACGAACGGTCGACGAGCTGAAATTGAAATAATAAGAGAAGAGGGAAGACGTTTTCTGCTTCCCTCTTTTGTTTTAGTGATCCGAGATGCTGCCGTATTCCTCGCGGTCGCGGAACAGCAGCGAGATGCACCAGATGCCCGCAAGCGCGACGACGGTATAGATGATGCGGCTGAGAATGGCGGTCTGACCGCCGCAGATCCAAGCCACGATGTCAAATTGGAACAGACCAATGCTGCCCCAGTTGAGCGCGCCGACGATGGTAAGGATCAGCGCGATACGATCCATAATCATGATTTGACCATATTCCTTTCTTTGGTGTCGCAAGGTGGCGCGTCATGTTTGATGCGCACGATGCGGCGGCGCGACGTGCGTGCCGTCAGCAATAGTATTGGCATTTGGGTCAAAAATATACCCCGATCAAAAAATCCCGCCAAGGTGTCATGTTGCCTTGGCGGGAAAATTTTGTTATTTGATTATTCGTGTCCTTGCTCGTCGTCCTTGGGGGAGGGAGTGTTCTCGTCGGGCGTGACGTCCTCGTCGGGCTCGTCTTGCTCGGTCGCCTCGGACACGGTGTCGCTCTCAGCGGCCTCGCGCTCGGCGGCGGCACGCTCCTCCTCCGCCAAACGCTCGCGCTCGCGATCATTGGCCTCCTTACTCTCGCGTACCTTTTGCTCGGCGATATCGAGAAGCTGCTGCTCGGTGGCGTCGTCATGGCTCATGGCAAACTCGAACTGATCGCCGTCCATGGTTTCGTGCGCCAGCAGGAACTGCGCCACAAATTCGAGCTTATCCTTGTGTTCGGTCAGGATCTCGCGGCACTTGCTTTGTGCCTCGTCAATGAGGCGATGGATCTCCTCGTCGATGGCAGCGGCCGTCGCGTCGGAATAGTTCTGTCCCGCGCTGAAGTCACGGCCCAGGAACACGGCGTCGCTCGAATGCTCCGAACCGTACAGAATGGGACCCAGACGGTCGCTCATGCCGTAGCGGGTGACCATGTCGCGCGCCACGCGCGTTGCATGCTGAATGTCGCTCGACGCGCCGGTGGAAATGTCGTCCATCATAAGTTCCTCGGCGACACGACCGCCCAACGAGCGAATGATGCTCTCAAACATTTCGTTGCGCGAGCGTCCGAGCGTGTCCTCGGTGGGGACGCTGACCGTCACGCCACCCGCGTTGCCCGCGGGCACGGTCGTGATGACCTTAACGGGATCGGTGTGCTCGCAGTAGAAGGAGGCCACGGCGTGTCCTGCCTCGTGGTAGGCAACCAGACGGTTGTCGTGCTCGTTGCGCACCTTGGAACGCTTCTGGGGACCGAGCAGCATCTTCATAAAGGCAGCCTCGATCTCATCCATACCCACAAGCGCCTTGCCGCGGCGGGCGGCAAGCAGGGCAGCCTCGTTGAGAAGATTGGCCAGATCCGCGCCCGTAAAGCCGACGGTGGTCTGGGCGATCTTGCGGTAGTTGATGTTCGGCTCCATCTGCTTTTTCTTGGCGTGAACGAGCAGAATTTCCTCACGACCCTTGATATCGGGATAGTTGACGGTCACGCGGCGGTCAAAGCGACCGGGGCGGAGCAGCGCGGGGTCAAGAATGTCGGGGCGGTTGGTTGCGGCAATGACGATGATGCCGTCGTGCGAGCCAAAACCGTCCATTTCGACCAGCAGTTGGTTGAGCGTTTGCTCTCTCTCATCGTGTCCGCCGCCAAGACCGGCACCGCGGTGACGACCGACGGCATCGATCTCGTCGATGAAGACGATGGAGGCAGGCGCCTTGCGTGCCGTTTCAAACAGGTCGCGCACGCGCGAAGCACCGACACCGACGTACATTTCTACGAAATCCGAACCCGAGATGGAGAAGAAGGGAACTCCAGCCTCGCCTGCAACGGCTTTGGCAAGCAGTGTCTTACCCGTACCGGGAGGGCCCACGAGCAGCACGCCGTGGGGGATCTTTGCGCCAAGGGCGCTGTATTTGGCAGGGTTTTTGAGGAATTCCACGATCTCCTGCAGCTCTTCTTTTTCTTCATCTGCGCCCGCGACGTCCGAGAACAGCACGCGGTTTTTGTCATCGGGAAGCGGCGTCTTAACTCTGGCCTTGCCAAAGCTGTTCATGCGGCCGGGCGCACCGCCCTTGCCGTTTGCTGCGTTCACCATATAGATCCAGACACCGATCAGCAGCGCGATGACGAGCAGATAGGGCAAAAGTTCAAGCCAGATGGGTCTTGCCTTGACCGGCTGGTATTCTACCTCTTGCAACGTGCCGTTGGCGATCTGTTCGAGAATGACGGGACGCAGATCGTTATAAAAGATGGAAATATCCGCCAGCTTGTAGGCAAGCTCGGTGTCGTTTTGAAGCTTCATGGTGAGCACGTTGTTGTTTGACACCACGAATTCCTTGACCTCTCCGGTCTGGAAGTAGCGCACGACGTCGTCATAGGTGAGCGGCTCCTGCGAGCCGGTGCCCACGCCCATCATGCGCGAGAGCAAAAAGACGATGCCGGCAATGAGCACGACATAAATGAGAATGACCTTCAGGTCCTTACGTTTCATTGGGTTCCTCCGATTCAGCGGCACGGGGTGTGCGCAGCATTATTGATTGTAGACGCGCGGGCTGAGCACGCCGACGTAGGGCAGATTGCGGTAGCGCTCGTCATAGTCAAGACCGTAGCCGACGACGAACTCGTCGGGAATGGTGGCGCCTATGTAGTCGGCCGAGTAATCGACCTCGCGGCGGCTGGGCTTGTCGAGCAGAGCAGCGGCACGCACGCTGTGCGCACCGCGACCGCGCAGGTTTTCGGTCAGCGCCTTGAGCGTGCGACCGCTGTCCACAATGTCCTCAACGAGCAGAATGTCGATGTTTTCGTAATCGTCGCGCTTGAGGTCAAGGGCGATCTTGAGCTGACCCGTCGAGGTCGTGCCTGCATAGTAAGAGGACGCCTTGATGAAGTCCAGCTCCACGGGCATATTCAGCTTGCGCACCAGATCTACGTAGAAAAAGACGGAGCCCTTGATCACGGCGACAACGATGAGCTTTCGCGTTCTCTCGCTGCCGTCGGCGGGCGTATAGTCGCGGCGAATAATGTCGGCCATGCGCGTGGTGATGTCGTCGATCTGCTGCTCGGTCAGTAAAATTTTTTCAACGTCTTGGGTAGGATCGTCCATGATATATAAACTTCCTTTCTGTTTACATCTAAATAGAAGTGATGGTCAAATGGAGATAGCCGTCAGGGGCGGTGACTGTGCCGTCGCGATGACCGACCATAGGCGCCCACAAAATGCCGTCACCGTCGCAAAGCAGCGGCAGGCGTTCGCGTAAGGCGGGCGGGATACCGCGCTCGTTTTGCAGCTTGCGCAGCTTGCGGTGCTTGCCGCGCAGCAGCAGCACGTCGCCCTCGCGGCGCGAGCGCAGCACGAGCGGGCGGGCGGCATCATACGGTATGATTATATCAAAGGATAGGGTATCCCGTATGAATGGATTGTAAACATTCGTTGCATCATTTGAAGACGCGGTGACGCCCGTGTGAGCATTCGATCGCTCGATACAAACGCGCCAGCCTCCGGCGGTCAGCTCGCTCGCATCGGGGTCGATCTCAAGCTCAAACGGCTCGGCAAGATCGTCCTTGACCGACGGCTCAACCACGTGCAGCATCGTTTTGTCGGCCGTGACGGTGTAGCCGCCCTCAATGCTGACGCTGTGTGACGTCCCGCCGTCCCGACATAGGGCGAGCACCGCTTGCACATGACACGCCTCGGGCGTGTGCCCCGTCAGCCCGTCGATCCAAAGGCGCAACGCGCGCTTGGCAATGGGCAACGGTGCGACCGCCAGCGCTTCGCGCACAAGGGCGTTGCCTTGTCGGTGGTCACTTGCGTTCAAAAAATCGTGGGCGAGCGAGAGAAGAAACGCCTCGTCCTCGCGCAACACCTCGCACGTGTGCAATACCTGTTGCTCGGGGTGATCGACCATCTCCCGGAGCACGGGCAGCACGTCGTGGCGCAAGCGATTGCGGGCGTAGTGAACGTCGGCGTTGGTACTGTCGGTCACGTAGGTCAGTCCCAGTGCGGCGCATGCCGCCAGAACGTCCTGCCGTGACAGCGCCAGCAAGGGGCGCACGACCACGGGGGCAAGGCCGCCGATGCGGTCGCCCGCTTGGACAAAAGGACGGACGGGCGCGATGCCGCCAAGACCGGATAACCCCGTGCCGCGCACAAGGCGCAACAGCAGCGTTTCAAGGTTGTCATCGGCGTGATGCGCCGTCAGCAGCATCGGAATGGAATGCTCGCGCATGAGTGCGGCAAAATAACCGTAGCGCACGCGCCGTGCCGCCTGCTCGACCGACTCGCCGCTGTCCTTGACCTCGGCGGGAATATCGGCGTGCAGCACGTGCAAGGGTAGTCCGTAGCGCGCGGCGAGCGTGCGGCAGAACTGCTCGTCACGATCCGCCTCCTCGCCCCGAATGCCGTGATTGACGTGCGCCAGGTGTAAGCGCGCGCCGACTTGCTTTGCATGTTCGGCGCACAAATGAAGCAGCAGCGTCGAGTCTGCGCCGCCCGACAGCGCGAGCAGCATGGGGGTATCGGACGGATAGCCGCTGATTTTTGCGGGGGGTGTAAAGCCTGCGGGCATCATTGCGGTTCGGGCACCGAGCCCTCTTTGGCAATGGTGCGGAACTTGGTGTAGCGTCCGATCCAGCCGACCTTGACAGTATCCAGCGCACCGTGACGGTTCTTGGCCACGATGATCTCGGCAATGTTGCCCTCGTTTTCGGGTCCGTCGCCGGCGGTGCCGGGTGTTTTATAATATTCGTCGCGATAAAGGAAAATGACGCAGTCGGCATCCTGCTCGATCGAACCCGAGTCACGCAGGTCGGACAGCATCGGGCGCTTGTCGGTTCGACCCTCGGTACCACGCGAAAGCTGTGCGCAGCAGAGCACGGGCACGCCCAGCTCTTTTGCCATGATCTTGAGGTTTCTCGTGATATCGCCGATCTCATTGACACGGTTGTCGATCCTCTTGTCCGAGGTCATAAGACCCAGATAGTCGATGACGACAAGACCTAAGTTGTTGGCCACGCGGCGCAGCTTACCCTTCATGCCCGAAACGGTGATGCCGGGCGTATCGTCGATGAGAATATCACAGCCCGAAAGACGCGAGCTTGCCTCGGCAAGGTGCGTCCATTCCTCGGGCGTCAGCGTGCCATTGCGCAGCGCGTAGCTGTCGATCATGGCTTCGCTGGCGAGAATACGGTTGACAAGCTGCTCGGCAGACATCTCAAGCGAGAAAATGCAGACCTTTTTCTTGGTCGACTGCGCGACGTTGGTCGCAATGTTCAGCGCAAACGACGTCTTACCCATACCGGGGCGTGCGCCGACCAGCACGAAGTCGCCCTTGCCCATGCCGGCCAGCACGTGGTCAAGACCCGAAAATCCGGTGGGCGTACCCTGCGCGGCGGCCTTGTCGGTGGCAAGCTCCTGCAAATGAGAATAAACGGACAAAATGACCTCGCTGATGTGGCGGAAGCTCTTGGTGTCGCGTCCCTGCGCCAGATCGAAAATTTTCGCCTCGGCGTATTCAATGGTGTGCTCGACCTCCTCCTGCTCGGAGTAGGCGATCTCGGATACCTCGCCGCAGATGTCAATGATCTGACGCGCGCGGCTCTTGTCGCGCACGATCTTGGCGTAGTCCTTGGCGTTTTGCACGCCCGGCACGACCTCGGCAATGGTACGGATATATTGTTCTCCGCCCGACTTATCGTATACGCCCGCACGCACGAGAGCTTCGATGAGCGTGACCACGTCGATGGCGTGGTTGGCCATGTACAGCTCGCGCATGGCAAGGAAGATTTGCTTGTGCTCGGCGAGATAAAAATCATCGGCACTGACCAGCTCGGTCAACTCGTTCAGACATTCGGGATCGACCAGCACCGAGCCAAGAAGCGACTGCTCGGCGATCATGGAGAAGGGAAGCTTGCGATCTAAAATGTTGGCATCCATGAAGATAGGACTCCTTGTTTCGTCTTATTTTTTCTCACAAACGGTCAGGTGGATCTTGCCGACCACGTCCTGGAACAGCTTGACCTCACGCGTATAGGCACCGTAGGTGCGGATAGGCTCGTCGGAGAGGATCTTGCGCTTGTCGATGGTAATGCCTGCCTGCGCGGCGAGCGCCTCGACAATGTCCTTGGACGTGATCGAGCCGTACAGCTTGCCGTCAGCACCCGACGATGCGGGCAGCTTGAGCATGATGCCCTCCAGCTTTTCAGCCGTTGCCTTGGCCTCGGCGCGCTCCACAGCGATGCGGTGCTCCTCGGCAGCCTTTTTGTTTTTGATATCGTTCAGGCTCTGGGCGTCGGCGGGCTTGGCGAGCTTTTTGGGAAACAGGAAGTTGGTGGCATAGCCGTCGGATACGTTGATGATTTGATCCTTTTTGCCTTGAGATTTGACGTCTTGCAGTAAAATGACTTTCATGTGTATATTCTCCTTTGGGGTTGGTTTTTATAAATTTAGGATGAATTGCTTGCCTCATGGCGAGCTCATGTGAAAAGTTTTCGATCGAGCCTTTTTCAAAAGGCTCGTGGGTCAAGGGCAAAGCCCTTGTCGCCCTCCGCAGAGGGCGAAATCTCCTATGCTTCAGAAGCGCCCGAAGGGGTGAATGCTCCGCGCAAGCGCGGAGCAGAGGGGAAACCACAAGTGGGGTTTCCCCTTATGGTGCAACGGGATTTTTTCTTCAAAAAGGCGGGCGAAAACTTTTATATTTTGGTCAGTGCGAAGTTATTTATCGTCTGCGAGATCGTGGTCAAGATAGTCGTCGATGGCGCCCTTGAGCAGCTCGCAGGCGTAGGTGAGCGTCGTGCTCTTGATCTGTGCGCCCGCCATGTCGAAGTGACCGCCGCCGCCCAGCTTTTCCATGATGATCTGGACGTTGATGGTGTCACCCGAGCGAGCCGAGATGCTGACGGCGTCGCCGCTGCTGACCAGCGCGAACGAGGCGTCGATGCCGCGCACGGTGAGCAGTCGGTCGGCAGCCTTGGCGGCTGCAATTCTCTCGTTGACATTGCTCGATCGGTGCTGATCCGAGCCGAGCCAGGTGATGGCGATGCGGTCGCGGTAGATGCGCGTGCGTGAGCCAAAATCGCTGGCGGTGATCAGCTCGTCAAGCGACTCGTAGAAGAACAGTCGCGTGACGTTGGTGTGCGCGCCCTTGGCGTACAGATAATGCACGGCAGAGAAGGTCTGTGCACCCGTCGAGTGGGTGAAATTCTTGGTGTCGAGCATGATGCCCGCAAGCAGCAGCGTTGCCTCCTCCTTGCGAAGCGCGTCGGCGTAGGGGCTCTGTTCGATCATCTCGGCGATCAGCTCGCAGCACGAGGAGGCCGAGGGGTGGATATAGCTGAGCACGGGAGCAAAATCGAACACCTCGTACTGACGGTGGTGGTCGATGATGGCCACGTTGGCCACGTTTTTGACCACGTCGGGCGCCTCGACGATGCCCACGTTGTTGGCGTCAACGATGATCAGCAGCGAATCCGAGCGGACGAGGTCCTGCGCGTCGTGTGCATCGACGAACAGATCGTCGTACAGCGCGTTGGTGGACAAATGCTCGGCGCAGATACGGAAATCCGCACACGAACGGTTCATGACGATATGGATGGGCGTCTTTTTGTTGCCAACGGCACACATGGCCAGTCTTGCCGTACCCACGCAAGCGCCGATGGCGTCGAAGTCGGGGTTGCGGTGACCCATGATGATAATGTTGCCCGCCTGCGCCATGAGCGCGCAAAGCTGGTTGGAATTGACGCGCGAGATGATGGACGTGTTGCTTTGCATGGTCTTGACGCGACCGCCAAAGAACGAAATGCCGTCGGCACGCTTGATGGCGACTTGGTCGCCGCCGCGCTGAAGCGCGATATCAAGGGCTGCGCTGGCCGCGGCCTCACGCGCCTTGAACGAACCGCCTACGGCGGCAATACCCATCGAAATGGTGACGGGGAAGCTGTTGTCGCCCAGCTTGACGGCGCGGACGCGGTTCATAATGCTGAAGTTGTCTTCGATGCAGCGCTGCAACGCCTCGGCCGAGCACAGCATCATAAACTTGTCACGGTCGTACTCACGCAGCATACCGCCCATCTCGCCCGCCCATTCCTTGAGCAGGTTTTCGATCTCGTTGGCCGCCGAGCGGTAGCTGACACGGATATACTGTGCCAACTCCTGCAAATTGTCCAGCACGATGTAAGCGACGATGGGGCTCTCACGCTCCATCTTCTCACGCAGCTCCAGATAGTCGGACACATCGTGGAAAGTAATCAGGTAATAATCCTGACCGCGCAATCTCATGGCGTGCGCGAACAGCTCGTAGCGGCGGTCGCCAAGGCGCACGTGGAAGCCGTGTGCACCGGGCACAACCTCACCCTGCGCGTCCAGCGCGCGGGCGTGACGCAGCTCATAGGGCTCGCCTGTCGAGCGTATGATATCTTGCATCGAAATGGAGCAGAAGGTAGACAAGGGCGTGTTGCAGATGGGTGACTTGAGCCCGAGGATATCCTGCATGGCGCGGTTGATGACCTTGACGTTGCCCTTGGCATCAGACACGGCGTAGGGCAGATCAATGACGTATTTGAACACGTCGTAAATGTCGGCACTCATATCGTCAGCCACGGCCTGAACCTCACGCAGACGGTGCACGCGGAAGATGTAGGCGCACAGCATGATGCCGCACACGGCAAGGTCAAAGGCCAGCAATACGGCGGCGTACAGAGCAAGATTGCCCTCGGGGTCGTGAAGATAAGAGAGCACCGTCAGACACAAGAGTGCCACGACGCTGATCGCAACGCTGAGAGCGAAGGGCAGTCGGGCGTCCGCCGCGCCGTGCGTTGGATTTTTTGACTTGTTTTGCATAAAAGCTCCTCCTTTTTGGCAGAGGTTATTTATTCATCCTTGTCGGATGGGTCGTTCTTGTCTTGCATATGCGACATCAGCATCATGCGGGTAAAGAGGGGACGCAGCAGCGTGGTCATTGCACCCGAGAGTGCCAGACCGAAGATCAAAAACGCGGGGGCAAACAGCAGTGCCGCAAGCATAAGCAGCAGCATGAGCGGTGCGCGACGGGTGCGCACGTCGGCGATCAGCTTGAAGATGCCGACCAAGCACATGCCGGGCAGCAGGATCAGAAGCAGATTGGTAACGACGGCACCGCCAAGAGCGAGCGTGTTGGTAAACATCGTGGCAACGGCGCAGACCAAAAATATAATGGCTGAAGGAACGCTCAGAACGAACAACTGCGACACGCGCGTCATCAGTCGTTTCATGCCCGTGCCGGCAAAGGCACGCGTACACGTGAGCTGCGCGGCGTAGCCGAACACGTTGCACACCGTCACAAGTGCGGCGGGCAGCAGCGCAAAGCCAAGCTCAACGCCCGTGCGGATGATCGTGTTGGCGTCGATGCCCGTCAGACGCATATCTTGGATCGACTGTTGCAGTATGGTAACGTATTCGCTCTCTTGCATGGTCACGATGAGCTGCTCACGCACCTCGTATAGCAGCGTCTTAAGCTCCTCAAGCGAGAGCGCACCGCCCGTGCGATACCACAAAAGGGCAAGCGCAAACACAGCGCAAAGACCGAAGACGGCCGAGGTCGCGCAAATGGTACCGACGCGACCGCTGTTTTGCATGATGGCGTAAGCAAGAATGCCGGCCGCGGGAAAGGCGATGAGCGCGACGAGCGCGACAAACGCGTCACCCGACAGCACAAGCGCCGCCACGTAGGCGAGTGCGGGCACGATCAACAGATACCACGAGCGAACGGTGCAGATCAGATACGCGCCGAAAGCCACAGCACAGAGCAAGCACAGCGCGATCGTTCCGCCCGTGAGTGAGCCCGACAGCGTGCCGAGTAAAAAGACAAGCAGCGCCGCAAGGCAAGGCAAAACAGATCGGACGGCGGCAATATAGACAGTGACGCAGCACAGCAGCATGATGCCTGTGTAAATGCTTGAGGCGGGTGCGACCGGATAAACGGCGCAGGCCAGCACGAACAGACACAGCAGCAGCGCGCCCATGTGGGACAGTCGCGGCAGCGTCGGAGGGTCCGCCCACGGATTGGGGTCGGGCACCAGTCGAAATGACACGCGCGACGGGTTTTGAGATTGGTTCATATCAAGGCTCCTCATTCCGCACCGGGGGGCGCGGCAGGGTATAATTCTTCATTATATAATAGGATTATATTAGTATACCATAGTTTTAAGCGTTTGTAAACACAAAAGAGGCAAAAAGTGCAAAAAATCGTGCTGAAAGCAAAAGAAAAAGACTTGCCGTGGCGGCAAGCCTTTTTGCGCGGTCGATTATTCCTCGACAAGCTCCATGCGGTCGATGACGATGGGGCTGCGGGGCACGTCGGAGAAGTAGCCGTAGCGTCCCGTTTTGGTCGATGCGATGGCGTCGAGCACGTCAAAGCCGTCGGTCAGCATACCGAAGCCGGCGTACTGGCTGTCCAGATGCGGCGCGTTGGCGTGCATGATGAAAAACTGCGAGGACGCCGAGTTGGGGTCGGCCGTGCGCGCCATGGACAGCACGCCGCGTGCGTGACCCAGGTCGTTATCCATAAAGCCGTTGGCCTTGAATTCGCCCTTGATGGAGGGTGTGTCCTTGTCCTCAAACGCCTCGGTGTAGCCGCCGCCCTGGATCATAAAGCCGGCGATGACGCGGTGGAAGATCAGACCGTTGTAAAAATCGGTCTTGACCAGATTGACAAAGTTTTCAACCGTCTTGGGTGCCTTTTCGGGGTACAGCTCGGCGGTCATGACGCCCAGATCGCGGACGTGGATTTTTACAATGGGATGGTTCATTTTTTGATGCTCCTTTACGTTTTTCAGTTTATTTTGAAGCGTTTTCCGCTTCCCATGCGGCCAGCAGTCGCTCGGCGAGGCATCTCATGCCCTCGTCGCCCGGATGCCACGCCACGCCTGCGTGCTCGAACAGCCCTTCGGCTCTCATTTTGGGATTGTCGCCCAGATCACCCAGCTCGACGATGGGTTTGCCGGCGCGTTCTGCTACCTTGCGGAACTCGTCGTCCACCTTTTTTCGTGTCCAGAAGCAGGTGGAGTAAATAATGCTGGTGTTGGGCGAGGACAGGAATTTCAGATAGGCCTCGGTGCCCGCAACCAGATCGTGACCTTCGTCCAACCGTTCGTAGCGGACGTTGTCACCGATGCGGAAGAACAGCACGTCAGGCGCAAAGGAACGAGCGACCTCGAAATAGTGATAGGAGCTGTCGTTCCAGTATTCTGCTTCCCAACGGTAGCCCTGCGTGATACAAAAAGCGGCATTCGGGTGCTTTTTGCGAATGGCGGACATCATGAGGTGGACGTAGTCGTTCTCCTCACACGAGGCGGCCATGCCGTAATCGCCATACCAACCGATCTCCTCCTTGGGGGCGTGTTTGGTGATCGAGTTGCCAAGGAACATAAACTTAGGGCTGCCCTCGGGGTTGATGAAGGTCACAAGATCGGTATCCTTGAGTTGGTTTTTGGCTTCAACTGTGTTGTTTCTCCAGGCTTCGCTCATGGTGGTGTTCTCCTTTGTATTTGATGGATAGGCAGGCTTGCTCCCGCCGTCTGTCTTATTTGATCTCCTTGGGCACCTCGACAGGGTCGGGGTAGCCGATGGCGAATAGTTCTCTGGCTCGCGCGATGTTTCCTTGCAGATACAGATAAGCAAAGAGCGCTTCCATGCCGGTCGCCGTGCGGTATTCGGAAACGCTGGCGCGCTTGGGCACGTTGGCATGCACGTTGTTGCGCCCACGGCGGAACACGGCGGCCTCTGCCTCGTCAAGGACGGCAAGAATATTCTTCATGGCCGCGGCTTGCGCGGGAGCGGTAACGAAGTTTCGAGCCGCCGTGTTGAGGTGCGCGGCGGTCGAGAGCCCCGATGCGATCAGGTGTTCGCGCGTGAGCAGTTCCAGCACGCTGTCACCAAGATAGGCCAGCGCCGCGCAGGACAATTCCGCCAAAGCGGAATTGTCGCCGCCGTGGGCGATCAGATTTTCATGGATTTGTTCGGGCATGGCACTTGTCCTTTCATATGGTCGTTCAGTCGCTTTGCTTGAGATATTTCCACCCGAAGCGGCGAATGGAGATGAGTGTCGAGCAAATGACGAACAGCTCGCACAAAATACCGCCGATGGCAAATACGATAACGTTATTGATCAACCACAGCGGCGAAGCGAGGGTGATCTGCAAGATGCGCAGCTTGGCACCGTTTCGGAACCACATACCCAACGTCGTTGCCACTTGAGCAAACAGCGGCAACAGGGCAATCCAGCCGTCCGAGTAAAGGCCTGCGGCGCCGCAGACGACAAGGACGGTCATCAGGACGATGATCTGGGAAGGCTTTGCCTTGCGCTTGTCCACCAAAAGATAGACCGAACGAAAGATGCTGAACACATTCATGAGCGCACCGGCGTACGAGCCGAGCAGAAAATAGCTGACGCCGAAAAAGGACGATCCGATCAGCAGCATGATGATCACGCCGCGTGTTTTTCTGCATTGCATGGACAAAATATTGATGACCATGCCGACCATGCCGAGCACCTGTGCAAAAATTTCGATCGGCTGCATATCAGTTCTTCAGACTGTGGATGGGGGCGGGAACACGTCCGCCGCGCGAGATGAATTTCTCGGGCGAATGCTCGTTGAGCTTAATGATGGGCGCGTAGCCGAGCAGACCGCCGAAATTGAGGCTGTCGCCGACGCCCTTGCCGATGGCGGGAATGAGGCGGACGGCCGTCGTCTTGGTGTTGGCTACGCCGATCGAGATCTCGTCGGCAATGATGCCGCTGATGACGGCGTCGGGCGTGTCGCCGGGAATGGCGATCATGTCAAGGCCGACCGAGCAAACGGCGGTCATGGCCTCCAGCTTTTCGATGGACAGCGCGCCTCTCTCTACGGCCGCGATCATGCCGGCGTCCTCAGACACGGGAATGAAGGCACCCGAAAGTCCGCCAACGTGCGACGAGGCCATGACACCGCCCTTTTTGACGGCATCGTTGAGCATAGCGAGCGCGGCTGTCGTGCCGTGTGCGCCGCAGCTCTCCAGTCCCATGCCTTCCAGAATATGCGCGACCGAGTCGCCGATGGCAGGGGTGGGGGCAAGCGAGAGGTCGATAATACCAAAAGGCGTGTCAAGGGCGCGAGCGGCTTCGCTGGCAACCAGTTGACCGACACGGGTGATCTTGAACGCCGTCTTTTTGATCACGTCGGCAAGCTCGGAAAGGTCGCAATCGCCGGCACGCTTGATGGCTGACGCCACGACACCGGGTCCCGAAACGCCCACGTTGATGACCGAGTCGGGCTCGCCCACGCCGTGGAAAGCACCCGCCATAAAGGGGTTATCCTCGGGCACGTTGGCAAATACGACCAGCTTGGCCGCACCGATGCAGTCCTTATCCGCCGTCAGCTCGGCGCATTTTTTGATGACGTGTCCCATCTCGGCGACGGCGTCCATATTGATGCCTGCCTTGGTGGTTGCTACGTTGACCGACGAGCAAACGGTTTCGGTTTCGGCCAGTGCCTGGGGAATGACCGAGATCAGATTGTGGTCGCTCTGGGTGTAGCCCTTATGTACAAGGGCGGAAAAACCGCCGATGAAGTTGATGCCCAGCGTTTTGGCTGCCTTTTGCAGCGTGTGCGCCAGATGCAGATATCCGTCGGGGGTGAGATTGCCGCCGATGAGCGATGCGGGCGTGATGGATACACGCTTGTTGACGATGGGAACGCCGTATCTTTTTTCAATGTCCTCGCCCGTCTTGACCAGATGCTCCGCATAACGGGTGATCTTGTCGTACACCTTGTCGCAGGTGACCGACAGATCGCTGTGGGCGCAATCCAGAAGCGAGATACCCATCGTGATGGTACGCACGTCCAGGTTTTCGTCCTGGATCATGTGAATGGTTTCTAAAATATCGTGTGCATTGAGCATAGTCGCATTCTCCTTAGATGGTGTGCATCGCGTCGAACACCTCGGCGTTGACCGCTTGCACCGACAGACTGCGCTCGCGACCGATCACCGCCAGCTGCTCGCCAAAATCGGCAAACGGAATATCGCAGGCGGTGACGTCCGCCATCATAATCATCGCAAACATATCCTGAAGCACCGACTGGGTCACCTCAAGCACGTTAACCTTATGTTCGGCGCAAAGGCCCGATACCGCCGCCAGAATACCGACCGCGTCGTGACCGATCACCGTAATAACCGCTCGTTTCATACTTGCATCCTCCTTTTTGATTCTTCCTTATTCTATCACTTTCACCGCCGTATTGCAAAGGGTTTCGTCATAATATTCTGTATTATCTTACTTCAAATATACAAATTGTAAATTATTTCCCCATATTTTCGCCAAAAACTCTTGTCGCTTACGCAAGAGGGTGTTATAATATGAAGAATAACAGAGGCGGCAACCTGCCGCCCGT
>JAZQMI010000125.1:0-5424 GCA_045543375.1 Eubacteriales bacterium | reverse complement strand
AAGGACACCGAGTTCGGCACGGGAGCGAAGACCGTCACGGTCGAGGTCGCCGTTGAGGAGCAGCTCGTCACCTTTACCATTCACACCGACAAGGATACCGTCGGCGCGGCGCTGCTTGAGCACGGCTTGATCACGGGTGAGGCGGGACCTTACGGCATGTATATCAAAGCGGTCAATGGCATCACCGCCGACTACGACGTGGACCAGAGCTATTGGGCCTTCTATATCAACGGCGAGTACGGCATGACCGGTGTGGACATGACCGAGATCGACGAGAACGCGGTATATCAGCTTGCTTACACGAAATAATCAAAGCGGACGGCTCGCATTCATCAGCGTGCGCGAGATGGTCGTCTTTGCCATGCTCGGAACGCTCATGTTTTGCTCCAAACTCATCATGGAGGCCCTGCCCAACATTCACCTGCTCGGAACGTTGATCATGACCTCGACCGTCGTGTTTCGCAAAAAAGCACTCATTCCCATCTACGTGTACGTACTGCTCAACGGATTGTACGCCGGTTTTTCCATGTGGTGGGTGCCCTACCTCTATATCTGGACGATACTGTGGGGGGTTACCATGCTGCTGCCGCGCAACATGCCCAAAGGGGTGGCGTGCATCGTCTATCCCGTCGTGTGTTCGCTTCATGGGTTTGCCTTCGGTGCGCTGTACGCGCCTGTGCAAGCACTCATGTTTGGCTTCACGTGGGAGCAGATGCTTGCCTGGATCGCCGCGGGAATTCCGTTTGACGTACTGCACGGCATCGGTAATTTTTGCGTGGGACTTTTGATCCTGCCGCTCTCCGAGCTGCTGAAAAAGCTCATGATTCGCCGTTATCATTAAAGTCCACCCCATTCCGACTTTGTCGGAATGGGGTGCTTTTTTGTCAATGGAACTGCGAGTGGTAGAGCGAGTAGTAAAAACCACCCTGCGACATCAGCTCGTCGTGGTTGCCTTGCTCGATGATGGCACCGTCCTTGACCACCAGAATGGTATCCGCATTCTGAATGGTGGACAGGCGGTGGGCAATGATGAAGCAGGTCTTGTCCTTCATCAGATCGGTCATGGCCGTCTGGATCTGTATCTCGGTGCGCGAGTCGACGTTGGAGGTCGCCTCATCGAGAATGAGCAGCGGCGCACCCGAAAGGAATGCACGCGCGATGGTGATGAGCTGCTTCTGACCCTTGGAAATGTTCACGCCGTCGTCCGAGAGCACGGTGTCGTAGCCGTCGGGCAGGCTCTCGATGTACGAGGCGATCTTGGCCTTTTTGGCGGCTTCGTAGACTTCCTCGGGCGTGGCGTCCTCGCGACCGTAGACGATGTTGTCATAAATGCTGCCGCAGAACAGCCAGGTGTCCTGAAGCACCATGGTGAAGGCGCGGCGCAGATCGGCGCGCTTGATGCTCACCGACGGCATGCCGTCAATGCGGATCTCACCGCCTTGTGCATCGTAAAAGCGCATGAGCAGATTGATGATGGTCGTCTTGCCCGCACCCGTCGGTCCGACAATGGCGACCGTCTGACCGCGCGCGGCGTTGACCGTCACGTTTTTCAGCACGGTCTTGTCCGCCGTATAGCCGAAGGTCACGTTGTCCAGCGTGACGTCACCCTTGACCTCCTGCAGAGCAACGGCGTCGGGGGCGTCCTCCTTTTCGGGTGCTTCGTCCAGCACGGTGAACACGCGCTCGGCGGCCGAAAAGGCCGACTGGAACTCGTGCAGAATGTTGGAGAACTCATTGATGGGACCTGCAAACTTGCGCGAATACTGCACGAACTGACCCACGCCACCCAGCGTGATGAACAGCATGGAATTTTCAAGGATGGTGCCGTTTTGCGAGTACATATAGAGAATTCCGCCGATGACGGCAACCAGCGACAGCGAGATGTTATTGATGAGGTTGATGGACGGGAACAGCATGGCCGCCTGATATTCGGCGCGGTAGAAAGCGTCCATGGCCTGGTCGTTGATGGTGTTGAAGCGCGACGAGATCTCCTCTTGACGCCCGTAGGCCGAGATGGTGCGCGAGCCCGTCAGCATCTCCTCGGCAAAGCCGTTGAGCTCGCCGTATTTTTTGGCTCTGGCGCGGAACAGCGGGCGAACGAACTTGGAGCGGTAGCGCGTGAACAGAATGGACACGGGAACGGTCAGCGCGAAGATCAGTATCATGGGGCGGGAGATCTTCCACATGAAAATGAGCGAGCCCACGACGGTATAGATACTGGTCATGACCTGAATGACGTCGTGCGAGAGCGTCGCGTTGATGGTGTCGATGTCGTAGGATAGGTGGCTGATGATATCTCCCGTTGCGTGAGTGTCGAAATAACTGACGGGTAGCGTGGTCAGTCTTTCAAATACTTGACGGCGCATCTTATAAATGATGCGTTGGCTGAGGTGGATCATAATGACCGACAGCGCGTAGGACAAAATGGCGGATATCACGTAGCAGCCCAGCATGAGGGTTACGTTTTGCCAGACGGTGGGGAAGTCTACGCCGCTTTTGAGCTCGATCGCGTCGATCGCAGCGCCCGAATATTTGGGACCGAGCAGCGAGAGCTGGTTGGCGCCAAGCGTCAGGAGCAGAGCGGGAATGAACAGCGGCCATTGCCCGAGCACGTATTTGCCGAGGCGCAGGAAAATGCCCTTGTTGAAGCCTTTTTTCTCGGGGCCCGCGGACCTTGCCATTCTTGCGTGTGCATTATTCAAGGAAGGCACCTCCCATCTGCGAGTCGCTGATCTCTTTGTATTCGGGACAGCTCGACATCAGATGCTCGTGCTGACCGCAGCCGATGATCTCGCCGTCCTCGATGACGAGAATGAGATCACAGCCTTTGACCGAGCTGACGCGTTGCGCCACCGTGATGACGGTCGAGTCAGGCAGGGCACTCGAGAGTGCCAGACGCAAATTTGCGTCGGTCTTGTAGTCCAGCGCCGAGGACGAGTCGTCCAGCACCAGAATGTCGGGGTGTCCCGCAATGGCGCGCGAGATAAGCACGCGTTGGCGCTGACCGCCCGAGAGATTGGTGCCGCCCGTCGATACGCTGTGCGCATATCCCTCGGCAAACGAGGTGATAAAGTCGTGCGCCTGGGCGATCTCGGCCGCCTTGATGATGTCCTCGGTGGAAATGTCACGACCGAACCGAATGTTTTCTTCAATCGTGTCCGCATACAAAAAGTCGTTCTGGAACACCACGCCAAACATGGCACTCAGCTCGCTCTGCGTATACGAACGCACGTCGCGACCGTTGATGCGGATAATTCCCGAGCCCACGTCGTAAAAGCGCATGAGCAGACGCAGAATGGTCGATTTACCGCTGCCTGTCGCGCCGATGATACCAAGCGTCTGCCCTCTTTTGAGCGCGAAGGATACGTTTTTGACGTTATCCTTTTTGCCCAAATACGAAAAGCTGACGTTCTCAAAGCTGATGTGAAGCGAAGGGTCGCCACGACCGTCATCGGGACACAGCGCCAGCTCACTTTCACATTGCATGACAAGCGAGATGCGTCGCGCGGAAGCGGCACACTTGGTGTACATGACGAACATTCTCGACAGCGTCATCATGGCCATCGAAATGAGCGTGAAGTATTGCATAAAAGCAATGACGGTCGTCGCCGAGGAAAGCCCCTCGGATACGAAATAGGCACTGCTTGCGATAACGGCTACGATACCGCCGTTCATGAGCAGCGTCATGATGGGATTGACCACGCCCATGATGACGCCCGCACGGGTTTCGCTCTGCTTGAGCGTCGCGTTGGCCTTGTCATAGCGCGCATTTTCGTAATCCACCTTGGATAGTGCTTTGATGACGCGGATACCCTGTGCGTCCTCGCGGACAACGCGCACCATGCCGTCCACCGATTGCTGTACCTTGGTGTACAGCGGCACGCCCATGCGCGAAACACCGTACACGACGATGAAAATGAGCGGAAGCGTGGCGATCATAACGAGTGCAAGGCGTCGGTCCATCAGCAGCGTGATGACCGTTCCGCCCATCAGCAAGATGGGTGCACGAATGCCCATGCGCTGCATCATGCCGACAAAGTTCTGCACGTTGTAGGTATCCGAGGTGATGCGCGATTCGAGCGACGGAATGGTAAAGCGGTCGGTGGCTCGCGCCGACAAATGCAACGTTTTTGAAAACAGATCTCTTCTCATGTGCGTCGAGAAGATCATGGTCGTTTTGGCCGCCATGCGGTTGGCAATGATGTTGCCCACGCAGGCAACGACGGCACACGCCGCCATGACCGCGCCATACCAAATGATGCTCGATGCCTCGCCCGTCACGATGACGTGCTCAAGAATGTAGCTGAGCAAAAAGGGGATCATCAGCTCTGCGAGCGTGGCGATGATCTTGACCGTAATACCGACGGCGATCCTTTTGCCAAGCGGTGATAAATATTTTAAAACCCACTTCATTTGCTTTCTTCTTGTCCCTCCACGATCTCTCTGGCGCGTGCTTGCATACGCTCCAGCACCGAATCAAATACGTCAAGCTCGTCCTGCGGAATGCCCTCGGAGAGCAGCGTCATCCAGTCAGCGGAAGCCGCGCGCACCTCGGGGAGCACGTCGAGCATTTTTTCGGTCGGATAGACCGAAAATTGCCGCTTGTCGCTTGGTAGCGGCAGCCGCTGAATATAGCCTCGCTCCTCAAGACAGGTCAGGCTCCGCGCCACCGTGCTCTTGTTCAGACACAGCTCGCGCGCCAGCTCCTCCTGCGAGCGCCCCGGCTCGCGGCAGATGGCAAGCACAAAGGCGTAGTGCCCGCTGTGCAGGTCGTCGGCCGAGATACGCGCGCGCCGATAAATGGCTTGCGAGCGGCTGATGTTGTTGAGCATTTTCATGAATTTTAACATGCAACGCCCTCCTTCTTGAATTGTTGTGAATGCAACAGTTTACAATGCAACTATTATACCAGGACGATCGACAAAAGTCAAGTGAAAACGGCAAAATATACGAATAAATAACCCCCCGCTATGCGGGGGGTTATTTATTTATTTTTCCAGTATCTCCCGTATCACCGGCTCAACGACGTCCGCCATGCGGGCAAAGCCAAGATCGTTGGGGTGAACGCCGTCCACGGTGCAGAACTGGCGGTCGCGTTCGCCGAAAAACTCACCGCCGTCAATGAAATACACGTTGCGGTCGCCGCGCGCGAGTGCATTTTCATAGGTTGCGCGAATGATGTCGCGACGCTCATCGGCATCCTTGGAGGGATTGACCTGCGGACGGGTTATCAGCACGATGGGCAGGGTAGGGTGGTACTCACGTACGCGAAGGAAAAACGGTTCGTGCGTGGCACGCAGATGGTCGGGCGTCGGGGCGTTATTGTCATAGTCCAACACGAATACGCTCATGTCCAGCGTGTTGATGAAGTCGGCCAGACACGGCTCGCCCTGCGCGCTGCCCGAGAAGCCGAGGTTGACGTGG
>JAZQMI010000124.1:0-11434 GCA_045543375.1 Eubacteriales bacterium | reverse complement strand
GATGGAGAATACGTCCTCGACGGGCATCAGGAAGTCGAGGTCAGCCTGGCGCTCGGGAGTAGGAATGTACTCGTCAACAGCAGCCATGAGCTCGAGGATAGGAGCGTACTCAGGCGAAGAAAGATCGGTGCTAGCAGACTCCAGAGCGTCACGAGCGGAACCGCGAACGATGGGAAGATCGTCGCCGGGGAACTCGTAAGAGGACAGCAGATCGCGGATCTCCATCTCAACAAGGTCAAGCAGCTCGTCATCGTCAACGAGGTCGCACTTGTTCATGAAGACAACGATTGCGGGAACGCCAACCTGACGAGCGAGCAGAACGTGCTCGCGGGTCTGCTGCAGAGGACCGTCGGTACCTGCAACGACGAGGATTGCGCCGTCCATCTGTGCAGCACCGGTGATCATGTTCTTAACGTAGTCGGCGTGGCCGGGGCAGTCAACGTGAGCGTAGTGACGGTTGTCGGTCTCGTACTCAACGTGACGGGTGTTAATTGTGATACCACGTGCCTTCTCCTCGGGAGCGTTGTCGATCTGATCGTATCTCAGGAACTCGACGTTACCCTGCTTCAGAGAAAGGGTCTTGGTGATAGCAGCGGTCAGAGTGGTCTTACCGTGGTCAACGTGACCGACGGTACCAATGTTTACGTGGGGCTTAGTTCTTTCAAATGTAGACTTTGCCATTTTGAAATTCCTCCGTTTACTTAAATTTTGATTTGTTTATTTTGTTTTAATTGCGCTTAAAGGTGTGAGCAAGATCAGTTGTTCTTGCTGCGGGCGGAGATGATCTCCTCCTGGATGGACTTGGGCACCTGCTTAAAGCCGTAAGGCTCCATAGCGTACTGTGCACGGCCCTGCGTCTTGGAACGCAGATCGGTTGCGTAACCGAACATCTCAGACAGAGGCACGAAAGCGTGAACCTCGGTAGCACCCATGCCGGGCTCCATGGACTGGATCTCACCACGGCGGGAGTTGAAGTCACCGATAACGTCACCCAGATAATCATCGGGCGTGATGGTGGTGACCTTCATGATCGGCTCGGTCAGAACGGGATCAGCGCGTCTCATAGCCTCCTTAAAGGCCATGGAACCGCAGATCTTGAACGCCATCTCGGACGAGTCGACCTCATGGTAGGAACCGTCGTACAGAGTAACCTTAACGTCAACGACGTTGTAGCCTGCCAGAACACCGTTCTGCATAGCACCCTGGATACCTGCATTGGTGGGCTCGATGAACTCCTTCGGAATTGCACCGCCCGTAACCGAGTTAACGAACTCGTAACCCTTACCGGTCTCGTTGGGCTCGACGATCATCTTAACGTGAGCGTACTGACCCGAACCACCGGACTGCTTCTTGTACTTGCACTCGTGGTCGACCTGCTTGCGGATGGTCTCCTTGTAGGCAACCTGAGGCTTACCGATGTTTGCCTCGACCTTGAACTCGCGCAGAAGTCTGTCGACGATGATCTCAAGGTGAAGCTCACCCATACCTGCGATGATGGTCTGGCCGGTCTCCTCGTCAGTGTAGGTACGGAAGGTGGGGTGTTGCTCAGCAAGCTTTGCCAGAGCAATACCCATCTTTTCTTGACCTGCACGGGTCTTGGGCTCTACGGCCTGACGAATAACAGGCTCGGGGAACTCCATGGACTCGAGAATGATCGGGTGAGCCTCGTCACAGAAGGTGTCACCGGTCGTGGTGTACTTAGTGGAAACGACTGCTGCGATATCGCCGGAGTAGCAGATCTCGAGGTCGCTTCTCTCGTTTGCGTGCATCTGCAGGATACGACCGAATCTCTCCTTCTTATCCTTGGTCGAGTTCCAGACGTTGGTGCCGGTGGCAACCGAGCCGGAGTAGACACGGAAGAAGCAGAGCTTACCGACGTACGGGTCGGTCATGATCTTGAATGCAAGAGCCGAGAAGGGCTCTGCGTCGGAAGAGGGTCTTTCCTCCTCCTCGCCGCTGTCGGGGTTCACACCCTTAATTGCGGGAACGTCAACGGGCGAAGGCATGAAGTCGACGACAGCGTCGATCATCTTCTGAACGCCCTTGTTCTTGTAGGAAGAACCGCAAACGACGGGAACGATCTTGTTGTCGATACAAGCCTTACGAAGTGCTGCCTTGAGCTCGTCGATGGAGATTTCCTCATCCATGCAGAAGCGCTCGAACAGATCCTCGTCGGTCTCGCAGATCGACTCGATCATTGCCTTACGGTACTCCTCGGCCTTTTCCTTCATGTCTGCGGGGATCTCCTCCACGCGGACATCCTTACCGATCTGATCGTAGTAAACGTCAGCCTCCATGGTCATCAGGTCAACGATGCCCTTGAAGTCAGCCTCCTTACCGATGGGAAGCTGGATCGGAACTGCATTTGCGTGCAGTCTGTCTTTGAGCATACCAACGACGCGATAGAAATCTGCGCCCATGATATCCATTTTGTTGACATAGCACATACGGGGAACTCTGTACTTGTCAGCCTGACGCCAAACGGTCTCAGACTGAGGCTCGACGCCGCCCTTTGCACAAAGAACGGTGACGGCACCGTCAAGAACACGCAGCGAACGCTCGCCCTCTACGGTGAAGTCAACGTGTCCGGGGGTGTCGATGATATTGATACGGTTACCCTTCCAGTAGCAGGTGGTTGCTGCAGAAGTGATGGTGATACCTCTCTCCTGCTCCTGAGCCATCCAGTCCATGGTAGCGGCACCGTCATGGGTCTCACCAATCTTGTGCGTCTTACCGGTGTAGAACAGGATACGCTCGGTCGTCGTCGTCTTACCTGCGTCGATATGCGCCATGATACCGATATTTCGGGTGTTTTCAAGGGAATATTCTCTTGCCATAAACTCTCTCCTCTAATATCAATATCTGTAATGAGCAAACGCCTTGTTGGCCTCTGCCATTCTGTGCGTCTCTTCCTTCTTCTTGAACGCTGCACCGGCGCTGTTCTTAGCGTCGACGATCTCAGCGGCAAGTCTTTCAGCCATGGTGCGTTCGCCGCGCTTTCTTGCTGCGTCGATCAGCCAACGCAGGCCAAGCGTCTGACGACGCTCTGCACGAACTTCCATAGGAACCTGGTAGGTGGAACCGCCAACGCGGCGAGCCTTAACCTCCAGAACAGGCATAATATTTTCGAGGCATGCCTGGAAAACCTCAAGGGGGCTCTGACCCTGCGAAGCCTCGATGGATGCGAACGCATCGTACACGATCTTCTGGGCAACTCCCTTCTTGCCGTCATACATCACGTTGTTGATCAGCTTGGTTACAAGCTTAGAACCATACAGCGGATCCGGCAATACATCTCTTTTGGATATACGACCTCTTCTCGGCACTGTACTTCCCTCCTTCATTAATTTTAAGATGAATTCACAGGTACTCAAAAGCATTCTTCTGTCAGCACTCGTCAAGGGTTAGGTGAAGTGTCATAAACATTAAATTGTTCGAACTTGTCTAACACGGGACGAAGTATTACAAGTGGTTGCTTGATACCTAAAACCGAAGCGCTGAATTACTTCTTCTTCGGTCTCTTTGCGCCGTACTTGGAACGGCTCTGGTTACGGTTTGCGACACCCTGAGCATCGAGCGTACCGCGGATGATGTGGTAACGAACACCGGGGAGGTCACGTACACGGCCGCCTCTGATGAGGACGACGGAGTGCTCCTGAAGGTTGTGTCCGATGCCGGGGATATAGGTGGTTGCCTCGATACCGTTGGTCAGACGAACTCTTGCGATCTTACGCAGAGCCGAGTTCGGCTTCTTGGGGGTAGTCGTGGAAACCTTGGTGCAGACGCCTCTCTTCTGAGGGCTGTGCTGGTCGGTAGCGGAGTTGCTAAGCGTATTGAATCCGTGCTGGAGAACCGGCGCCTTGGACTTATACTGCTTATCCTGACGACCCTGCTTGACAAGCTGGTTAAAGGTTGGCATTTTCCTCTTTTTTCCTCCTTCTTCGAAAATTTAATGTTTATATACAGAATCACCCGAGGGGCTGATCCCTCAAATGAGGCTGTCAAAGGTAGTATTTGCCCATGATTTACACACAGACACATGATATTATATCATTTTCCCTTCGTTTTGTCAAGCATCGTTCGAATTTCTACCTTTTGTACAAAAAGTTCTTTTCAAAATCAGCCGAATTGCTCCTTTTGTACAGCAAATTGCCCTTTTCTCGCATGTTTTGACCAAAACACGCAATTTGCGTAAGCAAATTTCCTCGTCGCACTTGATTTCGCGGCGGGTTTATTATATAATATATAATGTAGAAACCAACTCGTCGCATGGGAGGTAGTTATGGCACGACGCAAAAAGAAGAAATTAGGTCTTGGCGGTTCTCTTTTACTGGCCGCTCTGCTCATTCTCGCATATTTTCTGTATCCTTATCTGACCGAGAGCACGCCGCCCGCGCCGGACAACGACCAAGGCAACGCCGCCGTTGTCGGCGAGGTATCCGTTCACGTCATTGACGTCGGGCAGGCGGACGCCATATTGCTCGTCGCGCCTGAGGGCAACATGCTCATCGACGCAGGCGAGAGAACGACCGCCTCGGAAACGGCACTCAAGAATTATCTGGACGCTCTCGGCATCACCACGCTGGATTATTTCGTCGCCACGCACAACCATTCCGACCACATCGGCGGCGCGGATATGATCCTGCGTGAATACACCGTCAAAAATATGCTGATGACCGATATCGTTGCCTCGACGGGTGTCTACAATGACATGCTGACGGCGCTGGAGGCAAGCGACGCGACCGTTATCGAAGCGGTTCCCGACCTGACCTTTTCCATCGGCGAGATGAGCTGCCGCGTGCTCGGTCCCCTGAAACGTTATAGCGACACCAACGACCAGAGCATCGTACTGCGCGTGACGTTCGGTGAGGTGTCCATGATGTTCTCGGGTGACGCCGAGGGCAACCGCGAGGGCGAGTCCGAAAAGGACCTCGTAGCGAAATACAGCGCCGCCGAGCTACAAAGTGATTTTTACAAGGCAGGTCACCACGGCTCGGACACGTCCAGCAGTACCGCCTTTTTGCAAAAGGTATCGCCCAACATCATCGCCATTTCGGTGGGAGAGGGCAACAAGTACGGCCACCCCATTCAAAGTGTGCTTGATGCCTATGCCGCCATAGGCGCCGAGGTCTATCGCACCGACCGCGAGGGCGATCTCGTATTCGTCTGCGACGGCGAAAGCATTACCTATCAGCCCTGAAAAGAGAAATCCCGACGGCACTCGTCCGTCGGGATCTTTTTCATTATTCAATATCTTCAACGACCTTTTCAGGGCGCACGTCGAGCATTTCGGGGTGCTCGATGAGCTTGTTGATATACTTGAAAGCGGCGGCGTAATAAAATCCGTCGCAAATGCGCTCGTCGGTCACGACCTTGAGGTCGATATGCTTTTTACGGGTCGGCGTGCCGTCCGAAAGGACCGCGGGCTTGAAGTATTTCTTACCGAAGGACAAAAAGACGGGCAGATTGCCGAAATCGTACAGATGGTGGTAGATGGCGGGAATGCCCAGCGAGCCCATGCTGGTGATGATCATCGAGCCGTAGAAGGGCAGGTCGGGCAGCACGCAGATGGTGTGATAATCCAGCCATTTGACCAATCTCACCGCGCCGCGCAGCAGCGGGCGGGGGAATTTGGTGAAGAAATCCATGATGCTGTCAAAGCCGCTCTTGGACTGCTCGTCCGCCTGATTTTGCTGCACCACGCGATTAAACTTCTCATAAACCTCCTCGGCCGTATCGTCGGGCGCGAAGGTGACCTTGATGCAGGTGTCGGGCGACTCGATCTTCATGCTCTTTTTGATGGTCATGACCACCGTGATCTCGTTGCGGGCGTACACGCGCTGACCGCTGATGTAGCGATTGATGGCGGGATACTGCGACACGGCACGCACGTAGGCGGCGATCAGCAGATGCATGAAATTGAAATTCTCAAAGCCCTCGCGGTTTTTTCTGTGACAGTAGCGGTCGGCCTCGGTCAGGTCGAACGAGGTCGTAAACAGATTGCAGGCGTCGTAGCGATGGGGCATGATAAAGGGCATGAGCCGTGTCATGGGCTGCAGCGTGCGCAGTCTGCGACCGTCCTTGCGGTCGCCCCATCTCTTTTTTCTTTTTGGGGGCGTATAACGAGGTGCCTCGGCGGCAAGTTCCTCGGTCATCTCGGGGGTCTTGATCTCCATCTCCGTCATGATTTCATTTCCTTTCTTTAGTAGCGGGGGTGGGGCGTTCATGTTTTTTACAAATTAAAGAACGACTTGTGAATTTTATGTTACAAACGATATTATACCGAAAGTTTTCCCGTTTGTCAAGGTTTTTAACTTAAAAATCGCGCACAATACCCGAAAACGACGTTTTTCGCTTGATTTTGCGTTGAAAATGTGCTATACTGTATGCATCAAAGCAAAATGGAGTGGACATATGAAGCACGTGGACATATACACTGACGGCGCTTGCCGCGGCAATCCCGGCAAGGGCGGCTGGGGCGCCATTCTCGTTTACGGTGGTGTAGAAAAGGAGCTGTCGGGCGGAGAGAGAGAAACGACCAACAACCGCATGGAGCTGACCGCCGTCATTTCGGCGCTCTCGGCGCTGCGCGAGAGATGCGAGGTCACGCTGACCTCGGATTCCAAATACGTCATTGACGCCGTCACCAAGGGCTGGGCCGCCTCGTGGAAGCAAAAGGGCTGGCGCAAGGCGGACAAGTCGCCTGCGCTCAACGTCGATTTGTGGGAGCAACTCCTTGCGCTGCTGAATCAGCACGAGGTCACCTTCGTCTGGGTGCGCGGTCACAACGGACACCCCTACAACGAGCGCTGCGATGTGCTCGCCACCACCTTTGCCGACAGCTTTGTCGACTGAAAAAGCGGACGCACGTCCGCTTTTTTGTTTTCCTTTTTCATGAATCGCCCGCCGCGTGCATAGGATATAACAATACGCCGAAAGGAGTCCTTGTTATGTCCGTACCGTCCCTGACCGACGCCCTCTGCTCGCTTGCCGCCGAGCTGTGCACCGCTCTCTCGCTTTACACTACCGCATTGAGCGAACCGTGCGAGCACTGCATCTCGGACATATCCGAATGCAACCGCCGTGCCTCGTCGCTCGCCGCCGACACGCACGCGCGGCTGTTTACGCTGTTCTGTCCGCCGTTGCCCCGCGCGTCGACCGCGCTGCTGTGCGAAAGGCTGCACGCCGCCGTCGCCGAGGTGTTTGGTGTGAGTATGCTCCCGGTGCCCCGCTCACTGCCCGGTGCACGACTATCGGGTGAGCTGCAAAGCCTTTGCCGCATGGGTGAGCTGATCCGTCATGAGATCGACCGCCTTCCCGTCCTGATGAAGGGCAAAAACGCCCCGCCGCCCGATACCTACGCCTACTACACCGAGCTGACGCGCGCCCGCGCCGCGCACGCGCTGTTTCTCTCGCACGGCGACCGCTCGCCCGAGGAGCGTGCCGTCATGGACGCTCTTGCCGCCGTCACGAGGACGCTTGGCGAGGTCTACGCCGCGGTTTTGTTGCTTTTGATGGAGGAATTGTAAGCGACCGGCTCGTCCTTGCGCACTTTCTGCGGGTTTTTGTGCATTTTTTGGTAAATTTTCGTCGGTTAGGTGAAAAAAGTCGAAATTTTTTTGTTATTTTTGTGAAAAAGTTATTGACAAACCCCAAAAACCATGGTAAAATATCTATAATGCACAAGCATAAATGTGCGAAGAAAAAGAGGGTTTACAATGTACAGCGACAAAACTTTGGTCTGCAAGGATTGCGGACAGGAATTCACCTTTACTGCAGGTGAGCAGGAATTTTACGCCGAGAAGGGCTTTACCAACGAGCCCCAGAGATGCAAGGCTTGCCGTCAGAACCGCAAGGCTGAGCGCGGCGAGGGCGGCGCACGTCAGATGTTCGACGCTACCTGCTCCGAGTGTGGTGCACCCTGCAAGGTTCCCTTCGAGCCGCATGACGACCGTCCGGTTTATTGCAGCGATTGCTTCCGCAATAAGACCGGCCGCTAATCTTATTTAAGATTGCAGAAAGAAAACCCGACGGATATGCTCCGTCGGGGTTTTCTTTTATTTTTTTCCTCGCGCTAAAAAAGCGGTTTGTCCTTTACCCTCTTGCCGAATAAAAAAGCGAACGGCTGCCTCGTATTCCTCTCTTGCCCCGGCAAGCGAGGCGGGGTCGGTCTTTTTCTTTTTGACCGCACGCAGCATGACGTTTTTGGGCGTTTCCTCGGGGTCGATCAGCTCCAGTGCCGTCGCTGTGTAGCCGTTGGCTTGGAGGAGCAACAATCGCATGGCGTCGGTTGCCGCATCACACAGCTTTTGCCGCAGCATGGAATGCTCGGCGATGCAAGCAAGCTCGGGGCAATCGAGCGCATGGTTGAGCTCGTGGTGGCAGCAGGGCGTGGACAAAATGACCTCGCTTTGCCACTCCATAGCCTTACCCAGCACAAGGTCGGTCGCCGTGTCGCAGGCGTGCAGCGACACGACCAGATGAACGTGCTCACCGCTCGGCCGGAAGGCACCGACGTCGCCGCAGATAAAGTGCAGTCCGTCAAAGCCAAGGCGGTTTGCCACGGTGGAGCACTCGGCGATGACGTCACTCTTGAGATCGACGCACTCCATCACGACCTCTCTGCCCTTGAGAGCCGTCAGATAGTGGTAAACGGCAAAGGACAGATAGCTTTTTCCGCAGCACAGGTCGCACACGTGTAGCGCACCCGCCTCGGGCAGATGCCCCTCAACGTCGCGCAACAGCTCGAGAAAACGATTGATCTGGCGGAATTTTGATTGTTTTTTATCGTGCACCCGCCCGCGCTCGTCGCTGATGCCCAGCGCGCGCAAAAAAGGCTCGTCGCCGCGCAAAATGCGGTTTTTGTCGCGGTCGGATACGGGGGGCGTATGGCTCGCGTCTGTCTGATCGAGCAGACGGAACAGCGCGACACCGCGCAGCAGCGTCAGCTTGCCGCTCGAGGCGCGCTTGAGCTCGGCACTCGCACCGTCCGCCAGCGACGTCACCAGATTGACCTGACGGTACGCGGACACCGCGCCGAGCAGTGCGCTCACGTCACCGATCTCGATGTTCCGGTGCTTGGCCTTGTTATCCGTATGAAAGGTTTCAAGCTGCAGCATAGCGCGCCCGCCAATGGAGCGGAGCGTCATCTGCGCTTTTTTCTTGTCGGCGTCAAGAGGTCCTGACAGCGCGACCTTTTTGAGCACGCCGCGTGCAGCGGCCATGCCGATCAGCGCACAAAAGCCCTCGTCGGGTCGGAGTGCCGAAAATTCCTTTTCATTCATGACGCCTGACCGTCCTTTTTCTTGCGTGAGAAGGAAATTTTAGATTCCTTGCCGTTCCAGAGCCGCTTGATATTCTCGCGGTGCATGAATACGACGAAGACGGACGTCAGAAGGCCCATCAGCACGACCAGTCCCTTGCCCGTCGGGATCAACCTGCCGTCGATCATGATGGGTGCGGGAAAGAATGCGTTGAGCAAAATGGGATACAAAAAGGCGCACATGATGGACGCAAGCGACACGAATTTGGTCATTGCCGTGATGACAACGAACACGAACACCATGGTCAGGCAGGTCCAAGGCTCGATCATGAGCGCGACCATGGCCGTGGTCGCCACACCCTTACCGCCCTTGAAACGGTAATAGATGGGGAACATATGTCCGAACACACAAAAGAACCCTGCGACGGCCGCGCCGCCCATGCCGTAGAGCAAAAAGCCAAGCGTCGTGGCAATCGCCCCCTTGAGCATGTCAAAGACCAGCGTCAGAACGGCATATTTGGTACCGTAGGTACGCAGCATGTTGGTCGCACCCGCGTTGCCGCTTCCATGGGCGCGGATATCGCGGTGCAAAAAGGTGTGAGAAATGATGATCGCCGAATTGAGGCTCCCAAGCAGATACCCAAAGACGGCGCAAAGCAGCACGCCCAATGCCGAGAGCATCATGGCATATTCGTTCTGTGCCCCCCACAGCAAGCCCAGCTTGCTGACAAGGTTCCATTGTGGCAATAATCCCAACATAATGACAACTCCTCGGTCGTTTATTTTTTGCTCTTATCAAAGAGCGCACGCAGCCGCGCACTGTTACTTGCTCGGCGCTGCTCGGTCAGCTCGTGCAATACAATGATCTCACAAGCATTTCCCTTGGCGTCAAGCGTCGCGTCAAACAGCGTGCCGTCGGCAAGTCCGCGCAGTGCGGGCGTATGCTCGAGCGAAAATTCGTATTTTTCCTCCCCGTTCCCCTCGCTCTCGCAAAGGCAGACGGCAATGCCGCTCTCGACGCGGTCAAGACTAAATCTCAATCTCACAGCTCGATCAGCTCCTTGGGGCTGTGGGTAAAGTTGTGCACCTTGCCCTCGGGCGTGATGGCAACCATATCCTCAATGCGGCAGCCGTACCGTCCGGGCAGATAGATACCCGGCTCGAACGTCACGACGTGACCCCTCTCGAGCACGCTGTCCTCGGCGGCTGCCTGCGACAGTCGGGGAGCTTCGTGAATATACATACCCACGCCGTGACCGAGCGAGTGACCGAATGCGCCGTGGTAACCGGCGTTCTCGATGATATCGCGAGCGACCGTGTCAAGATACTTGCAGCCCACGCCCTCGGCACATGCATCAAGCGAGGCAAGCTGCGCGCGCAGCACCGTGTCGTACAAGCGGCGCATGTCCTCGTCCGCTTTGCCGATGACGACGGTTCTGGTCATATCCGAGCAATAGCCGTCCACGCGCGCGCCGAAATCCATGGTGAAAAAGCCCTTTTCGAGCTTGACGGGACGCGGCACACCGTGCGGCAGCGACGAAGCTGAGCCCGATACGGCAATGGTGTCAAACGAAGTGCACTCGGCACCGTGGGCGCGCATGAAAAATTCCAGCTCAAGCGCTACGTCGATCTCGGTACGCTCGGGGTTGATGTAAGTCAGAATGTGCTCAAACGCGGCGTCGGCAATGTCCTGCGCCTTTTGCATGAGCGCGATCTCGCCCGCATCCTTGTGCAGACGCAGACCGTTCAGCAAGGCCGATGCATTGGTCGTGACGGCGATATCGTCGAGTGCCTTTTTGATGCGCTCGAAATCGCTGATGGCCAGCGTGGCCTCCTCCAACGCGACCGATTTGACACCCTCACCATGAAGCAGCTCGGAGATCTCGCCGAGCATTCTCTTGGGCGCGAGCACCTCCCACTCGGTGCCGCGGACGGCATTTTCGGCCGCCTCGGTGTAGCGGAAATCGGTAACGAGGTAAGCGTGCTTGGGCGTAACGACCACATAGCCGTCGGTATAGTCAAAGCCGGTCAGATATCTCTGGTTGATCTCACTTGTGACGATGAGTGCCTCGATGCCCTTTGCTTTCATTTCTTTTGTTAGATTTTGAAGATGTGACATGGTAAACTCCTTTATATTAAAGTTTTCGTCCACCTTTTTCAAAAGGTGGCGCG
>JAZQMI010000123.1:0-4617 GCA_045543375.1 Eubacteriales bacterium | reverse complement strand
CTTGAAATGATAAACTCGAGCATCAGGGTCATGTATCTCATCCTTCATCCCGAAGAGGAGATAAAGCCTCAGCTTGTGACCTTCAGGACAAAGCTTAAGAAAGAAAACCACAAGGTCATTCTGGCTAACTCGATCACATTGACTCCCGGCACTATAACTGTCGGCCTTAAGGGCGACAAGCTGCGTGTGCACGGGCTTGACGCGTAAATAAAAGCAGAAAGCCGCTGTGCCGTGGCAGATCGGTTTTCTTTTTATCTTATGCCTCAAGCGAGCGCAGATAGCGAATGCAGCGGCCGACCTCTTCGATGCCGGTGGGCTGGCAGGTCTCACTCTCGACGACCATGCAAAGGCCGTTCTTGAGCGCGTAGTCGCGGACAGCGGTAACAGGCGCCGTGCCCTCGCCAAGCGCCATACCGCGGCGATCGGCAAAGCCATCCTTGAGGTGGATGACGCGGATGCGATCCTTCAGGCGCTCCAGCTCCTCGACGGGATTGCGTCTTGCAACGTACGCCCAGTAGGTATCGATCTCGAACTCGATGTTGGTGCGCTTTTCAAGCTCCTCGTGCGTGATGGCACCGAACGCATTGGGAACGAACTCACCGTCGTGGTTGTGGTAGGCAAGCGAGATGCCCTCGGCGGCCAGCTTGGGCTGCACGTCATTGACCAGTTCAATGAAAGCGTCCAGCTTTTCGGGCGTGCTCATGTCAGCCGAAGGAATGATGATGTTGGTGTTGCCCAGCTCCTTGTGGTAAGCAATGGTTTCCTCCAGATGGTCGGGCGTCAATGCCTGCCAACCCGTGTGGGTACCGCTCACGCGCAGGCCGTATGTATCCAGCATGCGACGCACGTCGGCCGCGCTGTGATCGAAAAAGCCCGCGAACTCAACAAAGCTGTAACCAAGCTCTGCTACCTGACGCAGCGCACCCTCCAGATCGTCCTTGGTCAGATCTCTTACGCTGTACATTTGCAATCCGTATTCAATCATGATAATATCTCCTTTTTTATATTGTGGCGATCAGCTCATACCGACCGTCGCCCGTTGGCTTTATTATAGCGACTTTGTGCGACAAAGTCAACCGCTTTTTCAAAATTCAGCTTGATTTTTATGCGCGATCAATGGTAATGACGGTGCAAAGGCTACCGTCCAGTGCTTTAACCCTCTCATCGATCTCCCGCTTGATATCGGCGTCGCTTTGCTTGACCTCAAACGGTACGACCACGTCGAAAATAAGATTGGAATGGGTCGTCCCCTTGACCATACGGAAATCGTGCATGGTCATACGACCGTCCAGCTCGCAAACGAGCGCGGCAACACGCACACGCAGCTCATCGAGCATGGGATCGCCCGTCACGATGGGATCCATGTGAATGGTCGCACGAATTCCCGCGTCGGTAAAGAGCTGCTTTTCCATGCGGTCAATGGCATCGTGCGTGTGGAACACGTCGGCAGCGCCGTCCACCTCGACGTGGATGGACGCGATGGTACAGCCGGGCCCGTAGTTGTGCACCACCATATCGTGAATACCGAGTGCCTCGGGATAAGAGTCGATGATGGCGCGGATATCCTCGATGGTCTGGGCATCGGGTGCCGACCCGAGAATGGAATTCTTGGTGTCGTTCATCATACGAATGCCCGCAAGCATGATCCAAAGAGCCACCAGAATACCCATGTAGGCGTCAAGGTCAACGCTGGTGAAATAGTAGATGAGCGAGGACAGCAGCACGACAGTCGTGGCCACGGCATCGGACAGGCTGTCGGTCATGGTCGCACGCAGCACGTCCGAGTTGATCTTTTTGCCCACGGAACGGTTAAATAGACCCAGCCACAGCTTGACCAGAACAGACGCGCCCAGCACGGCAATCGACACCCAGCGGAATTCGGTCGGCACGGGATGGACGATCTTGTCGATCGAATCGCGCAGAAGCTGATAGCCGATGATGAGCACGATCATGGACACGATGAGCGAGGCGATATATTCCATACGTGCGTGCCCGAAGGGGTGGTCACGGTCGGCGGGCTTGGCGGCAATGCGAAAGCTGACAAGCGAGATGATTTGTGAGAGCGCGTCGGTCAGGTTGTTGACCGCGTCGGCGCGAATGGAGAGCGAGCACGCCAGCGTTCCCACGATGAATTTACCCGCAAACAAAATGAGATTGAGCACGATGCCCACAATGGAGCATAGCGTGCCGTAGGCACTTCTCACGCGCGGATCCTTGATATTCTCACCGTTTTTGATGAATAAGCGACACAGAAGTTTCGTCATAACAGCCTCTCAAAATCTGAAATATAGGAAGGGATTATACGAGGAATCGACCAGATACGCGGTGCACAGCAAAAGCCCCAGCACGCACAAAACGACCGTCACGGTGTCCATGGCGCGGTGCTTTTCGTACAGCCGCCAAAACAGCTTTTTGGGCAGCGGCGTCAGCCCCACAGCGCAAAGGATGAGCAGCGGCAGATTGCGCACAAGCTCAAACAAAAAGGCACCGTCGACAAACCCTGCGCCGCTTCGCCCGAACATAGCGCCGAGATAGCGCATGGCCGAGGGCGCGTCAAGCGTCGGCAGGCTACCGTCAAATACAAAGATATAAAAGCTGAACACGACCGCCACAAGCGTATACACGTGACCGACCGCGCGCGGCAATTTGTCAAGCCATTTGCCAACAAAGGCGCGTTCCAGCGAGAGCAGTACGAAAAAGTACAGCCCCCACAGCACGAAATTCCAGCTCGCGCCGTGCCACAGTCCCGTCAGCGCCCAAACGGCGAACAAATTGAGATAGGTGCGCGGAACAGCGCAACGGTTGCCCCCCAAAGGGATATACACGTACTCTCGGAACCAGGAGGACAGCGTGATGTGCCAGCGCCGCCAGAAGTCGGTCAGCGAGCGGGCGGTCAGCGGATAGTAGAAGTTTTCGGGAAAACGGAAGCCCAACATACGACCAAGACCGATGGCCATATCCGAGTATCCGGAAAAGTCAAAATAAATTTGCAAGGTATAGCAGGCGACGCCCAGCCAAGCCGTTGCGACGGTCAACTGCTCGTTTGGCAGATCGCGTACACTCGCCCAAAGCTCGCCCATGTTGTTGGCGAGCAGCACTTTTTTGGCAAGACCGCACAAAAAGGTGCGCAGACCACCGGCCGCCATGGTGATCGAATGCGACCGCTTGGTCAACTGCTCATCCACGTCGCTGTAGCGCACGATAGGGCCTGCAATGAGCTGCGGAAACAGCGTCACGTAGGTACCAAACGCAATGGGATCGCGTTGGGCGTTCACCTCGCGGCGGTACACGTCAATAACGTAGGAAAGTGCCTGAAAGGTGTAAAACGAAATGCCGATGGGAAGTGGCACGTCAAGGCGCGGCAATGACGAAAACGCAGGGACAAGGCGCAGATTGTCAAGCAAAAAATCGCTGTACTTGAAAAATCCGAGCAACGCGAGATTGACGACCACGGCCAGGATCAGCCACGCTTTGGCGCGTTTTGCTCTGTCACGGCTGCGCTCGATGAGCAGCCCTGCCGTATAGTCAATAAGAATGGTGGCCACCATAAGTGCCAGATATCGGGGCTCGCCCCAACCGTAAAAGATCAGGCTGACGAGCAGCAGCACGACGTTGCGTGCCTTGAGCGGTGCGAGGTAATACAGCAGCAGCGTCACGGGAAGATACAGATATAAAAATTCCAGCGACGAAAACAGCATCACTCGCCCTCCTCTCTCGTTTTATGTACCAAGCGATATCAGTGCCAGTATTTTCTGTCCAGCGAACGCATTTGTATTGCCTGAGCAATGTGCTCTTCGCGAATGACCTCACTTCTGTCAAGGTCAGCCACGGTACGCGCCACGCGCAAGATGCGATCGTGACCGCGCACGCTGAGCCCCAGCGCCTCGTAGGCTTGCTTGAGCAGAGCCGACGCGCCGTCGGTCGTCACGCAATAGCGGTGCACGCCGGCAGGGTCAAGCTGGGCGTTGCACAGCGCACGTCCGCCGTCCGCCTCCATACGGGCGCGGGCAAATTCTCTTGCCGCGCTGACGCGGGCGCGAATGGTCGCCGAGCTCTCGACGCTCGGGTCGGACGCGTTGATCTCGTCGTAGCTCAGTGATGGCAGCTCGATCTGGATATCCATGCGGTCAAGCATGGGGCCGCTGACGTTGGACAGATATCGTGCCACGTCGCCCTTACGGCAGGTGCACGGGCGGGTGGGGTGACCGAAATAGCCGCAGCGGCAGGGGTTCATGGCTGCGACCAGCATAAAAGCACTCGGGAAAGTCACACGACCGTTGGCACGCGTGATGGTGACCCGCAGATCCTCAAGTGGCTGACGCAACGCGTCGGTCACCTGCTTGGGAAATTCGGGCACCTCGTCCAGAAACACCACGCCGTTATCCGCCAACCAGATCTCACCCGGCATGGGATTGACGCCGCCGCCAACCAGGCTGACCGCACTCATGGTATGGTGCGGTGAGCGGAAGGGGCGGCGCGTGATGAGCGCATGCCCATCGGGCAGCACGCCCGACACCGAATGGATCTTGGTGGTCGTCAGCGCCTCCTCAAACGTCAAGGGGGGCAAAATAGAAGGCAGCCGCTTGGCAAGCATGGATTTACCCGTACCCGGAGGGC
>JAZQMI010000122.1:0-30320 GCA_045543375.1 Eubacteriales bacterium | reverse complement strand
AACTCCTTGGCTCACAGAACGACATGGCTACGATCCGACTTTCCTCGCTCAAGAGATTTAAGGACGACGCCCGCGAGGTCGCACAGGGCTACGAGTGCGGTATCGGTCTTGAAAAGTTCAACGACATCAAGGTCGGCGACGTGCTCGAGGCCTTCATCATGGAAGAGGTAAAACAATAATTTTACACGCAAGACCGGGAGCGTTTCACGGCATCCCGGTTTTCGTGCTGTCACGGCATCACACCGGAAAGGAGGGAAAGAATGACCGTCACCGAGCAAAGCAACATCACCTATGAAAAATCCTGCGGCGCGCTGGTGCTTCGACGCGACGCGAGCAGCGGAGAATTTTATATTCTCATGATCCGTCACCGTCCGGGCGGCTATCGCTCCTTCCCCAAGGGTCATGTCGAGAGCGGAGAAAAGGAAAGAGAAACGGCCGTGCGCGAGGTCTTGGAGGAAACGTCGGTCAGCATTACCATCGTGCCCGATTTTCGCCACGTGGTCTACTACGCGCCCGCTCCCGGTGTGGAAAAGGAGGTCGTTTACTTTCTCGGACGCACCGATCAGGTCTACGTCCATCCCCAGCGCGGCGAGATCGCGCAGGTTGAATGGATCCCGTTTGATCGGGCAGAGAAGTATCTGACACACGACAACGATAAAAAAGTGCTCGACGCAGCGCGGCGCAAGCTGCAAACGCTGTCGGGAGAGGAATGGTAAAGGATATGAATAAAACAGTTCTCAAAAATTACGCAAAGCTGTTGGCCCGCGTGGGCATCAACGTCAGAAAGGGTGACGAGGTCGTCGTTTACGCCGAGCTGGATCAGCCCGAATTCGTTGAGATGGTCGTCAAGGAGTGCTACCGCGCCGGCGCGGATAAGGTCATCGTCGAATGGTCGCATCAGCCGCTGGAAAAGGTGCACGTCAACAACCGCTCGATCAAAACGCTCTCGACCGTGGAGGAGTGGGAGAGGGCCAAGTGGCAGCATCAGGTGGACAAGCTGCCCGCCAAGCTGTATCTGGTGTCCGAGGACCCCGACGGTCTTGCCGGCATGAACCAAAAAAAGAATGCCAAGGCTGCGCAGGCGCGCTACGGCGTCATCAAGCCCTACCGCGAGGCCATGGAAAACAAATATAAGTGGTGCATCGCCGCCGTTCCCGGCAAGGCGTGGGCGAAGAAAATGTTCCCCGGCGTGCGCACGAGCGTCGCAATGGAAAAGCTGTGGGAGGCCATTCTTTACACCGTCCGCATGACCAAGTCGCTTGGCGGCCAGGCGCAGGACGGCATCGAGGCGTGGGCAAAGCACAACGCCGATATGTGTGCCAAGTGCGAGTATCTCAACTCTCTTGGCATCGTTACGCTGGAATATCACGCGTCCAACGGCACCGACTTTACGGTCGGCATGATGGAGAACGGTCTGTTCTGCGGTGCGCTTGAGCACACCATGGGCGGCGAGGCGTTCAACCCCAATATGCCCACCGAGGAAGTGTTCGCAACGCCCAAGCGCGGCGTGGCAGAGGGTATCGTGTATTCGTCCAAGCCGCTGTCTTACCGCGGCGAGGTCATCGACAACTTCTCCATCCGCTTCCACGAGGGCAAGGCCGTCGAGGTGCACGCCGAGAAGAACGAGGAGCTGCTCCGTCAGATGATCGGTATGGACGAGGGCGCGGCATATCTTGGCGAGTGCGCGCTGGTACCTTTCCATTCGCCCATCAGCCAGAGCGGACTGACCTTCTTTGAAACGCTGTTTGACGAGAACGCATCCTGCCATCTGGCGCTGGGCGCGGGTTACACCAACACTATCAAGGACTACGACAAGTACACGCTCGAGCAGCTGCACGAGATGGGTGTCAACGATTCGATGAACCACGTCGACTTTATGATCGGCACCGAGGACCTCTCGGTCACCGCCATCACGAAGGACGGCCGCCGCGTGGAGCTGTTTAAGAATGGTGATTGGGCTTTCTAATCAAACGAAAAAGAGCTTGCTTTAGGGTCGTATCCTAAGGGACAGCTTTGCAAGAATACGGTATATCTTAAAAGAGGTATGCCGTATTTTTGTATTTGTGGACACAAATGCAGTGTGTGTCAAGAAAATTGACATATGGAACATCCGTAATTAAATAGCGGCAAATACCCATTTCTGACTCACGGTTCTTAACTTTGAGAAGAAGCCCTCGCTCCATTCGGAACGAGGGCTTTACTGTTTTCGTGATTACTCTTTTATAGCTCACGTTTTTTATAAAATACAATGGACAGATACCAAGACAAAGCGTATAGTCCAATTCCAACAAGGCATATAAAGGGCAAAATCCCGTTTAATTTTACTTCCGCTTGAAATCCGCCCGATAACAGATTTGATGCTATAATGCTGCCGGCACATACAATGCCTATCATAATATAATAAGCCATTCGTCCTTTTTCTACGCCGAGCTTAAACATAAACGGAAGAGTGATAGAGGATGCTAAAAGCGACATAATAAGCAAGAGCATCATAAGAACAAGGTATTCTCCGAGCATGAAAGCACCGCTTACGCGCATTCGTATGGCCTGTGCAATTCCGGTGATAAGCAGAACAGATACCTGCGTGCCAAGTCCTATTAAATATTTGCCACTAACGATCTGTTCTTTGGTGTATGGCATTGTTTCGCTATACTGCAGCCATCTGCTTCGCTCATCGTAGCCAAGTAGATTTACAGGTATCATACCGCAGAGTAAGCACGGATAAAATACGAAAAACAAATTTTCACTGCTTGCAAAAGATACCGCAATAAATACGACTGTAATCAGAAGATAGGCTTTGCAATACTTTTTCATCATATATAAATCCTTCAAAAGAAGTCCCTTCATTTATCTCGCCTCCTTTACCATAAACACAAACAGCTCTTCAATACTGATGGCGCTTAACTTAAAACCTTCGGGCGCATCCTTGCGCGACACGATAACCTCAGCACCGTAAGGCGTTTCTTTTCTGTACTTTACCACATTCTTGTCAAGCTCTGAGAGCTGTTCTACAGTACAATGAATGATGCCGTATTCGGATAAAAGCACGTCTTTTTCCTCGCAAAGCAAGAGCTTGCCTTTATGCAAAAATGCCACGTAGTCGCAAAGCCTTTCAAGGTCGCTGACAATGTGCGAGGATATGAGAATAGAATGGTTTTCATCCCTTGTAAAGTCGTAAAACATTTCGACCACTTCGTCACGCACGACGGGGTCAAGCCCACTTGTCGGCTCGTCGAGCAGTAACAGCTTCGCACCGTGTGACATAGCAACGGCGATGCCGAGCTTCATTTTCATTCCGCGCGAAAAATCCTTGAACGGCTTGTTGTCGGGTAGGGATAATTTCTGCAAAAGTCGGGCATATTCAGCCTCGTTCCAATGACGAAACGTATGCTTCATAACCTTACCAACCTGCTTTGCAGTCAAGCATTCGGGAATGCCCACCTCGTCCATCACGACACCGATATCTTCTTTGATAAGCGAAACATCTTTTCCGTTGTCCTTTCCGAGTAGCGTGATCGTTCCGCTATCCTTATGGAGCATATCCAAGATAAGCTTTATAGTGGTGCTTTTGCCCGCGCCGTTCTCACCGATAAGCCCCATAATGCAACCGCTTGGCAAAGTAAGGCTTACTTTATCCAGGCAAAACCCCGAAAAGGATTTACTTACATTCTTTATTTCAAGTGCGTTCATTTTTGTTCCTCCATTTCGAACGTAATCATTTCAACGATATCGTCACGACACAGATTGCACGAGGCGGCGAGCTTGGCGATCTGCTCAATATGGGCTTCTATCTTTTTCAGATTTTCCTCGCGCAACAGCTCTACATTCTTGGGTGCAACATAACATCCTTTTGCAGGAAGCGTGTAGATAAAGCCTTCTTTTTCAAGTTCTTCATACGCGCGCTTGGTCGTGATAAAGCTGATGCGCAGATCCTTTGCAAGCCCTCGTATAGAAGGCAGCATCTCATCTTCTTTCAGCTCACCACTTATAATCTGATTTTTAATTTGAGAATATATTTGGTTATAAATTGGTTCGCCACTTTTATTGTCGATCAAAATATTCACGTCATCACCTCTGTTAAAACTGTATATCAATATTATACACAGTCGTAGAAGTCTTGTCAAGAGATTTTTCGATATTTACAAAAAACGCGCTCCGCTTGGAAACCAGGGCGATAGTTATTCGTTATACTTTGAAGAAATCAATTACTATAAAGACAGAAAATTTCCAAACGTGCAAAAAAGAAAGATACGAGAAACACCGAAGCGTACTCATATCTTTCTTCTCCTTAGCAATGCTCGTAGTTCTTAATTTTCAGAAACTGTCCTTGAGGGAACTGAGCATTTTAGCAAGCTCTTTTCTGTTTGTTAAATTTCTTTTCTCTCCGTCCACGAAGACCGCCTTGACGTTGATCTCATCGTCGAAGACGACCAGATCGGCGTCAAACCCTGCCGTCAGCGAGCCCTTGTTCAAGCCAAGCAAACGGGCGGGGTTTTGTGTCATCATGTAAACGGCGTCGGGGACGGACACGCCGCACCGCTGCGTCAGCACGCGAATGAGCACGTCGGCCGTTGCAACGCTGCCGGCAAACGCCGAGCGGTCGGGCAGCTTGGCTACGCCGTCCTCGACGATAAAGTCGGTGCCGCACATATTGCCGCTCGTCATGTCCGAGCCGGCGACCAGCAGGCTGTCAGTGCACGGGATCACGCGCTCGCGCCCCTTGATCTTAAGGATCAGGCGGATGAGCTCGGGCGGCAGGTGGTGACCGTCCGCGATGATCTCGGCGTAAAGATCGTCACACAAAAAAGTGTATTCGATGACGCCCAGGCGGCGGTAGCCCAGCTCGCGCGTAATGGTCGAGGTGGCAGAATACAGATGCGTGACCAGCGTCGCGCCGCTCTCCACCGCTATTGCCATATCGGAGCCGATCGCATTGCTGTGACCGACCGAGGCAAGAATGCCGTGAGAGGTGATATAGCGGCAAAATTCACCGCCCTCGTCGTGCTCGGGCGCGAATGTCCAGCGCTTGATATAGGCGCCGTACTGCTCGACCGCCTGCTCATACTGCTCCTTTTTCGGGGGCGTGATGTGGTCGGGGCACTGCGCGCCGCACTGCTCACGCGAAAGATACGGTCCTTCCAAATGCGCGCCCAGAATGTGCGAGCGGGCGTGACCGCTGTCCATGGCCTGCTTGATGCTCTCAAGCGAGTGCATCATACTGTCAAAGGTGCTGGCGGATACGGTGGGCAGAATGGACGTCGTGCCGTGGGCAAGATGAAAATCGCAACCGCGCAACACCTCGTCGGCGTCCGAATCGGCAAAATGGTTGCCGCCACCGCCGTGCGTGTGGATATCGATCCAACCGGGGCTGACGTAGCGCCCTGTGAAATCGTAGCAGATATCGGCGTCCTTTTGCTCACCTGACACCTCGGTGATGCTGCCGTCGCGCAGGTAGAGATAGCCGTCAAACAGAGCGTCGCCGACGATCAGTCGGTCGCTTTTGATGCGCGTCAGCATAGCTCAAAGCAAAGCGGCGCTGTCGGCGTCCAGATACAGCGCGGCGCTCTCGTGCGTGCGAAGAATGCTGGCGGGGCAGTGCTCGTCGATGCTGCCCGTCAGCGTTTCCTTGACCGCCCACGCCTTGGTCTTGGCGGGCACGATGCAAAACAGCTTTTTCGCGCGCATGAACATGGGGACGGTCAACGTGATGGCGTGGGTGGGCACGTCGTCGATGGTGGCAAAGCAGCCGTCGTTGACCTGCTGTTGACGGCAGATTTCGTCCAGCTTGACGGGCTTTGCCAGACGCGTGTCGTTAAAATCGGCCACGGGCGGGTCGTTGAAGGCAATGTGACCGTTCTCGCCGATACCCATGACGATGATGTCGATGGGGTGTGCCTTGAGCAGCTCCTCATAGCGGGCGCACTCGGCCTCGGGGTCGGTCGCGCTGATGTCAATGTAATTGACGCTCTTGAAGGGAACGAGTCCGAACAGATGCTCCTTGAGGAAATTACCAAAGCCCTGCGGCGCGTCCTTGGAAAGACCGATGTACTCGTCCATGTGGAAGGCGTTGATGTTGTTCCACGGAATGGTGGGATGGGCGGCAAGGGCAGCGAGTACCTCGTTTTGCGAGGGCGCGGCGGCAAAGATCATATTGAGCTCGTCCTTTTGAGCAAGTGCTTCCCGAATAGCAGCGGCAATGTCAGCAGCGGCTGCGGCACCCATCTCGGGTCTGGTTTCGTAAATGTTGACGTGGAGCTTGTCGACTTGATAGTTTTTCATATGGCAGTTACGATCTCCTTTAATTTGTTTGCGGCGTCCGTGAAGGCCGCCTCGTGAGTTTCATACTGATAAGGGTTGGTGAAGGCGGTCGTCGTCACGTCCTTCATGCCCGAGGTGACAGTCAGGTGAGGCTCCAGCGAGATGACCACGGGAGCGTCCGCCTTGTTTGCATAGCGGGCAAGCAGCTCGGCAATGTGCGAGTCGCCCTTGCCGGGAGGCACGATGGCACCCGAGCGGCAGCCGTCTTTGATGTGGAAATAGTCGATATAGGGTTCGAGCAGCTCGTAGGCGTGCACGGCATCGTAGCCGCCGAGCACGAAGTTGCCCATGTCAAACACGCAACGCAGCTCGCCGCCGAAATGCTCCAAAAGTTCCAGACATTGCTCCGGACTTTCACCGTAGATCTTGCCCTCGTTCTCGTGGCAAAGAGTCAGGCCGTGCGCCTTGGAGGCCGCGAGCATACGGGTCAGGTATTCGATGACCTTGCTCTTGTACTGCGGACCCATGATCTCTCCTTCAGGCGGGTAAAAGCTGAACATGCGGACGCGTGTCGCGCCAAAAATTTCGGCGATCTCAAAGACGCGCTCGGCCTTGGCCATGTGATAGTCAATGTTGCCGTTAATGCGGATCTTGCCCAGCGGCGAGCCGATGGAATAGACCTTGATGCCGTACCGATCGAGCAGGGCCTTGTAGTGCAGCGCCTGCTCGCGCGTCAGCTCTCCGACGTTGACGCCGTCAAGGCCGCGCGGCTCAACGTGCGTAAAGCCCAATGCGTTCAGAGCCTTGAGCTGACCCTCGAATTCGGGGCAGTATTCGTCCGCAAAGGCGGATAATATAAACTTGCTCATATCCGATACTCCTCGTTGCTTTGATTTTTTACGTGAACGGCGATGCCTTCACGTGCTATTGCTATTATAAAATAATTTTTTTGCAAAGTAAATATCAAAAAATTCACTAAAACATTGCAAAAACTAAACTATTATGATATACTTGACCCAAAGGAGGTGATCGCATGGAGCTGAAAAGAGAATACAGCGTCGCGCGGCGCGACTTTTATTTCAAGCATCAGTGCACCGTCGAGCCCATTTGCGGCGCGCTGTCGCGGCACAGCCATAACCTGTGCGAGCTGCTGTATTTTGTCAAGGGCGAGGCGTCTTACGTCATTGAGGACAAAAAATACAAGCTGCGACCGGGCGATCTGGTCATCATTCGCCCCTCGAAGTATCATTTCATTGAGATCGAGGCGGTCGTGCCCTACGAGCGATACGATATTTTGTTTGACGAGAGCGAGCTCGACGTGCGCGAGCAGGCGCTGCTGCACGCCCTGCCCGACGTTACCTGCCTTGCCGAGGGCTCGATCGCCTGCGAGATCTTTGATCGCTTTGACGTCTACCTCCGGCATCTTGACGAGGAGGCCTTCATACACGTGGCGGGGCTTTTGCTGCGCGAGCTGCTTTACGGATTGAGCACGGAGGGCGAGCAAGCGCAGCCCGCCGTTGCCGTCGTCCATCCCATGCTCTCCCGCGCCATTGAATACGTCAACGGGCATCTGTTCGAGCTGCGTGACATCAAGGAGATCGCCTCGGCGCTGTTTATCACCGAGAGCTATCTGTTCAAGCTGTTTCGCACCGAGCTCGGTCAGAGCCCCAAAAAATACGTCAACGACAAGCGGCTGCTCGCGGCACAGCAAATGCTGCGCGAGGGGCGCCGCCCCACCGAGGTCTACACCGCCTGCGGCTTTCGCGATTACGTGTCCTTTTACCGCGGATACCGCCGCCTGTTCGGCTGCGCGCCGTCCGAGGAAACGTCGAAATAAGAAAGAAGACAGAGAAATCCGGCTCTGTCTTCTTTGCGTATTGTCGTGATTACCGTTTTCCCGTTTTGATTTCACCGTGCTTTGCTTCGTAGGATTCGATGAGATCGCGAATGAGAACGAGAATCTGACTGTTGGCGCTCCGCCCCTCATAGTCTGCAATGACGTGCAATTTGTCCAACGTTTCTTCTTCAATTCTGATTGATAAACTTTTTGTAGCCATATAAACCTCATTTTGAATTTATTATATGTTTACTTTACACTCATTTTGTGTTAAAATGTTAAGCATGAACACATAACATGTTCAAAATATGTTTAATATGGAGTTGAAAATGAAAGTAGCCGTTGTAGGATCAAGAAATTTGACTGATATTGCACTTGAGCAATATATTTCACTGCAGGTGCAAGAAATTGTATCGGGCGGTGCTGTTGGTGTGGACTCTTGCGCTGCGGAATATGCAAAAAGCCGGGGGTTGAAGCTGACGGAATTTTTGCCGCAATATGAGCGGTACGGGCGCGCGGCACCCATCGTAAGAAACAAAGAGATCGTGGATTATTCGGATAAGGTTCTCGTTTTTTGGGACGGAAGCTCAAAAGGGGCTCAGTCGGTCATTCGATACGCCCAAAAGACAGGAAAGCCCTGCGAAGTTATCCTTTGTCAATGAAATTTCGATAAAAAACAGAACGGAGAGCAAAGGGAAGTCCTTTGTTTTCCGTTCTGTTTCTGTCAACGGGCGCGGATGCCCGGTCGGTTACGCCTTGACGAGGTGATAAGCAAAGCCGCCGATCTCGCCCGAGATGTAAACGAACTTCATCGAGCCGTCAGCGTCGTAGAGAGCCGTGTCCATATCGAACTTGGCACCGCGGCGTGTCAGATGATAAACGGCGCGGTCAATGTTCGGCGTGCCGATGGCGATATGTCCCGACGTGCCGCGACCGGGCGCCTTCATGAATTCAAGCGGCGTACCGGCAAAGATGGACTTGGAACGCTCGTCCTTGGCAAACGAGAACAGTTGTTCAGCCGTCGCGGCGCAGTTGTTGCAGTCAGCCTCGTCGGCGCAGTTGACGCCAAGATGAACGAACTTGAAGTTCAGCATGGTATCGACCGCTTCGCGTGCGAGCTTGCGGATACCGTCGAAGTCGCCGGCGGCGAGCATCTTGGGAGGAACCATCCAGCTACCGCCGCAAGCGATGATGCGGTTCCAAGCCAGATAATCACCAACGTTGGCAGCCGAAATGCCGCCCGTAGGCATGAACTTGACGCCGCCGTAGGGCGCGCCCATGGCCTTGAGCATGGTCAGGCCGCCCGAGGGCTCGGCGGGGAAGAACTTGACGACCTTGAGCCCCAGCTCAAGCGCCTGCTCGATGCCCGAGGGATTGTTGATACCGGGCATGATGGGAATGTTCTTGTCTACGCAGTATTTGACGACGGTGGGATTCAGACCGGGGCTGACGATGAACTTGGCACCCGCGGCCACGGCTTCGTCAACCTGCGCGGTGGTAAGCACCGTGCCGGCGCCGACCAGCATATCGGGGCAGGCCTTGATCATTTCGGCAATGGCCTCGGCAGCGGCGGCTGTACGGAAGGTGACCTCAGCGCAGGGCAGACCGCCCTCCTCAAGGGCGTGTGCCAGCGGTGCTGCGTCCTTTGCGTCGTCGATCTTGATGACCGGCACAATACCGATCAGAGATAATTCCTTGATAACGTCTTGCATGTTATGATTGCTCCTTTGTTGAAATTCGGTGAATAGAGAATGGTGAAGGGTGAAAAGAGAAAAGCAAAAAATTCCTCGGCATCCGAGGAATTTTTTTATCCCACCGAGCCGTGTGACCGGAGATTGAGAAACCCTGCTCAAGCAAGGCGGTGCCCTATCCTCGGCTTTACTGCTCCCAGCGTCCTTGACCCGTGCCGAGACAAGTCGATCGGTGCAGCGGGTAAGGGAGGTCTGCAAACCACCGCGGAACTCTCTTCGGGCTCCTTTTTCAATTCGTAGGTCCTAATGTCCGACCATCACGCACTAAGCAGGAAAAATTCTTTTGGGATCATTCCTGGTCGAAATCGACCGTCGAGAACATATCGTCGAAGAAATCGGCCACGCGGTCGAACTCCTCGTCGTCGTCGATGGTAAACAGCGACTCGTCGCCGTTTTCGTCCACCTCGCTCTTGAGAATGACGTACTCAAAGGTGTCGCGATCCTCGTCTGCAGCCTCGTCTGCGGGGATCATGGCGTAGTACATCACGCCGTCCACCTCGCCCGAGCCGATCAGCTCGAACTCCAGCTCGTTGCCGTCCTCATCGGTCAGCGTGAACTTCTCTACCTGCTCGTCCTGGGGGGTCTTGCTTTGCTCGCTCATACGGAAAGCCTCCGTTTCTTTGATGGTAATGATTGCGGCGTACGCCGCGCACCTATATTGTACATGATTTGTGCCCGAATGTCAATGGGTAAGACACATTTTTTATCCGATGAAGGGCTTGGTGATAGTATACGCGCCGCCGCGGTGTTTATTCGCTTCGTCTTTTACGCTCGCGGATGCCGTGCAGGACGAGGCATGCCGAGATGGCAATGACCGAGCCGCCGATCAGTATGGCGCAGTTCATGAAAAAGGTTTCGGGCAGTGCCAAAATGATCTCGTCGGTGGCGGGATCGAACAGCCAGTTGGCCTTGCCGGGGAAGAACAGCGTGTGGAAGGCGGTAAAGGCACTGTCAAAATCGATCGCAACGAGGACGGCCAGCACCAAAAACAGCGCAAGCACCGCGGTGCCTGCAACAGCCGTGGGGGCAAAGCCCCACGGCTGTTGCAGTTCAATCAAACGACGCTTGTTCAACGACCAGAGCGTGAGCGCGACGGCAGCCGAGGCAAGCAGCGCGACGGCGTTGAGGTCAAAGAGCACCTTGCAGTCCTCAAAATGGCTCTTGCCCTCCTCCGAGTAGGCAAAATCGCCGCAGCCGAATTCGCGTCCGGGCAGCGTGAGATAGTCGAGCACCTCGTCGTATCCCTCTTTGATCTGCTCGACCGTTCTGCCTGTGTCCTCGACCAAGTCAAGCGGGCCGATGTGGGCGTAGTAAAAGGGGCGGACGTAAATGGGCAGACCGATAGAAACGGTGACGATGAGCAGTGCGATGGCCACAATATAAACAATGGTGAAAATGCGAGATTTCATAGCATGCTCCTTCAAAAGTCAGAATAGGGGGCTGAGTGCGCGCAGCACGGCGTCGACAAAGCGCAAAATGAGGCGTCGGGGCTTTTTGAGCTCGCGCCTTGCGATCTCGTGGCTTTTGGCAATGGTGTCAAGACAGTCGGCCTTGAGATCGCGCACGGCGTCGCCGCCCCAGAGCAGCGTGCCGCATTCAAAATGCAGATACAGACTGCGATAGTCCATGTTGATGGTGCCGACCACACCGATGCGGTCGTCCGAGAGAAAGCTTTTGGCATGCAAAAAGCCGGGCGCGTATTCGTACATGCGCACACCTGCTTGCATGAGCACCGAATAGTAAGAGCGCGTCAGACGGAAGACGGTCTTTTTGTCGGGAATGCCGGGCACGACGATGCGCACGTCCACCCCTCGCTTGGCCGCCGTGCAAAGGGCGGTCTGCATCTCGGCGTCAATGACCAGATAGGGCGTGAAGATATACACGTAGTCCTGCGCCTGCGAGAGAATTTCAAGGTAGACCGTCTCACCCACGTTTTCGTCGTCGAGCGGCGAGTCCGAATAGGGAAGCACGAGCGCGGGGCGTCCGCTGCTCGGCGGCAGCACCGCGGGCGTGGGTAGAAAGGGAGAATAGTCCTGCTCAGTCGGTCGCAGCGCGTTCCAGAGATTTAAGAACATGGTCACGATGCTGTGCACCGCCTCGCCTTCCAGACGAAGCCCTGTGTCCTTCCAATGACCGAAGCGCTGTTTTTGGTTGATATACTCGTCGGCGATGTTGATGCCGCCCGTATAGGCCACCCGTCCGTCGATGATGGTGAACTTGCGGTGGTCGCGGTGGTTCATGACGACCGAAAGGAGCGGCACGATGGGGTTGAACGCAAGGCAACGAATGCCGTGACGCTCAGCCTCGACCACAAACGAGAGCGGCGTTGCCGCTTCGCAGCCGATGTCGTCGTAAATGATGCGCACGTCAAGTCCCGCCGCCGCCTTCCGCTTGAGCACGTCCATGATGGCGTCGAGCATGCATCCCTCGGCAATGATAAAATATTCGAGGAAAATATACCGCTCGGCGCGCTCAAGATCGGCAAGCAGGGCGGGGAACAGCTCGTCACCCAGCGCAAAATAGCGCACGTCGGTGTTCGCATAGGCGGGGTAGGAGCCGTAGCGCGTCAGATAGTGGCAGGTCGCGGCGAAGCGGGGCGGCAGCGCGTCGGTCACGGGCGATGGAGCGCTCGGACGGTGCTCGGCCTCGACGGCTTCCAGCTTGCGGCGCAATCGGCGCGACAGATGCTTGTTGCCAAGCAGCGCATAGACCAGCACGCCAAAGAGCGGCATGATGCCAAAGAGCAACAGCCAGGCGAGCTTGTAGGCAGGGTTTTCGTCGCGGCGAATGATATAAAGTGAGAGCACGATGCCGACAAGCGACATGGCAAGATTGAACCAGACGGCATACTGCGCCAGCGCAATCAGGAGATAGAACAGCCACGCAAATTGAAACAGCAAAAGAAGTGCCGTGATGGTAATGCGGTTGATGATCTTGTGTAAAAACAGACGGATGCCCCGTCCGCGTCTTGGAGCCATAGCGACAACTCCTTTCTTTGTTTCTATATTGGGCAGAGATTGCCCGTGTGCGGGGAATATGGCAAAGACCTACCGAAGCGGTAGGTCTTTGCTGAAAAAGTCAGATTTCCTTGCCAAGGATCTTGGCGCTCTTGACCTGACGGCGGCACTTGATCATTTCTTTGTGTCCGGGGCACAGCGGATACATACCAAGGCTTGCCAGCACGTACCACGAGCCCGTCGTTCCGTTGTCCTCGTCACCGGGGAAGCCGTCATCGTGCCATGAGAAGGCCTCGGCGCACAGCTTGGTGACCCAGTAATCGGTCTTGGCCTGCTCGCCAAGTGCGGCATACAGGAAGGGCAGATGGAAGGAAGGCTGGTTGGAGATAGCACACTGACCGAAGTCGACCGCAGCCATTTCGGTCATCTCGTGGATCTCGTTGTTATAGCCGAATACGCGATACTTGGGCGGCGTTGCGAACAGCTCGTCCAGCTTTTCGATGAACTTGTCGCGACCGCCGTGCAGCTCGGCCAGACCCTCGACGTCGTGCGGTACAAACATGGAGTTCTGCCATGCGGAACCCTCGGTGTACTCACCGCCCCACGAGCAGGGATCAAAGAACTCTGCCATGTTACCCTCGGTATCGCGACCGCGCATAAAGCCCGTCGTGGCGTCGAAAATGTTCTTATAATTCTTGGCGCGCGCCATGTAAGGCTCGACCAGATCGTCGCGGCCGAGCACCTTGGCAACGGTCGCGATGCACCAGTCGCCGTAGGCGGCGTCCAGCGTCAGGTTGACCGACTCGCGCTGCTCGTTGCGGGGCACGTAGCCGTATTTGAGATAGGATGCAGCACCGTTGCGGCCGTAGCGGCGGTCGGTCGACTCGTTGTTGGCGTGGTGCAGCATGCCCTCCAGCGCCTTTTCGAGCACCTCACGCTTGCCGATGCCGTTGACGGCGGCACACGCGATGACCGAGTCGATCAGCGTACTGGGCATACAACCGATCTCGCCGATGCCCAGCCATCTGGGCAGCCAACCGCTCTCTTCGTAGTCGCCCACGAAGCCCTCGAGCATGTCGGCAAACTCGTCGCGTGCGATCAGCGTGAACAGCGAATATACGGTACGGCTGGTGTCCCAGAAGCCGTTGTTGGTGTAGCGGACGCCCTCTCTCGTCTTACCCGTGCAGGGGACGTAGTGAACGGGCTTGCCGTTTTCGTCCAGCTCGTAGGCCTTCTGGGGGAACAGGAAAGCGCGGTACAGGCAGGAATAGAAGGTGCGCATCTGATCCTCGGTGTCGGTCGTGACCTCGATGCGATGCAGCTTTTCCTCCCAGTCGTTCTCAGCAAGACCCCACAGCGCGTCAAAGGTCAGATCGCCGCACTCGCGGTCGATGGCAGCGATGGCCATGTCTTCGCTGATGTAGGACGTACCGATGCGCGCCTCGACGTTGCGAGACTTGAGTGCGATATGAATGCACGCCTTGTCGCCCTCACCGACCAGACGGACGGCCTCGTCGTCCACCACGTCGCCGATGAAGCGCAGCGCGAAATAATGCTTGAAATTGACGGCAACACCCGAGCAGGTGTAGTCGTTGGTGCCGATGACCGTCTTGGTGGCCTCGTCGTAGCGATAGGTGTAGTTGCCCTTGACGGGAAGCAGCGAGAGCACCGACTTGCGATCGTCATGGAAGGACAGACGGATGGCCGCACCTCGCTCGGTGGGCGTCAGCTCAAAGGTGCAATTCGAGCGCAGCATGGTCACCTTGAGGTAATCGGGACGCATGACGGCCTCGGCAGGACGGTAGCCCGACCAGGCGCGCGGGCCGTTGTCGGCGATCACGTCGTTCTGGGGCATCATCAGAAAAGGACCGTAGTCACCAAGCCAGGGGCTGGGCTGATGGGTCAGTCGAACGCCCTCGGTGTAGGGGTGCTCGGGGTGGAAGAACCAGTGGTTGCCTCCTGCATCGCTTTGCAGACAAAAGGGAGCCATACCAAAGGGGCGCTGTGTCAGGGGCAGCGTGTTACCGTTTGAAAAACGGGAGATGGACGCCGTACCCATTTTGATGTTGACGTAAGGAATGTATTTCATGGTGATCCTCCGTGCCGCGCGCGGCAATATCAATATGGAATATATTGCAAGACGACTTGCTTGCCAGTATTATAACATAGGATAGCTCGCTTTGCAATAGGATATTTATAAGCAAAAATGTAAATTTTCAAGCGAACGCTTATTCGGTCACAAACAGACGGACGAGCGTGAAGGCTTTGCCGTCCTCGACGACCAACCGCACCGTGTGCTGCTCGCTCTTGCGTGAGGAGTAGAATTGCTCGGTGCAATCGTAGTTACCCCAGCCGCCCGAAAAGTCGCCCTTGAGCGTGCCGACGTGCTTGCCGTCCACGTAGACCTCACAGTTGCCCGTGTAGCCGTCGGTCGTGCGACGGTACATAGCGCCCATGCGTGAGAAGGTGGCCGTGAATTCGATCACGCCGCCCGACATGGTGCGCCAGCCGTTCGTAAACGTGCTGTATGCCGTGCTCGTAGGCAAAAAGCCCTTGATGGTATCAGGCTCGAGCGTGGTGCTGTCGAGCATATAGGCGCCAAAATATTTGGTCTGGGTGAGCAGCTCCTCGCGCATGGGCGTGACGCTCACCTCGTCGGGCGCGTAGGCAAACACCTCGTTCAGGTATTCCCAAAGCAGCTCACCCACGATGGCGTGACCGCGGTCGTTGGGGTGAATGTTGTCGGGCGAGATGTCCCGCCAGGTGATCTCACCGCTCTCGATGAGCGGCATAACGACGTCGCCATAGGACAGCATGGGGGTCTGATAGGTGATACCGCTCATCACGTTGGTCGATTGCGTCGAGTCGCCCGATTCCTTGACCATGAACAGCAGTATCACGGCAATATCGTTGTCCAGCAGCCGCGCGATCAGCGACTCGTAGGACTGCTTATAATAAGAATCGGAAAAATCGTTGACCGAAAATTCGATGATGCAAACGTCAGCGCCCTTGTCAATGACGTCCTCTTGCACGCGGTGCACGCCCAGATACGAGGTCGTCGCGCCGATGCCCGCGTTGATGAGCGTGATGTCCGAGAAGGGGAAGGTGTCCGTCCACCAGTCGCGGAAGTAGGCACCGTAGGAGTGCGAGTTCACGCCCGACGAGCTTGATCCCGCCGTAATACTGCCGCCGATGACGGCGACTTTGATGTCCTCACCTGCCTTGGCGCGGTTCATGACCGCCTGAAGACGGGTCAGATCGGCGTTGCGATTGTATTGCGTGGCCCGATCGTAGGCTGCGTCGTCAACCAGATCGGTCGGCGGCACGAGCAGCATGTCCATGTTGTCTTCGTTGAGTACGGGGACGACCGGCTCCTCGGGCTCCTCGGTCGGATCGGAGGGCTGTTCTGCGGGAGGTGTGGGCGTCGGCTGATCCGGCTGTTCGTCGGTGACAGGCGGATCGGTCGGTGCGCAGGCGCACAAACCAAGTGCGAGCACGCAGGCAAGGATCAGAGCAGTCAAACGGAAGTGCTTCGATCGTTTCATTATCAGTTCCTCCATATATAAAATAATGTAGACAAGCTCATTTTAGCATATCCGACCTCAAAAGTCAACTGCTTTCGTCGCAGGTAAAAAATATTGAAAAAACTTTCAAAAAAGTGTTGACAAGCAAAGCAAAAGGTGATATAATGGCTCTACCTCTGTGCAAGCAGGCTTTTTTGTCGTGCCCTGCGCCATCCGAAAGGAGGGGTACGCACGCTCTGCCGGAGGGAGGTACACACTATCCTCGACGCCGCAAGGCAAACGGGATAAATCAAGATTACAGGAGGTGCCGATAAGCATGGCTAATGAAGTGAGAGTCAAGGTCACTCTGGTATGCAGCGAATGCAAGCAGAGAAACTATGACACAAAGAAAAACAAGAAGAACGACCCGGACAGAATCGAGCTCAAGAAATACTGCCGCTTCTGTCGTAAGCACACGACTCACAAAGAGTCCAAGTAATCAGGGGAGGTAGATTCATGGAAGATAACAAGAAAGCTCCCGCTAAGGAAAAGAAGCCGTTCGGAGAGAAGATCGGTCACTTTTTCCGCAGCTATAAGAGCGAGGTCAAAAAGATCGTCTGGTGTCCCTGGAAGCAGGTACAGAAGAACTCCCTTGTCGTTCTCGTCGTCGTTGTCGCCGTCGCGGTTGCGGTCTGTCTGCTGGACTATGGTTTTCATAATGGTCTTGCCGCACTGCACTCGCTGTTCTGAGGCAGCACTATGAGCGATATCAATCAAATGAACGTAGGCCCTCGTTGGTATGTGGCGCACACCTATTCGGGCTACGAAAACAAAGTCAAGGACAACCTTGAAAAGATCGTTGAGAACCGTGCACTGGGTCACTTGATCTTCGATATCAAGATTCCCGTGGAAAAGGTCATCGAAAAGAACGGCGACGTGGAAAAGGAAGTCGAGTACAAAATTTTCCCCAGCTACGTCTACATCAAAATGTGTATGACGGACGAGAGCTGGCACGCTGTTCGTAACATCACCGGTGTGACCGGCTTCGTCGGCCCCGGATCCCGCCCCACGCCTCTGACCGAGGAGGAGGTCGCCGCGCTGAACATCGAGGAAAACGTTCGCGTCGCGCTGTCCTTTGCCGAGGGCGATACGGTGGATATCGTCGATGGTCTGTTTGAGGGCTACAACGGCGTCGTTCAAAGCATTTCTGACGACATGAAGACGGTTACCGTTCTCGTCAAGCGCGGTCGCCGCGATATGCCGGTCGAGCTGGATACGTCCTCGCTTCGTCTGGCGAAAAAAGCATAAGACAAGCTTATGCACACTGCACTCGCAAGTTTGCCGCGAGATGCAGGTGGGAGGGGAAAAATATTTGAGTTCCCCGGAATGACCACATTTGGAGGTGTATTTATTATGGCAAAGAAAGTATTGGGTTATATCAAGCTGCAGTTGCCCGCAGGTAAGGCAACGCCCCAGCCCCCCGTCGGTCCCGCACTCGGTGCCTACGGTGTCGCTATCCCCGTGTTCACCAAGGACTTCAACGAGAGAACCAAGAACGACATCGGTCTGATCATTCCCGTTGTCATCACGGTTTACGCTGACCGTTCCTTCACCTTTATTACCAAGACTCCCCCCGCTCCCGTCCTGATCAAGAAGGCTTGCGGTATCGAAACTGCATCTGACAAGCCCAACAAGACCAAGGTCGCAAAGATCACCAAGGAGCAGGTCAGAAAGATCGCCGAGACCAAGATGCCCGACCTCAATGCTGCGAACATCGAGTCCGCAATGAGCATGATCGCCGGCACTGCCCGTTCCATGGGTATCACGGTGGAAGATTGAGGAGGTAAGCAACAATGGCTAAATTTGGTAAGAAGTATTCCGACAGCGTAAAGCTGGTCGAAAAGAACAGACTGTACGATCCCGCAGAGGCTGTGGCTCTTGCATGCCAGACCTCGAAGGCTAAGTTCGATGAGACCATCGAGCTTCACATCCGTCTGGGTGTTGACTCCCGCCACGCTGACCAGCAGGTTCGCGGTGCAGTTGTCCTTCCCAACGGTACCGGTAGAACCGTCCGCACCCTGGTATTCTGCAAGGGTGAGAACGAGCAGCTCGCAAAGGACGCAGGCGCTGACTACGTCGGCGGTGCTGACTACGCCGAGAAGATCATGAAGGAGAACTGGTTCGACTTCGACGTCGTCATCGCTTCTCCCGACATGATGGGCGTTATCGGTCGTCTTGGTAAGGTTCTGGGTCCCAAGGGCCTGATGCCTTCGCCCAAGGCAGGTACCGTTACTCCCGACGTTGCTAAGGCAGTTACCGAGGCAAAGGCCGGTAAGATCGAGTACAGACTTGACAAGACCAACATCATCCACTGCCCCATCGGTAAGGCTTCCTTCGGAACCGAGAAGCTCGTTGAGAACTTCAACACGCTGGTCGGCGCCGTCATCAAGGCAAAGCCCGCAACCGCAAAGGGTCAGTATATCAAGAGCTGCGTCATCGCTTCGACGATGGGCCCCGGCATCAAGATCAACCAGGGTAAGCTTGGCTGATATTGAACGCAGATGAAAAAAGAACGCCACGCTGTGGCGGTCTTTTTTGCTTTGTGGGGGGAGGAGTGACGCAGCCGTAACTTGATGAACCGGCGTCAAGCGCGAGTTCTGGGCTTGCGAAGAGTTTTGAAAAATGTGCGGCTGCGCCGCACCGGGCTCGAACCTCGAACTCACGCGCAGCGTGAGTTCAAAAAGAATGCGCCAACGGCGCATTCTTTCACAGAGGTTCTCGCCCGTAGTTTCACCAAAAAAGAAAGGGTACCCGATGGGTACCCGTTCTTTTTTGGTGGGGACAATAGGGCTCGAACCTATGACCTCTCGGATGTGAACCGAACGCTCTGACCAACTGAGCTATGCCTCCGTATGTGCGTTGCCTGGGCAACGGATATATTATACACCATTCGTTTGGGTTTTTCAAGGGGTTTTTTTGATTTTTTCAGAAAAGTTTTCGCCTTTTTATGCCATAGGGTCTTTTCAAATACTTAAAAATATGCTATAATGGGCGCGGAATGAAATAAAAAGGGGGAAAAGCATGAATCAATGGTTGGCTGATATATTTTTAGCCCTGCCGCGAGGACTGACCGACCCCTTGGTCTTCGGCTCACTGATGCTGGTCTTGTGCTGGCTTGCCTACGTGTTTTATTTGCGCGTGCCGCTGAGCCATCGAGCCGTTTGGCTGACTCTGATCGGTGTCAGCGTCGCGCACGTCGCGCTGTTTGTTTTTGCCCGTCGCGGGGTTGATGCATGCGGCGTGGCAGACCGCGTGCTGCTGACCTTCACCGTCACAGCCGTCGGCGCGGCGAGTCTTTGGGCACAGCCGCGCGCTACGGTCGAGCGCCGCACAAGGTGGGGCTTTGGACGCCCGAACGCCGTCGTTCACGCCATCTTATGGGAGATGCTGATCGCCATATTCGTGCTGCTTTGGCTGTACGACGCCTGGTTTTTGCCTGCGTTTGCAATATAAAAATGAAAATAATTACCGACCATTGGTGTAAAGGAAAGGGAATATTATGAAAAATTATTGTGTCATCTCGCACACCCACTGGGATAGAGAATGGTATCTGCCGTTCGAGAATTTCCGTATGCGTCTGGTCGATCTGATGGACAATCTGCTCGAGCTACTGGAAAAGGACGAGGGTTATCGCTTCCACATGGACGCGCAGACCATCGTGCTCGAGGACTATCTGGATATTCGTCCCCATCAGCGCGAGAAAATTGAAACATTCGTCCGCGAGGGCAGGCTGCTGATCGGCCCTTGGTACGTGCAAAACGATTTTCATCTGTGCTCGGGCGAGGCAACGGTGCGCAATCTGCTCATCGGCAAACAGATCGCCGAGGACTTTGGTAAATGCACCATGGTGGGCTACGCGGCAGACCAGTTCGGTCTTTGCTCGCAGCTCCCCCAGATGATGGTGCGTTTCGGTCTTGATAGCTGTATCTTCGGCCGTGGATTTTCGCGCGGTGAAACGCAGTTCTACTGGCAGAGCGAGGACGGTTCGCGCCTGCTTTGCGAATGGATGCACGAATGGTATAACAACGCACAGCGTTTTTCCGCCGACCCCGAAAAGGCACTTGCTCTGCTGAAAATGAGAAGCGAGTCGTGCGCCCGCATGGGTAAAACGGGCGATGCGCTGCTTATGAACGGCGTTGACCATCTGGAGGCACAGGAGGATCTGAGCGAGGTCATCGAAAAGGTCAAGCCCTTACTGGGTCCTGACGAGAACTTCTTCCAGGATACCATGCCCGAATACATGGAGCGCATGAAAAAGACCATCGAAGAAAGAGGTCTTGAGCTCAACACCTACACGGGCGAGATGCGCGATCTGGGTCAGCCCAAGGTGCTCACGGGCACGCTGGCATCCCGCATCTACCTCAAGCAGCACAACGCCAAGCTTCAGGCGCTGCTCGAGCGCAAGTTTGAGCCGTTGTATACCACGGCAGCCGCGCTGGGCGTTTGCGACTATCCGCACGACTATTCCGAGTACATGTGGAAAACGCTGATCGAGAACCATCCGCACGACTCCATCTGCGGATGCTCGGTCGACCCTGTGCACGCGCACATGGTGGATCGCTTCATCCGCGTGGACGAGAACGTGACCGACCTGATCGCGCGCGGCACGGCGACTGTGATGGAGCATCTGGATCGCACGGGTCTGACGAGCGATCAGTATCTCATTATGAATACCAACAACACGCCTCTGGAGTACAACGGCGTCATGGAAGCGACCGTCATCATCCCCGCTGAGGAGGATACGGGCGCATTCGTGCTGACCGATCGCGCAGGACGCGAGATCCCCTTCGAGGTGGTGCGCCTGGAGAAAAACGTCAACGAGCGTATTCTCAGCCCCATCAATCTGCCCGGCACCAAGGCCGTCGACCGCTACACCATTCGCTACCGCCTCAAGCTGGCGGGCATGTCCTATCGCGTGCTGACGCTCACGACCGAGCCCGGTACGCTGATGGTTGAGCAGACGCGTCACAAGTCCGCTTACCAGATGGAAAACGAGTTCCTCAAGGTGCGCATCAACCGCAACGGTACGCTGGATCTGACCGATAAGAAGACGGGCAAGACGCACGAGGGCATGCTGCTGCTTGAGGACAGCGCCGACATTGGAAACGCTTACGTCTACCGCAATGCGGAAGAGAGCTCGACGCTGACGAGCAACGACGCCCGCGCCCGCGTGAGTGTAGTGGAGGACACGCCGCTGTTGCAGTCGCGCTCCATCGCGCTCCGCGTCAAGATCGACCGCAAGGAAGGCGCCGGATACGTCGACGTTGAGTTTACCGTGTCGCTTGGCAAGGGTGACCGCGCACTGAGCGTTGACGTCCGCATGGACAACCAGTGCAAGTGCCACCGTCTGAGAGTGCTGATTCCCACGGGCATTGCAAACGAGGTCAACTATGCAGGTCAGCCTTACGATATCATCGCGCGCAACCGCGTCAGCCGGTATGACAACGATAAGACGCATCCCAACACCGAGTTCGTCGGTATCGACGGCAAGGATTACGGCTTTGCCGTGCTCAACAGAGGTCTGTACGAATACGAGCACATGATGCACCCCATCACGGGCGAGCCGGGTACGCTGGCACTGACGCTGCTCCGTGCCGTCTATTGCTTCACCTCCGGAACGGACAGCGTTGGCGGTTCGGGTACCTATAACCTGACGCCTGAAGGTCAGTGCTTGGGCGAGCAGACGTGCAGCCTTTCGCTCTATCCTTACGCCGGCGATCACGTCACGGCCGAGGTCGCAGCGCGTGCGGCACAGTTTACCTGCAAGCCCTATGCGGCTGTTCAGGGTGTGGACTGCAACAAGCTGATCGGTGGTCGCCCCTTCGTTCAGGCGCCCGGTATGACCGATCTGTTCTACCGTCCGATCAAAAACGCCGACGTCGTGCTGCCGCACGAGCACAAGCTGTTTGCCTTGGAGGATGCAAGAGCGGCGATGGTGCTGTCTGCCTGCAAGGCAAGCTTCAACCGCGACGGAAGCTTTATCATCCGCCTGTACAACACGACGAGCGAGAGCGTGGATTTTGCGATCAAGCTGTTCCGCGCGCCCAAGAGCGTGTGTGAGGTCGATCTGGCCGAGAACGTGACGGCAGACCTTGCTGCCACGCGCGGCAGGGTGGAGCTGCACGCCGCGCCCAAGCAGATCGTCACGATCAAGGTAAGCTTCTGAATATGAACCGAACAGGGCGATTTTCGAGAGAAAATCGCTCTGTTTTTTGCCTTTTTTCCGTTGTATGCCTTGCAATGTCGCAAAAAATGTGCTATCATATAAGGTAATTCAATCAAGCTCCTCGGAGGTACCGTATGAGAATTGTAGTCAAAATCGGAACGTCAACGCTGACGCACGCGACGGGAAACATGAACATTCGCCGCGTGGGAGAGCTGTGCCGCGTGCTGTCCGACCTCAAAAACGCAGGGCACGAGATCATTCTTGTGTCGTCGGGCGCGATCGGCATGGGCGTGGGTAAGCTGGGACTTGCCGAACGACCTTCGGACATGCCCACCAAGCAGGCGGCTGCCGCCGTGGGGCAGTGCGAGCTCATGTACGTCTACGACAAGAGATTTTCCGAGTATAATCATACCGTCGCGCAAATACTTCTGACAGGCGACGATCTCAACCACGGCGACCGCCGCGACAACTTCTGCAACACCATGTTCCGACTGCTCGAGCTTGGCGTGCTGCCCATCATCAACGAAAACGATACGGTCGCTACGACCGAGATCGCAGTGGGCGATAACGATACGCTGGGTGCCATCGTCGCCGTGTGCGCCAAGGCAGACCTGCTCGTTCTGCTCTCGGACATCGACGGTCTTTACACCGCCGACCCGCACAAAAATGCCGATGCCACGCTTATCTCGACCGTCGACGAGCTGACCCCCGAAATCCTTGCGCTGGCAGGGGATAAGGGCTCGGCACTCGGCACGGGCGGCATGAAGACCAAGCTGCACGCCGCCGAAATTTGTACGGCGTCGGGCTGCGATATGGTCATCGCCAACGGCGCAGATTCCTCGCTGCTTTACCGCATTGCGGACGGCGAGGCGGTCGGCACGCGATTTGTCGGCAAGAAATGAGGCACAATCATGAAACAGACCATTGATATTTTGAAGGCGGCACGCGCGGCAAGTGCATCGCTGTGTACGCTGACCACCGATAAGAAAAACGCGGCGCTCTCTGCCATGGCAGACGCGTTGCTTGACGCCAAGGCGGACATTCTTGCCGCCAACGCCGAGGACGTTGCGGCAGCAAGGGACACGCTGGGCGAGGTCATGATCGACCGCTTGACGCTGACCGATGCCCGCATCGTCGGTATGGCGGACGGCATCCGCGCACTGATCGGGTTGCCCGATCCCGTCGGTCGTGTGATCGATACGACCGAGCGCGAGGACGGCTTGCGAATCGAAAAGGTGGGCGTGCCCATGGGCGTCGTCGCCATCATTTACGAGAGCCGCCCCAACGTTACCTCGGACGCTGCGGCACTTGCCATCAAGAGCGGCAACGTGTGCGTGCTGCGCGGCGGTAAAGAGGCGTATCGTTCGGCGTCCGCCATCGTCACCGCCATGAAGCGCGGGCTTGCGATCGTCGGGCTTGACGAAAACCTCATTCAGCTTGTCGAGGATACCACGCGCGCCAGCGCGACCGAGCTGATGGAAGCCGTCGGCTACGTTGATCTGCTCATTCCGCGCGGCGGTGCAGGGCTCATCCGCACCTGCGTGGAGCGCGCCCGCGTGCCCGTCATTCAAACGGGAACGGGCATCTGTCACGTTTACGTCGACGAGAGTGCCGACCTTGACATGGCGCTGAATATTTTGGAAAACGCCAAGACCAGCCGCCCGTCGGTGTGCAACGCCGCCGAGGTGTGTCTTGTTCATCAAGACGTGGCGAAGCAATTTTTGCCCATGCTGGACGAGTGCCTTGCCACGGCAAGAGCGGCAGAGGGCAAAGCCCCCGTCGCCTTCCGCTGCGACGAGCGCGCGCTGCCCCTCATGCCCCACGGCACGGCGGCAGGCGAAGACGATTTCGACACCGAATTTCTTGATTATATCCTTGCTGTCCGCGTGGTCGATGACGTGCAGACGGCGATCGAGCACATCGCGGCACACTCGACCCACCACAGCGAGGCCATCATCAGCCGCAATGAGGATAGCATCGCCCGCTTTACCGCGGCGGTGGACAGCGCGGCCGTCTACGTCAACGCGTCCACCCGTTTCACCGACGGCGGCGAATTCGGACTGGGCTGTGAGATGGGCATTTCGACCCAAAAGCTGCACGCCCGCGGTCCCATGGGCCTTTGCGAGCTGACCACGTATAAATACGTGATCCGCGGCAAGGGGCACATCAGATAAAAAATTTTAATCGGCAAACGAACCCCTCTCAGCCGCGTTCCGCGGCAGCTCTCCCAAAATGGAGAGCCTTATTAAGCCTCCCCCTGAGGGGAGGTGGTGGCGTAGCCGTCGGAGAGGGCTTTGCCGGCAAAGAAAAAATAAAACGCGGCACGTTCTGCGGAAAGGATTGTTATGAACAAAATCGGCTTTATCGGCGGCGGCAATATGGGCGGCGCACTGGCAGGTGCGGCCATCAAGGCCGTCGGTGCGCAAAACGTTTTGGTCGTTGACCGCGACGAGGCGGCAACGGCGGCGTGTGCGGCACGCATCGGAGCGACGGCAGGCTGCTACGAATGCATTGCCAAAGAGTGCCGCATCATCTTTTTGGCTGTCAAGCCCAATTTGGTGGCAAGCGTCGCGGCAACGCTTACGCCTATGCTCGCAGGCAGAGAGGACGTCCTGATCGTCAGCATGGCGGCAGGCGTCAAGCTCGAGGCACTCGCGGCGCATTTCGGCAAAAAGGCGCATATCATTCGCATCATGCCCAATACGCCTGCAAGCGTGGGGCAGGGTATGATCGTCTACGCCTGCTCGGACGAGGTGACGGACGGCGACGTTGACGCGTTCAAAGCGGCCATGGCACACGCCGGCACGCTGGACGCCATCGACGAGATCAAGATCGACGCTGCAACGGGCGTCATGGGCTGCGGTCCGGCCTTCGTGTACCAGTTTATCGAGGCGCTCGCCGACGGCGGTGTGGCGTGTGGGCTTACCCGCGCGCAAGCACAGCTTTACGCGGCACAAACGCTGGCCGGCGCGGCGCAAATGGTGCTGCAAACGGGCAAGCACCCGGGCGAGCTTAAGGACGCCGTGTGCAGCCCCGGCGGCTCGACCATCGAGGGTGTGCGCACGCTCGAGGAGGGTGGATTGCGCGGCGTCGTCATGGACGCTGTCATCGCGTCGTATGAAAAAACGAAGGAGTTAGGGAAATAACCCAAACCTCATTTTGTTTTCAAAAGCTTTCGATCAAGCCTTTTTCAAAAGGCTTGCAGGACGAGGACGCAGTCCTTGTCGCTCTGTGCAGAGGGCGAAATTTTCCATCGTTTGAAAGCGCCCAGAAAGGGTGAATGTTTCGCGCAGCAAGAAAGAGGAGAAACCACAAGTGGGGTTTCCCCTTAAAAATCAAAGAAGAGGTTTTTCCATGACTTCCAAACATGTTTTCATCGACATCGACGGCACGCTTGTCGGCTACGATGCCAAAATCCCCCCCTCGGCGCTCAAAGCAATCCAAGCGGCGCAGGCTCGCGGGCACAAGATCATCATTGCCACAGGGCGTCAGCGCGCGCAGATCTATCCCGAATTGCTTGACGCGCTGGACTTCGACGGCATCATCGCCTCGACGGGTGCCTTTGTCGAGTGCAACGGACAAACGGTGTATGAGAGCATCGTCGAGGGCGACGATCTGCGCTTCATTACCGACTATTTCAGGCGCGAGGGCATTTGCTATCTGCTCATGACTGACAGCGAGTTGTACGCCGACCGCAGCTTTCACGAGATCGTCTTGCCCTATATGCGAGAGGCGGGTTACACCGAGGCGCTGATCGAGGGCGCGTACGGCAACGTCCAAACGGTTGAGGACCCGACGGCGGTGCGCGGCGTGCAAAAGTTTTCGTATTTTTTGTCCGAAAAAACGACCGGGCAAATGTCGCGCGACCTTGACGACCGCTTTTACGTGGTCGATTACAGCGTGGGCGATCTCAAAACCGACAAATATTTCGGTGAGATCACGCTCGCGGGCGTCACCAAGGGCAGCGGTATTTTGCACTATCTGGAGGCAGCGGGCGCGTCGCTTGAAGATACGATCGCCATCGGCGACAGCGGCAACGATATCGACATGATCGATCTGTGCGCCGTGGGCGTCGCCATGGGCAACGCGACCGACAAGATCAAATCCGCCGCCGACTTCACCACGACCGACGTCGACAAGGACGGCATCCACAACGCCTTTTTGCGACTTGGACTGATCGAATAAAAAAATTTCCGTGCCGTCTTGACAAAAGGCGGCACATTGTGTATAATAAAGGTGTGATCGCGTGACTGACGGATTTTGCGGGGTTGACCGCAGGGGAACGCGACCGCTTTACATGCCGACCGTCTGGGCAATTCAATTTTTTCAAGTTGAATTGCCCTTTTTTGACCCTTGGGCAATCAACGGTAAGGAGGAAACCATGGAACATAACAATTGGAACGGTTTTGCGCCCGGCGCATGGCAAAATGAGATCAACGTGCGCGATTTCATTCAGACCAACTACAAGGAATACAAGGGCGACGCCGCTTTTTTGGCCACCGCTACGCCGCGTACGAACGCGCTGATGAAAAAGGTGGAGGGACTGTTCGCGCTGGAGCGTCAGCGCGGCGGCGTGCTGGACGTCGATACGCGGACCGTGTCGTCGCTGACCAGCTACGCGCCCGGCTATATTGATAAGAAAAACGAGCTCATCGTCGGTCTTCAGACCGACTACCCGCTGCGCCGCGGCGTCAATCCCTTTGGCGGCAAGCGCATGGTGCGTCAGGCGTGCGAGGCCTACGGCTACGAGCTCTCGCCCAAGGTGGAGGAGGAATTCCGCTTCCGTACCACGCACAACGACGGCGTCTTCCGCGCCTATACCGACGAGATGCGTGCGGCGCGTAAGTGCCACGTCATTACGGGTCTTCCCGATGCCTACGGTCGCGGTCGTATCATTGGTGATTACCGCCGCGTTGCGCTGTACGGCGTGGATCATCTCATCGAGCAAAAGAAAAAGGACAAGGCCGCACTTGCTACGGGCAATTTTGACGCCGCCGAGGTCAGACTGTCCGAGGAGCTTTATCAGCAGATCGCCTTTCTTGGCTACCTCAAGGAAATGGCCGCCATGTACGGCTACGATATCAGTCAGCCCGCCAAGGACGCCAAGGAGGCCATTCAGTGGACGTATTTTGCCTATCTTGGCGCCATCAAGGAGCAAAACGGCGCGGCTATGTCGCTGGGTCGCGTGAGCACCTTCTTTGATATTTACATCGAACGCGATATCCAAAACGGTAAGCTCGACGAAGCAGGCGCGCAGGAGCTGATGGACGATTTTGTCATCAAGCTGCGCATGGCGCGTCATCTGCGCACGCCCGAATACAACGAGCTGTTCGGCGGCGATCCCATGTGGATCACCGAGGCCGTCGGCGGTATGGGCGAGGACGGTCGAACCCTGGTCACCAAGTCGAGCTTCCGCGTGCTTAATACGCTGTACACGCTCGGCTCATCTCCCGAGCCCAATCTGACCGTGCTTTGGTCGCAGAGCCTGCCCGAGGGCTTTAAGAAATTCTGCGCCAAGGTGTCGGCGGATACCGACTCGATCCAGTACGAGAGCGACGATCTGATGCGCCCCATCTACGGCGACGACTACGCCATCGCCTGCTGCGTGTCGGCCATGAGAGTCGGCAAGCAGATGCAGTTCTTCGGCGCACGCTGTAACCTGGCAAAGCTGCTGCTCATTGCCATCAACGGCGGCTACGATACCACGAGCGGTATGCACATCGGCCCTCAAATGGACGTTCTTTCGGGCGATCAGCTCGACTTTGATACCGTCATGGCGCGCTATGAGATCTATATCGCATGGCTCTCCAGACTTTACGTTAATACCATGAACGTCATTCACTATATGCACGATAAGTACGCCTACGAAAAGACGCAGATGGCACTGCACGATACCACCGTCGAGCGTCTGATGGCATTTGGCATCGCGGGACTTTCGGTCGTGGCCGATTCGCTGTCTGCCATCAAGTACGCAAGCGTTTGCCCCGTCAAGGACGAGGCGGGCTTTATCACCGGCTTCCAAACGTGCGGCGATTTTCCCAAGTTCGGCAACGATGATGACCGCGTTGACCTGATCGCCAAGGATATGACCCATCGCGTCATCACCGAGCTGCGCAAGACGCCCGCTTACCGCGGCGCGATCCACACGCTGTCGGTGCTGACCATCACGTCCAACGTTATGTACGGTAAGCATACGGGCGAGACGCCCGACGGACGCAAGAGCGGCGAGCCCTTCGCGCCCGGCGCCAATCCCATGCACAACCGCGAGCAAAACGGCGCGTTGGCGTCGCTCAACTCGGTTGCCAAGATCAGCTACGACGATTGCCGCGACGGCGTGTCCAACACCTTCTCGATCACGCCCGAGGCACTCGGTCGCACCGAGGACGAGCGAGTGGACAACCTCGTCCGCATTCTCGACGGCTATTTTGCCAAAGGGGCACATCACATCAACGTCAACGTGCTGAACCGTGAAACGCTCATGAAGGCCTACGAGGACCCCGAGGCCTATCCCAATCTGACCATCCGCGTGTCGGGTTACGCCGTCAACTTCCATAAGCTGTCGCGCGAGCAGCAGCGCGAGGTTATCAGCCGTACCTTCCACACCTCGGTATGATGAAGGGACGCATTCATTCCATTCAGAGCCTTGGCACGCTCGACGGTCCCGGCGTCCGCTTCGTCGCCTTTTTGCAGGGCTGCCCGCTGCGCTGCGGCTGCTGTCATAATCCCGACACCTGGGATGCGAGCGGCGGCGATCTTATGAGCGCCCAAGATTTGGTGCAAAAGGTCTTGCGCTACCGCGAGTATTTCGGTCGCGAGGGCGGCATCACGCTCTCGGGCGGCGAACCGCTGCTACACGCCGACTTTGCCCGCGAGGTGTTCGCGCTCTGCCGCGAGGCGGGCATCAATACCTGCCTTGATACTTCGGGGTGCATGTTGAATGACAGCGTCCGCGCCCTGCTTGACGTGACCGACCGCGTGCTGCTGGATATCAAATATACGACCGACGCGCTCTACCGCGCCCACGTCGGCTGCTCGCTCGACGCGCCGCTCAAATTTCTTGCATATCTGAACGAAAAGGGGATCAAGACCACGCTGCGGCAGGTCGTCATTCCCACGCTCAACGATACGGACGAAAACGCGCGCGCCCTGCGCGATATCGCCGCAAGACACGCCTGCGTTGACAAGGTCGAGCTGCTGCCGTTCCGTAAGATCTGTCAGGTTAAATATGACCAAATGGGCATCCACTTTCCGTTTGCTCACCTCGACGAGCCGAGCGGCGAGAGGGTGAGGGAGCTGGAAAGGGTATTGAAAGAAAAATAAGAAAAAGCACTCGCCGTGGCGGGTGCTTTTTGCATCTGCAAAGTTTGACGGTTTTGGCGCAAGCCAAGACGGCGGCGTTCAGCCGCCGAGGCAAACTCGCCATTTCGCGAAGCAAGGTTTTCTGTATGGCTATGCAGTCCCGCGAAGTTTGGCGGTTTTGGCGCAAGCCAAAACGGCGGCGTTCAGCCGGCGAGGCAAACTCGCCATTTCGCGAAGCGAAATAGGGATTCGAACCCCGAACTCGCCTACGGCGAGTTCAAAAAGAATGCGCGGTGCGCATTCTTTCGTGTGGGTTCTCATCCCGGAGCCAACACACGATAAAAACAAGCAGTTGCATGAAGCAACTGCCTGTTTTTATGGGGTGGGCGATGGGATTCGAACCCACGGCCTCCAGGGCCACAACCTGGCGCTCTAACCAACTGAGCTACGCTCACCATATGGGATTTTTTCAATGGCGTGCCTTGAGGG
>JAZQMI010000121.1:0-6262 GCA_045543375.1 Eubacteriales bacterium | reverse complement strand
ATTACGCGACACGCCGCCGCGGACAGTAACGAAAATTGCCGCCTGCCCAATCCTGGGGCAGGGCGCTTTTGCTTATTTCTTCTGATCAAATCGGGGCTTGAAATACTGGTACAGGGAGCAGGGGATCATGCCGTTGTACAGCTTGCGCACCTTGTCGGCGCGGCGGCCGAACCACCTCTCAAAGCTCTCGCACGAGGTCAGCACGTACATCTGCCATGGGTCAAAGCGGGCAAAGCACTTGCCCATGGCGCGGTAAAGCTGCTCGACCTCGACGGGCGTCATGAGCCGCTCACCGTAGGGCGGATTGCAGATCAGCGTGCCGCGGCGGTCGGGCTTTTCAATGGTGCGCGCGTCGGCGGTAAAAATATTCATGCAGTCCTCAACGCCTGCGCGGACGGCGCAGTCGTAGGTCATATCGGTCATGTCTTCATCAATATCGGACGCCCAGACCTCACAGCCCGTGTCGGTACGAACGGCGGCACGAAGGCCCTCGCGCACCTCGTCCCACATGGGCGCGCCCAGACGGGCAAACTGCTCGCCCGCGAACGAGCGCCCAAGTCCCGGTGCGCGGTTTTGAAGGATCATAGCCGTTTCAATGGCAATGGTGCCCGAGCCGCAAAAGGGATCCCAGAACAAAACGTCGGGACGCGGACGGGCGGTCAGCGCCATGGCGGCCGCCAGTGTTTCGCGCAAGGGTGCGACACCTGCGTGAGGGCGATAGCCGCGCTTGTGAAGTGCTGCCCCCGAGGTGTCGATGAGCAGCATGGCCTCGTCCTTGAGCAAAAAGAACTCGATCGAATATCTGACGCCGCTGTCCTGCTCGAACCACTTGATACCGTACTTGGCCGACAGCGCGTCGACCACGGCGCGGTTGACAATTTTCTGGCAGGCGGGAATAGAGGTCAGCGCGCTTTTGATGCTGTGACCGCTGATGGGGAAGGCGTCGCGCTCGCCGATCCATTCCTCCCAGGCAAGGGCTCTTGTGCCCACGTACAGCTCGTCAAAGGTGGCGGCGTGAAAGCGTCCCATCAGAACGAACACGCGCTCGGCACAGCGCAAGGCAATATTGGCGCGCGCAATGTCGCGCTCCTCGCCCTCAAAGATCACGCGCCCGTCCATGGTTTCCACGCGGCGAAGACCAAGCGCATCAAGCTCCTCGCCGAGCAGTTTTTCAAGTCCGAACAGACACGTTGCTACAAGTTGAAGTTTCATATCGTTTCCTTAATCTGAATTTTTGGGCATGCGTGAGGGGTGGCAGGTCAGATACAGCACCTGATAACGCGCAGCCACGTCGCGCACCAGCGACAGCGCACGGGCGGTCGTTTTCTCGTCAAGATTGGTGAAGGGATCGTCCAAAACAAGCGGCGGACGCTCACCCTCAAACATGGCGTCAAGCAGAGAAAGACGCTCGCACAGCGAGATCAGGTCGCGCACGCCGACGCTGAACGCCTCGGTATTGCGCGCCGCGCCGCCCTCGCGCACTTTGACGCGGAATTGTCCGTCCATGGTGAAAACGGGCGCGTCTTTGCCCGACAGCAGCGACATGTAATACGAAAAACGCTCCTTCATGGTGTTCAGATAGCGACCCGACAAATTTTCGCGCGCCAGCTTGAGATACTTTTCGGTCAGCAAAATGGTGTCGAGATTGTCCTTTTGCTCGGTAAGCTGAGCCGCCTTACGGGCACGCTCACCCTCATACGCGTCGCGCTCGTCAAGCACCGCGAGCAGCTCGCCAAGCTGTTGCTCGCCGCGCATGAGCTGCTCGCCAAGCGTGCGTTGTGCACCTTGCAGGCACTGCCTTTGCTCGTCAAGCGACGGCTCGTTTGCCGTTTGCTCGGCGGCCGACAATGCGGCGCGGAATTCCTCTCCCTCGGTCGCATATTGCGCTTGCAGCGCAGCGACCTCCTGCCGCTTGCGCTCGTAGCGCGACGCGCCGTCAAGCAGCAGACCTCGCTGCTCGGTCAGCCAGCGCAGCGCTGTCTCACCGTCCTCGGGCGCCCCAGGCATGGAGGCAAGCATGTCCTTGACGTGCTGCTCGGAGGCGCGAAGTGCTTCGGTTGCCGCCGCGCTTTGCTCGGTCGCACTCTTTTGCTTGGCTTCCAGCGCCTGCAATCTCTCGTATCGCGCGTTCAGACGCTCAACGCCATGCGGTGCGTCCAACCCCTCGGGGCAACGCTCACTCGGTGCAACGTCGCGCCAAAGCGTGGCAAATTGCACTCCTGCCTCGGCGGCAGCATAGGCGGCTTTTGCCCCCTCAAGCTGTCCCGTAGCGTGCGAAATATCGTGATTGATGCCGACCAGTGCCGCTTCGTTGTCCTTTTGTTTGGCGCTGCGGCGAGCGATCAGTATCAGCAAGGCGATCAACGAAAGACCGCTGATGGTGAGTAACCAAGGCACGAAAATACCGGCGACGGCCGACGCCGCAAATGCGACAAGAAGACCGACCGTCAAGGCGCGGTTGCCCTTGCCCGTCCGTTGTTCGACCAGTGATTGCTTGCGTCGGGTCAGCGCGTCGTAGCCCGCCTGTCGCTCGTTCAGAATGCGGCGGCGGTCAGCCAAAATATCGTTATGGGATTGTCCCGCAGCATTGGGAACGGCAAAGGACGGGTCGGCGGCGATGGCAGCCACCGTCAAACGGCGGTAACCGTCGGCTGCCGTTCGTAGCTGTCGGAGTACCGCCTCGTCGGCACGCTCCTCGGGCAAGCTTGCGCGCAAGGCGGCGAGCTCGTCTGCTTCATGAGCATCAAGACCACCCGCGCCAAGGCGGGCGCGAGCCTCGCTTTGGGCGTGCAGAGCGCCTTGAAGCTCGTGAATGAACTGCTCGGTCGGCACGTTGCCGCCAAGCGTTGCGCGGATATGCTCCAGTTGCTCGCGCAGCTCTTTTTCCTCTTGACGCAAAGCCTCCAACTGCGCAGCAACAGCCTTTGCCTCGCGCGAGCGGTTCCACTGTGATTGTTTTTGCTCCAGCGCTTCAAGCTGTGTGTCGTTGTCGGTCATTTGCTTGCGGACGTCTTGCAGGCGAGCGCGAAGCTGCTCGACGGCACTCGCCGCATTTTGTGTGCGCTCAATGGCGCGATCCAGCGCGGCAAGCTCTGCCTCACCCTCGGCAATGGCACCGCCGTCACCGCGCAGATGACGGTAATATTGACGCCGCTTTTCCAGCGCGAGCACCGCAGTATCAAAATTGGCGAGGTCGTCGGTGGCATCGACCAGGCGATTGAGCTTGGTGTGGATGCTGTCCATGCCGCTCTCGCTGAGCTCGTCAGGGCGCTGGGAGAGATAGGTCGAGCGCTCGTAGGCGGCGCTGTCCACGCCGAGCAATCGCTCACCGGGCTCGCTTGCCCAATCAACGTCGGCGTCGCGCCCCGTCATAAGGTCTGTCACCGTCAACGTGTCCTCGGCCTCTTTGGCACCAAACAGACGCTCGATGCGGTAGCACTTGCCCTCGACCTCAATATCCAGACTGCCGCCAAAGGCACCGCCCTGCCAAGGGGCATAGCGCTTGCGCTCGTTTTCAATGAGCGAGCGGCGCGTGGTGGCGGCAAGACCGTACAGCATGGCCTTGATGAACACAGCCAGCGTGCTCTTGCCCCAACCATTGTCCTGCAAGCGCGCGTTGAGCCCCGCGTCGAACGTGTCGTCGTAGTTTTGCAGCTTGCCGAAATTTTCAACGTGAAGAGAGATCAGCCTCATGCGTCCACCTCCTCGCCGCGCAGCGCGCGCAGACCGCACTCGATGGTGCGTTGCTTTTGCTCGTCACTCATGGACGAGGCAAGCACGGTGCGGATAAACTCGCCTTTGAGCGAGATATCGTGCACGTAATCCTCGGCACGTACCAAAAGACGGCACTCGTCCTTGACGCGCGCGAAGTAAAAACGTCCTTCGAGCATTTTCCTCAAATGCACCACGTCGCGCACAACCTCGGGCGGAAGAGCACCGCAAAGCACGACCTTGACCATGTCTTTGCTTGGAATATTCTCAACGGATCGCTCAACACACTTGAGCACGTCGCCAAAGCCCTCACAGCCGTCAAGCGACACGTGCAGCTCGTGCAGCGTGCGGTCGCTTTGGGGCAAAAAGATAGCTCTGCCCTCGATGGAGGCATCGGTGTCCACTAAAACACAGCCCTTGATGCCGCACTCGTCAAAACCGCGCCCCTCGGGGCAGCCGGCGTATGCCCAAAGACCGCGGGCATCCAGCGGCTCGCAACGAAAATCGTGCTCGTGACCGAGCGCGAGATAGTCGATGCCGCGATCTCGCAGCACCTTGAGCGGAATGCGCTCGCCCCCCGTTTCGCTGCCGCGCACGATCTGACCGTGCAGCAGCACGATGTGAAAGACACCCTCGTGTGTGGGCAGAATATCAAATATGCCGGGGCGGTCGATCGCGGACGTGCCGCTGACCACCACGTTGTCCGACAGGTGTACGCTGCTCCAACCGTTACCGTCAAAGGCGTGCCAGTTGGCAGGCGACGCGTCGGCGGCAAACAGCGGCGCGGTCTGCTCGTCGTGATTGCCCGCAACATAGACGAACTGCAATTCGGGGTGATCGGCGACCAGCGTGCCCACCAAACGGCGTGTTTTCTCACTCGCACGTGCCGTGTCAAACAGATCTCCCGCGATCAGAACAGCCTCAGCGCCCTGCGCGACGGCCGTATTGACGATGCGCTCAAAAACCATGAGAAGCTCAACGCGGCGCTCACGGGCGCGAACGGGGTCAAGCCCCGTTTCCATTTTGGCATCCAGATGCAAATCGCTGCAATGGATCAGCTTCACTTGCTTTCCTCCTCCTTGATGGCGTCGTAGATGGCGTCGGACAGCGCCACAAAATCGGCAATATCCAGTCGTTCGCCGCGAATGTCGGCGCGGTGACCGCACGCGACGATGATATCGGTAAACTGCTCCTTGGACAGCATACCAAGTCCCGCCGAGAGCGCGTTGGACAGCGTTTTGCGGCGCTGCTCAAAGGCGGCACGGATGGTGCGGAACATGAGAGCTTCGTCCTTGGGATGATACGGCTTTTGCTTGTGCAGACGAATGCGCACGACGGTCGAATTGACCTTGGGGGCGGGCACGAAGCGGTCGGCAGGCACGACGAACAAGGGCTCGGCCACGCCGTAGTAGGCCAGCACCGCCGTGATCGCGCCGTATTCCGACTTGCCCGCGCGGGCGCACAGACGGTCGGCGACCTCGCTTTGTATCATGATGGTGATATTTTCAAACGGCAGCCCGCTCTCCAGCAGCTTCATGAGAATGGGCGTGGTGATATAATAGGGCAGATTGGCGCAAACGGCGACCTCTCGCCCGCCGGCCTCCTCGGCGATCAGGGCGGGGAGGTCTACCTCCATCACGTCTGCATTGACCACACGGACGTGATCGTACTCGGCCAGCGTTTTTCCAAGCACGGGAATGAGACCGCGATCGATCTCAATGGCCAGCACACGCTCAAAATTCTCAGCCAGCTGCTGCGTCAGACACCCGATTCCCGGCCCGATCTCCAGCACCAGTATATCCGAGCGGTCTGCACAGGAGGCGGCAATGCGCTCCGGCACGGACGGATCAATTAAAAAATTTTGGCCAAAATCCTTGCGGAAGTGGATCCCCTCCTCTTCCATCAGGCGGCGGACAACGGACGGACTACATAAATTCATAAAATCTGAAAAACCCTCTTGACAAATGTAAAAGTGTGTGATAAAATATTGACGTTCGCTGGTGTGGCTCAGTTGGTAGAGCAGCTGATTCGTAATCAGCAGGTCGCCGGTTCAAGTCCGGCCATCAGCTCCAAAAATCCTGCACGAAGGTGCGGGATTTTTATTTTTCCCCCAGAAGCATTCACCCACGTCACCAACATTATATCACAGATGCGATAGCTCGTCAATCCTTGATTTGACGGGCTTTTACTGTATTTCCGGCAAAAAGGAGGTGCCAACCCCGCGAAAAGCGAGGCCAAGCCAATCAGACACCGTAGCACCAATATCGGCAAAGGTCGTGCGCGTGCCGAGATCGACCGGGCGCACCTGCCGGCCATACACAAGCACGGGCGTATATTCCCGCGTGTGGTCGGTGGATTTGGCATACCCGGGGTCACAGCCGTGGTCTGCCGTGATGATCAGAAGATCCCCTTCCCGCATGGCGGCAAGCACCGCAGGCAGCGCGGCATCAAACGCGGAAAGCGCTGCGGCGTAGCCGCCTATATCGCGGCGGTGGCCGTACTGCGAATCAAAATCCACCAGGTTGACGAAGCAAAGGCCGGAAAAATCACG
>JAZQMI010000120.1:0-8494 GCA_045543375.1 Eubacteriales bacterium | reverse complement strand
GGTAACAAGTGCGGCGCGATTCTCGGCGTTGGCAAGGTCACCCTTGACGTAGGTGAAATCATAAGCGGAAAATTCGGTGGGAACGGCTGCATCGACGACGTCCATACCGACCACGGCGTAGCCGTTCTGACACAGGCGCAGTGCGCTTTGCTTTCCAATGCCGCCGAGCACGCCCGTGACGATAGCTACCTTGATCTCTTTGTTATATAAATTTCTGCAATGGCTCATTTGACGGTCTCCTTATATAGATTTTTGTAATATTCATTGAACACTGCGCAGCCCGATACCTGCTTTGCTCGCATCAGCTCGGTGCATTTCGAGCAGGCGACGCAGCATTTTTTGGCGTCGAAGCAGTGACCCTTGAAGTCGCGGTAAAATTCGGGATAGGCCAGCCACATTCTGCCGTAGCCGACCAGATCGCAGATACCGTCCTTGATCTGTCGCTTGGATTGCTCGAACAGATCCTCGCGGTAATAGGACAGCCCAGAGCCGACCACGACCAGACCGGGAAAGCGCTCTTTGATGTGCTTTTCGATGTACTCAAAGCGGGCAAGACCTGCGGCGGGTGTCTCGGGTGCCTGGTAGCCGCCCTTGCGATAGGGGCGATTGATGTGGGGATTGTAATAAGGATTGCCTACTGTGACGTTGAGCATCTGTACCCCCTCGGCAACGAGCCGCTCGATGAGCATATCAGGCTCGGTCAGGTCCAGATCGTTTTGCTCGGTCGTACCAAAGCCGTATGGCTTGGGAACCATATCCGACACGCTCAGACGCGAGGTCAGCAGCATGTGCTCGGGCAGTATCGCCTTGACGGCGCGTACGCAATCCAGATAGAGCCGTACACGATTGTCAAAGCAGCCGCCGTAGCGACCTTCACGTCCGAAAGCCGACAAAAGCTCTTGGAACAAATAGCCGTGGCACGATTTGACGTCCACGCCGTCAAAGCCCGCCTTGAACGCCAGCCATGCACTATCGGCATAGCGCGCAGGCAGCGTGTCAAGATAGTCGTCGCTTACGATGTTTTCATCGCTCACGGGACGGCGCTCCTCGTAAATGGGGTGACGATAGGCGATCATGGGCGTGATGCTCTGCCGTCCCGAGTGCGTCAGTTGAAGAATAAAGACGGGTGCGATGCCGCACTCGTCCTGCGCGATTTGGCGCATGCGTCCGAGCAGCAGCTTAAAAGTAGAAAGATTTTCACGTGTCAGCATCAGTTGTCGCGCATTGGTGCGTCCCTCGGGGCAAACGGCGTTGGCTTCGAACCAAATCGTTCCCGCACCGCTGCGCGCAGCGCGGAGATATTTTTGAATGGTCAGCTCGCTCGGGCTTCCGTCCGTGTTACAATCACAGCCTTCCATGGGCTGCAACACAAGACGGTTGTCAAAGCTTACCTTTCCCACTTGCAAGGTTTTTTCTATCATTTCGTCAATACCAATACCTTTCATCACTACTATATACGCTTCTATTATATCATCGGATAAAGGAAATGTATATGGTGAATTTTGCAATCCGTATTGCTTTTCTTGCAAGGTTGTGATATAATGAAATAAAAAAGGAGGGATTTAGGCGTGAACGGCTTTCGGGTCAACAAATTCAACATTGAATATATGGAAAGCAGGATCGACGAACTGGTGTTGTGGGAACGTCACTGTCACGCGCAATTCGAAATGATCGCGGTGGCCGACGGTGACGTCAACGTGCTGCTCGAGGGAACGCCCTGCCGCTTGAAAAGAAATCAGCTCATTATTATTCCGCCGCTGTGTTATCATTCGGTATCAGCCAACGGGAAGGGAAGCTATCGCAGAATTACGGCGCTGTTTGATATTGACGCAATTCCCGAGGTTATACAGCCCGAACTCAGATGGCGCAGGACGATGATTGTCAACTCACCCATCGTGGACAAGATCAGGCGGACGTGTCAGCAGGATCGGGCGGTATTTTACGCACCGCTCCTTGAGAGCCTGATGATACAGATCTTTTACGAGGTGATGCAGCAGGATCAGTCAACTTCCGAGATTGAGGCTGACGAATTTTTGCAGCAGGTGATCGAGTATATTGATACGCATTTGTACGAAAAAATATTGCTCGACGATCTTGCGAAAGCAACCGCCCGATCGAAATCTTCATTTTGCCACTTGTTTGAGGAAAAGATGAAAATATCTCCGAAACAATACATTTTGCAAAAGAAGTTGGCACTTGCCACCAAGCTGATTGACGAAGGGATGCCGCACAGCGTCGTGGCAAAACAGCTCGGATACGAAAATTACAGTAATTTTTATCGACTTTACCGAAAAAACCGTCCTCAAAAGGATAAATGAGAAAAAAACCACCGCGAGGTGGTTTTTTCTTTTATCTGGTGCGTGTGTGCGAAAGCCGATGCTGCGTCGGTGAGGTGCCGAACTGTCGCTTGAACAGTTTGGAAAAATACTGGACGTCCATGATACCGCAATGCAACGCGACCGTTTGAATCTGCAATTCGGTCGTGCGGAGCAGATAACTTGCGTACTCCATGCGTTGTTCGCGGATATATTCGCTCAACGTTCTGCCCGTTTCTCGCTTGAAGACGGAGCAAAGATAGCCAAGGCTGACGCGCTGAGCGGAAGCCAGTCGAGCGGGCGCGAGCTCGGCAGACAGATCGGAGTCGATCATGAGAATGGTATGCCTGACCACGGGGGAATAGTGCTGCAAAGAGTGATCCTGGACGAGAAGACAATAAGTGTGGAAAATGTGACGCATAAGCGGTGCACTGTCAGCCAATGAGGTCATACCCTCGATTTTTGCTGCAAACTCGGACGAGATTCGGTCCAGATGCAAGGGGTGAACGCCGCCTTGCTCGGCCGCTTTACGCAGCAGCGTATTCATGATGACACCGTAATTTTTGGCGTTGCGTAACAGATCGGGCAACCGCTTTTCGAAGGGAGCATCCGAAAGTGACGCGAACAGTTGGTCTTCCAGATGCAGGTGCCCGTGACGGACGGCGTGTATGATCTCGTTCTCAAAGGCGTAGCGTCGTTCCATCGCCTTCATTCGCACTAACGTATCGTCCGGCTCGGATGATTGGAGCATGCCTTTGCTCAACGGCGCATCGGGGCTGCTGCGCTGCCCCGTGATATCCTTGATGGCGTATGAGGGGCTGCGCCACATGCGCTCGCAAAACGAGTGTAGCAGAGTGAATAAATGCGAGTCAGAGGATAGGACGGTCAGCGAAGCATAATGCTCCGAAAGTGCTGCGTGCCGTTGCGGCGGAATTCCATTGACTTCTTCAATTTGCAAAAGCTGTTCCGGCGTGACGGGCGAGGAAAGATACGGACCGATGCACAATAGTGTCGGAGCAGGGGTATCGGCGAGTAGTAAAAGACGATAACAGCAGGCAGATGAATCAGTCAGACGGTAAACGGTACGCGGATTGAGCGTGGGTAGCACGCTGCGCAGCAGCGTACCGATATTGGACAAGTCGATCCCGTCGGGTTGCTCGACACCTTGCCACTCGTCTTGCTCAAGCAGTTTGGCGGAAATGTGACTTCTGGTGAATACATCGAGCAGAAGCGACAGTTCACCTGCGTAAAACATACAATTTTGCTCCTTTCATTGGGCAGTCGACATTTGCCCTTTTGTGCTGTTTTTTCACTTTCAACTATATTATAACACCTCTTTTGTATATTTGCAACATGTTTTTTGATGCGAACATTAAAAAAATACAAAATCAGATTAAAATTTTGCTAACGGTGTATTTGGGTTTTCGTTTATACTTAAGGGCAGAGAAGTGTAGGCAGACAAAGCGTCGGCGTGCGCGTCTTTATCAACAATAAGAAAGAGGAAAAACGCTATGAAAAAAGCACCCGTTTTAGATGCGAACGGCAAGCGTAAGTTCGGCATTCGCGACAAGCTCGCGTATGCGGCCGGCGACGCAGGCTGCAATTTAAGCTTTGGTCTGAAGACGACCGTACAGACCTTCTGGCTTGTTTTTATGATGCTGGAAACCGGTCTGTTCTCGCTCCTTCTCCTCGCCGTCCAGGCTTGGGATGCGATCAACGATCCGCTGATCGGCTCTTTGATCGACAGCGACAAGAGAAAGTATAAGCTCGGCAAGTATAAAACGTATATCTTGATTGGTGCTTTGGGCCTTCTCGTTGGTGGCGCGGCAGTATTTCTCCCGTTTCCGAACGCAAGCACTGTCGTCAAGGCTGTTTTGTTTATTCTTGGCTACGTGATCTGGGATGCAGCTTACACCATGGCCAATGTTCCTTACGGCACCATGCTGAACATTGTTACCGAGGATGCCGGCGAGAGAGCACAGCTTTCCGTCTTCCGCTCGATCGGCGGTGCCATCGGCGGTATGGTTCCCGGTATCATTCTGCCCATGCTGATCTGGCGCAAGGTTACATACGACGGCACGACTGACTTCCTTAGCAAAATCGAGATCCCCGAGGGTGCAGAAAGTGCATTTGCTCCCGAAAACTTCCATGCAAACCCCTTGACGGGTGAAGCATACGAAATGGGCGACGCTGTGCTCAGCCCGCTGACGGGTAGCCAGCTTGAGGTGCTTTTGGGTGATCGAGTCTTCTGGGCTGCTCTGATCATGGGCGTTCTCGCCTTCGTATTCTTTGTCTTCATGATCAAAAACATCACAATCCGCGGCGATGAGTACGCTCAGCTCAATCAGGAAGGCGGCGAGAAGGTCAACCTGATCAAGTCCTTCGGCGCGTTCATGAAGAACCGTCCTGCTGTTGGCTGTACCATTGCAGCTATGGGTATGTTCCTCGGTATGCAGTCCGCCGGCACGGCGAATACCATCATGTTTGCGACCCACTTTGGTCAGGCGTCTCTGTCGGGCCTTGTGACGGCTGTCGGCTTCCTTCCCATGTTCATATTCATGCCTCTGGCTACCAAGCTCGTTAAAAAGTATGGTAAAAAAGAGGTCTCCACCATTGGCTCTATCGCGGGTCTTGTCGGTGGCGTGATCCTTTGCCTGTTCCCCCTGTTCCCCAAGGACATTCAACTCGTCGTTTATATGATCGGTCTTGTGTTCTTCGGCTTCGGTCTGGGCTTCTACAACTGTGTATCCTGGGCTATGATGGGTGACGCGATTGACTATTCCGAGTGGAAGACGGGCAAGAGAGAGGAAAGCGTGGTATACGCATTCCACTCCTTCTTCCGTAAGCTCGCCCAGGGCGTTGGCCCTGCAGCCGTAATTGCTATCATGGGTACGTCCATGATCGGCTACGATTCTGCTCTTGGTACGATCGGTCAGTCCGCCGAAACGGCCGGCAGACTTTGCTGGCTGGTGGCAGGCCTTTACCTGTTCAGCGCGATCTGCCAGTTCGTCGGCGTTGCTCTTGTCTATAACATCGACAAGAAGACGCTTGAAAAGATGACGGCAGAGCTGCACTCCGGTGCGGTACAGCCGAGCGACGCTGAATAATTTGAGCAACGATGGCGTCCGGCATTCACGCCGGACGCCGTTTTTCAAGCTTTCTTTATACCGAGTTCACAATTTCGTGCTATGATAGGTACGACCTATCCAATTTCAAAGGAGAAGAAATATGAGAAATATCGTAAATCTTAACCAAGGCTGGCTGTTCGTCAAGGACACGACCGACATCGCGCTGCGCGAGGGCGAGCAGGTCAATCTGCCGCACTCTTGGAACGCCGTTGACGGTCAGGATGGCGGCAACGACTATTTCCGCGGCTCGTGTCTGTACGTCAAGACGCTCAGCCGTGCCGAGCTGCCCGAGGCGGATTGCTACTATCTTGAATTCCGCGGTGCCAATTCGTCGGCCGACGTGTACGTGAACGGCGAGAAGCTGGCGCATCACGACGGCGGATATTCCACCTGGAGAGTCAATATCACCGACGCGCTCACCGATACGGCCGACATTGCAGTTATCGTTGACAACGCCCCGAACGATACCGTCTATCCCCAAATGGCAGACTTTACCTTTTACGGCGGTCTGTACCGCAGCGTCAATCTGATCGCGGTCAGCAAAAACCACTTCGATCTGGATTATTACGGCGGAACGGGTCTGAAGATCACGCCCTGCGTGAACGGAACCGACGCCGACGTCGAGGTCGAGGTCTACGTGAACGAGCTTGCCGAGGGTCAGAAGCTGGTCTATACCGTTTACGATAAGGACGAGAACGAGCTGCAAAAGATTGAAACCACCGAAGCTAAGGTCACCTTCAAGCTTGAGAACGTGCACCTGTGGCACGGTCGCCGCGATCCGTATCTGTACTGCTGTGAGGTCGAGATCGTCGAGGGTGACGCGGTTGTTGACAACGTGTGCAGCCGCTTTGGCTGCCGCACCTTCAGGATCGATCCGGATAACGGTTTTATCCTCAACGGTGAGGAATACCCGCTGCGCGGCGTTTCGCGCCATCAGGACAGATGGGGTATCGGTAACGCGCTGCTGCCCGAGCATCACGCCGAGGATATCGATCTTATCATGGAGGTTGGTGCGACCACCATTCGTCTGGCGCACTATCAGCACGATCAGTATTTCTACGATCTGTGCGACGAAAAGGGTCTGGTCATTTGGGCCGAGATTCCGTATATTTCCAAGCACATGCCTACCGGCCGCGAGAACACCATCTCGCAGATGAAGGAGCTTATCACACAGAATTATAACCATGCAGGTATCGTCGTTTGGGGTCTTTCCAACGAGATCGGTATCGGTGGTTCGGATGATGATTTGCTCGAAAATCACCGTATTCTCAACGATATGGTGCACGAGCTGGACAAGACACGCCTGACGACGGTCGCGGCTGTTTCGATGTGCAAGATGGACGATCCGTATTTGCAGATCCCCGATGTCGTATCCTACAACCACTATTTCGGGTGGTACGGTGGCGATACAAGCATGAACGGTCCGTGGTTTGATAAGTTCCACGAAACGAACCCCACCATTCCGATCGGCTGCTCCGAGTACGGCTGTGAGGCGCTCAACTGGCACACCTCAAACCCCAAGCAGGGCGACTACACCGAGGAGTATCAGGCGTACTACCATGAGGAGCTCATCAAGCAGCTATTCAGCCGAAAGTACATCTGGGCAACGCACGTTTGGAACATGTTCGACTTTGGTGCAGATGCCAGAGCTGAGGGTGGCGAGAACGGTCAGAACCACAAGGGCCTTGTGACCATCGACCGCAAGTATAAAAAGGACGCCTTCTACGCCTATAAGGCATGGCTCGTATCTCCTGAGGACGATGCCTTCGTGCACCTGTGCGGCAAGAGATACGTTGACCGCGTCGAGGACGTCACCCGCGTGACCGTTTATTCTAACTTGCCCGAGGTCGAGCTGTTCGTCAATGGCGAGAGCATCGGTAAAAAGACGGCCGAGGATCACTTCTTCTACTTTGATGTCAAGAACGAGGGTGAGAGCACCATCGTTGCGAAGGCAGGAGAACTTTGCGACGAGGGCAATATCCGCAAGGTAGATGAGATGAACATGGATTACGTGCTGCGCGAGGTCGGCGCGGTGCTCAACTGGTTTGACGTCGTTGAGGTCGAGGGACGCTTCTCGCTCAACGATAAGATCTCGGACATCATCGCGACCAAGAGAGGTAAGCTCTGGCTGATCGGTAAGGGACTGATGCTCAAGAGAATGATGGACAAGAACAACAAGGCCGGCAAGAAGGGCAAAAAGAAGGCGGGCGGCTTTGAGGTCAATCTTAAGGATGGCGCACCCAGCGGCTTGATGGATATGATGGGCGGATTTAGCGTGCTGCGTCTGTCGAGCATGATGGGCATGATGAATATTTCCTTTACCAAGGAGCAGCTTCTCAAGTTCAATAAGCAGCTCAACCGCATCAGAAAGCCCAAGAAGTAAGATAAGCAATAAAAAAGAACGGATGCCGCCGGCATCCGTTCTTTGAATTTTTACAGCATAGTCGCACGCAACTCGTCGGCGCTCTTGGGCGAGAGATAAGCGGGCGGCACGTCGAAGACCGTCTTGCAGCCGCACGCGCGCTCGTCGCTCATGCGGTGTGCAGCGCGCGCAAAGGCGACGATGACCGACGCGGTGAACTCGGGGTTGGAGTCGAGTTTGAGGCTGTATTCGATGACGTGGTTGTGCTCAAGATCAGCCCCCGTCTTGCCCGTGCGAATGACGAAGCCGCCGTGCGGAATGCCGCTGTGATCGCGCTTGAGCTCATCCATCGAAATGAAGTGCACCGTCGTGTCGTAGTCGGCAAAATAGTTGGGCATCTCCTTGATCTCGCGCTCGATGCGTGCCTTGTCTGCGCCCTCGGCGGCCACGCCGAAGCACTCTCTTACGTGCTTTGCGCGCGTGGTCAGGGCAGGGCACGAGCCGCTGCGAACGGCGTCGAGCGCGCTCTCCACGGGAATGGTGTATTGCTTGGCGTCGAGTACGCCGTCAATGCGGCGAATGGCATCCGAATGTCCCTGACTGACGCCCTTGCCCCAGAAGGTGTAGTCGCTTCCATCGGGCAGCACGCACTGGCCCATCAGCCGCTGCAGGCTGAACAGGCCGGGATC
>JAZQMI010000119.1:0-75986 GCA_045543375.1 Eubacteriales bacterium | reverse complement strand
TCCTCACGCACGATAACGCCGTTGGCGATCTCGTAGCGATAGCCGCAGATGGGATACGCAGCGGACGAGGAGAAGGTCAGCATGGGCTGATTGTCGTTATTACCCAGCTCCAGCCAGTTGACGTGAACGTCAAAGTCGAGCATACGGCTGCCTGCATTCAGACGGACGACAACGGACAAGCCCGAGCCGCGCGAGCCGAAGCCCACGTCGTAGGAGAAGAATTGTGTCAGCGCACCGCGCGAGTGGTTGATGACGCGAATGCGGCCGGCGTCATTGATATAATCCGTCTTTTCGGTCGGACCGTGCGTCCATGCGCTGTGACCGATACGGGGATTGCCGTACAGCAGGCGGAATTGTCCTACGGTCTTGTCGCCGGCAGGAACGAGCTCGGTATCGCTCTCCTTGTCAATCAGCGAAACGACGGTACCCGTCTGTGCGTCGAATTCAGCGCGAATGTATTCGTTTTCAAGCACCAGATTTTGATCGCCAAAGGTGTCGTGGCGACGTCCGGGCGTTGCGGGCAGACAAAGACGGCCGTAGTCAACGGTTTCCTTTTGCTTGATGATAACAGTCTGATAGCCGAGCGCGGGGATCTTTACTCGCAGCAGAACGGTAGAGAAGGTGTTGCAGTAGTAGGCGACCTTGGGTTCTGTCACTTGCAGCGGAACGGGCGTTCCGTCAGGCGTTTGAGCGCAAAGATTCTGAATATCGTCGGGGTAATCCCAAAGCTGAACGGTTACCGTATCGTCGCGGTCGTGCGCCGTCGTGTTGAACAGATGCAGGATGCGGACGTTACCGTGACCGCGCTCGGCCATGGCAATGGCGTATCCACGCTCGCGGTCCAAGCGGAAGCCCATACCGCCACCCTCCTTGACATCAACGCGGTTGTCAAAGGGAAGTGCCGACGTATCGATCTCGGCGGCGATATTACGCAGTGCCTCAACCGAATTGGTGTTGGTATAGCCAAGCGTTTCCTGGAAATATCCAAGTGCCGCCTCGCGCGTTTCAACGACGCAGGAGCCGGGAAGAATGTCGTGGAATTGGTTGAACATAGTATTCTTCCAGGCACGATCAAGGCTGATCTGCGGCTTCTTACCCGTCAGTACGCTTGCTTGTGCGCTGAGCAGCTCGGCATCGTACAGGCGATTTTCTGCCAGACGGTTGGCAAGCTTGAGGCGGGATTGCGAGGTGTAACAGCCGCCGAAGACGAAATTGATCTCGCCAACGTGGACGGGCAACGTGTCGCGAATGCTGTTCAGATAATCAAAATAAGTATCGTAGCGGCTGAACTTCAGCGTGGGGAACAGCGGCCAGCTCATCATGTCGATCAGCTTTTCCAGATCAATGCGGCTGGGGCCGCCGCCGTGGTCGCCAAGGCCGTAGACCTTGAGGAACTGATTCATATTGCCGTCGCCCCACTTGGCGGAAATCTGAGGGTAGTAAGCAAACTCGCGATAGTCAATGGCTCTTTGATACCAGCTCGGCTCGCTGTACGCAATGACCTCCTTGCCCGAGGGTGACTGCCAGCGGTAAGGGCCACGAGGTTCAATGCCTCTGCAATGGTAGTAATAGTCTACGCCACCGCCCTGCAAAATTTCGGGCACGTTGGCGTTGTGACCAAAGGTGTCGGGCTCGTAATCAATGCGCAGCGTGTCGGGATCGATATCAAACAGCTTTGATAGATACTGCTTGGTGTAATAGATGTGACGGCAAAGAGATTCACCGTTGGGCATATTCTTATCACTTTCGACCCATTGCGTAGCAGCAAGCTCCCAACGTCCTTCCTTGACGCGCTGACGGATCTCGTCGAGCATAGCGGGATCGTATTTCTCAACGATCTCGTAGACAGATGCCTGCGACTGCGAAAACTTGAAATCGGGGTATTCGTTCATCAGCGTGAGCATGGTGCGGAAGGTTTCGGTCGTGATCGAAACCGTTTCGTGGTAGCCCCACTGATAGTTCATGTCAATATGCGCATGTCCGACGCAGTGAATCACGTACTCCTTGGCCTTTTCGGAAAGATCGGCAAGTGCCATTTCGACGTTTTCGCAGTCCTCACGTACGATGGCACCGTTTTCCTTGATGCTTTCGAGCAAATAGGTCATCGCGCGATCGAGCTTATCTTCCCAATCGAATGACTTTTGCCTATTCAAATGATAAAGATACAGCAGCTCAGAAAAAATTCGATCCGCGTATTTGTTAACACGGCTGTGCTCTTCCAGTGCGTGAAGCTTGGTTGAAAGTTCCATATTGATCCTTGTCCTTTCGTGAGTGGTTGATGAGCTTATTATAACACAAAAACAATCAAAAAGAAATAGAAAAACTATTTTTTTTTGAGAAAGACTTGATTTTTTAAAAATTCAAGATATAATATAATTGCCAAACAAATTTCATAAGCAAAAGTAGGGACGTTTTCTTTTACGGGAGAATAACACCTTTTTTCGTCGTACACAATAACTGGGTAAATTGGGTAAAAACGCAAATTCCGCCTGGTTATTGTGCAAGGAATATCCTTACCGATTGCTTGAGATTTGTTTGGCGACAATCGGAGTTTGCGTTTTTTAGTGCGCTGACTTCGGTTGGCGCACTTTTTAATTATCGGAGGCTAAAATGGTACATCTTGACGAAAAAATCAGCGCGGTCAACACATTGATGGAGAATGGAATTCTGAATGCGGAAGAATTAAATCAGATTGTTCAAATATTGAAAGAAAGAGATTCTGAAACGCATGCAAAAAATCCGTTGGAGCGAAAATATGCGGAATTTATGAAAAACAACGTAGCCCTTGCTTTCAAAAATCCGTTCAGTGTCAGTTTTCCGCCATTGCAGCGCTCCATGGTCAAGCAGGGCGAATTGAGCGTTTGCTTGGACGAGGGTGTTGTTGTCCGTCAATTTCATTATATCGAAACCTATGCGGAGTCGCTCAATTCTTACGGCGATATCGTAAAGGAGCACATCGCTATTGTACTTGACGAAAAAATGAACTTCATCATGGTGCTGCAAGAGCTCAAGCATTCGCTCATGCAAACGGGATTGCGCCAGTGGATTCCCATGTCAGGCATTTTGATGTAATATAAAAAAGCGGCAGGATCAGTCCTTGCCGCTTTTTTCTTGTTTCGATGAATGCAATAATTCCGATTTTTTGATGCAAATAAAGCGATCTTCGCTATGGTCATAAAAAAGCATTACGCGATCTCCGGCTTTAACGTTTCCTTGGAGAATTTCATTTGCCAACAGATTTTCAATGCTCTGCGTCACCTCACGGCGAAGCGGCCGTGCACCCATGGTTGGGTCGTAAGTGACGTTTGCTAATTGCTTTGACACGCTTGCATCAAACTCCAACTTGATACCAAGGCTTTCCATGCGCCCTCGGCATTCCTCCAGCATACGGACGGCGATCTGCTCCAGTTGCGTTCGTTCAAGCGGTGCAAAGGTTAAAATAGCATCCATGCGATTGAGAAATTCCGGACGGAAGGTTTGCTTGAGCTGCGCTTGCCTGCGCTCGTCCTCCATTTTTTGCTTGGATTGCCACTCGTTTTCAGCGGAAAATCCGGGCAAACGCGATTTCCCCGCGCCGGCAGAGCCAACATTTGAGGTCAATATCAACACCGTGTTGCGAAAATCTACCCGCCGCCCCTGCGAGTCGGTCAGTGAACCGTCCTCTAAAATTTGCAGCAAAAGGTTGCAAACGTCGGGATGCGCTTTTTCAATCTCATCGAACAATACGACTGCGTACGGACGTCGCCGTATTTTTTCGGTAAGCTGACCGCCCTCTTCAAATCCGACGTAACCGGGCGGAGAGCCGATCATGCGGGACACGCTGTGCTTTTCCATATATTCGGACATATCCAGCCGAATGAGTGCATCCTGGGTGCCGAATAGTGCTTCAGCCAGAGCAAGCGACAGTTCGGTTTTGCCCACGCCACTTGATCCAAGAAATAAAAACGATCCGATCGGTCTTGCGGGATCCTTGAGCCCCGTCCTGCTTCTGCGGATCGCCTCCGACAACGTCTTGATCGCGGCCTCTTGCCCCACGACGCGCTTACCAAGCTCCGCCTCGAGTGAGAGCAGCTTTTTGCTTTCCTCACTCAAAAGCTCGGTGATCGGGATCCCCGTCCACTGTGTGACGATCTCGGCAACGTGCGCGCCGTTCAGCGTCGTTTGTTCATCGGACGATGCACATGGTAAATTTGCCGCGTACTGTTCCAATCGCTGCTCATAGTCGCGGCAAACGTCGCGTAAGCACGCCGCACGCTCGAAATCCTGCGATAAAATAGCGCTTTCTTTTTCGTTACGCGCCAACATTAATTGTTGCTCCAACAGACGGATCTCCTCGGGTTTTTCTCGTAGACGAATGCGCAAACGCGATGCAGCCTCGTCCAAAAGATCCAGGGCCTTATCGGGAAGAAAACGGTCGGGAAGATAGCGGACGGATAGCTCTACCGCCGTGCGCAGTGCTTCGTCGCTGATGCGGATGCCGTGATGCTGTTCGTATTTTTCGCGTAGCCCCATTAAGATCAGAACGCTCTCAACCTCACTCGGCTGACCGACCATGATAGGCTGAAATCTTCGCTCCAGTGCCGCGTCCTTTTCAATATAACGGCGATATTCGGCAACCGTCGTTGCACCGATCACCTGCATCTCACCGCGCGCTAACGCAGGCTTGATGATATTGGCCGCGTCAATGGCACCCTCGGCGGCACCCGCACCGACGATGGTATGGATCTCGTCGATGAAAAGAATGATATCCGGGCTTTCTTTCACCTCGGCGATCACGTTTTTGAATCGTTCCTCGAATTCTCCGCGGTACTTGGCACCTGCCAGCATGGCGGCCATATCCAAAGAGATCAAACGCTTATTTTTCAGGTGCGATGGAATCTGTTCCGTCACGATCATGGAGGCAAGCCCTTCGACGACCGCCGTTTTTCCGACGCCCGGCTCGCCGATTAGGCAAGGGTTGTTTTTTGAACGCCGAGATAAGATTTGCACCAACCGCTCGACTTCCTCCTCACGGCCGATCATGGGATCAAGCTGTCCCTTGGCGGCAAGCTCGGTCAGATCGCGCCCGTAGCTTTGAAGGGTGGGGGCTTTAGAGGATTTTACATCGGTGCCTTTCGATGCGTCTTGTATCGTCAATGCCGCGCCGTGCGCCTTGCTTGAAAGGGACAAAAAGCTTTGAATATCAGTTTTTATCTCAGATATGGGCGCTTGTAAGCTTTCCAACACGTGAACCGCTACGCACGAGCGTTCGTTCAAGAGCGCGAGCAGAAGATGCTCCGACCCGATACGGCTTTGCCCGGCCTTCATGGCCTCTACCGCCGCTCCCTCGATGATTTTGCGCACACGCGGTGTCATATCGGCGGGTGTGAGAAGCGTGCGCATCCCTGTGCCGGTCGTATCCAGGATCATATCGCGTATGCTCTGCGCGCGGATACCGCGTGCATCAAGGATTTTGGCGGAAATTGCGTCTTCTACGCCGCAAGACGCGAGTAAAAGATGCTCCGATCCGATATACGTGTGCCCCAACTCTTGCGCCGAGTCCAAAGCAAGGTTGAGCACGGCCTCGGCCTTGGGTGTTAGATGATTGATCATGCGAATTCTGCCTTTCTTCGCTTTTGTCGGTTGCCCGAACGGGCGGCCGCTTTCATTCTATTTTAGACAATATATCGGCTGCTTATGCCAAAGAGGACACCTATTGTTCGTCACGATCGCCAATGCGGCGGTAAGCATCCGTGAGGGCATTCCAGGTCATAAGGTCGACCTTACCTGTGACGGGAAGTCTGTGCCGTTTTTGAAAGACTGCGACACCTCGAACGGTTTTGTCATCATATATGCCGTTTTGCTCGTTTTGCGGGATATCGTCGTACAGCACACGAAGCTCGTTAAGCATATATTGAACAACCTCGACGAGAAAATGCTGCTCGTCGAGAGTGAGTTCATAGCCCTTTGGCTCGCGCGGGAAAATGTAAAAGCCGTTGCCGCGTGTGTTGCGGACGAGGGAATCGTTGTAATCATCAAACAAAAGCGTCCACGTTTCAAGGTCGGCTTGCCCCGTATCGGGTAGGCCCTTCATTGCCTGATAAGCACGCAACGACTGCTCTGTGACCGATTCAAAAATGCCGTCGATGGGGGGCGAAGGAAGATCGGGATAATCAAAAGACAACTGGCGAAGATAGCGCTGAAGATTGGTGATGGCTTGCCGCTCGTTTGGGCGCGGTTGTTGTTGCATAGCTAACTCCTTTCCACTATCAGGAACCGACCGCATATCCGGGATATTGTCCGTCGTTTGAACGGTTTCCGGTGTACAAGTCCTCGTAAAGTCCCGTGATCTCTCCCCACGTGATCGCGCCTACGACGCCGTTGGGATTGAGCCCGACCAACCGCTGCAGCGCAATGACGGCCGATTGCGTTTGCGTACCGAAATAGCCGGTCGGATTGACCGACGGTATCTCCGGAATGTACTCGGCAATATAGTTAAGATACTCTTGCATGACGCGCACGACCTCGGATTCGGCACCGATACGCAGCAGAAAGCCGGGGTATGGAATGGTCAGCCCCTCGGTGAATTTGACGGGTAGCTGCTCAATAATGCCGCGATAGGCATTGTAGATAGCATTCCACGTGATCTCGCCTACGATGCCGTCCGGCTCAAGTCCCAAAACGGTTTGTGTGGCGCGGACAGCCTCCTCTGTGCTCTGGCCGAAAATGCCGTCGATATCAACAGAGGGAATGAATCCGTAGAATGCCGAGAGATAGTCGATAAAATATTGCAGATTGCTCACGCCAATGCCCGTCGAGCCCAGCCGAAGCACCTCGGGATATTGATTGGTCACTTCTTCAAGAGATAGCCCTTCCGAGTTGAGCTCGTTGAGCCGCTTGACGCTGTTGTAGATGCGCTCAATGGCATACCAGGTGGAGGGTCCCACAATGCCGTCGGGCGTCAGATCGAAGATGCGCTGGAACTGCTCGACCGCAGCTTGCGTGTCCTCCAAAAAAATACCGTCTACGGCAACGATCTTGGGAATGGATGGGTAATTGTCAGAAATGCGGTTGAGGCGGATCTGCACCGTTCTGACGTCGTCACTTGATGAGCCGAGGCGCAGTGCTACGGGTGGCGCAGAGGCTTCAAAGCTGCCGACGGGCACGTTGCGAACGATTTCCAGATCATCGCCGTAATAACGTTGCAAAATCTCATAGGGAACAAGCCCTGCCTCGGCGAGATCGACGCTCCCCCATTGCGAAAGTCCACCGGGGCAGGTCACGTTGATACCGTCGCAATATTGCGCAAACAACGGTTCAACGCTGCCGGGACGGCGCAGATAAGAATCAAAAATATCATCCACAATTTGAGAAATATTTTCAAAAATATCGCGACCGTTGACAAAATACTGATCGTACGCCGTTGAGGAAGTAATGTCAAAGGGATAGCCGCGCGAACGGTAATATTCGGTATAGATGCGGTTGAGGGCAAAGGATATCTGGGCAAATATGTTGGCGCGCAAGGCGGCTTCGGGCCAGGTGGGATAGATCTCGCTGGACGCAACGTTTTTAATGTAATCAATAAAAGGCAGCGTCACGTTCGGGGCACTGCTGTTATTTGGTGCTCCCAAATGAACGGTAATGCGATCGGGAATGAAGGGAAGATTGGCGGAAAAATTCAATTTCTGTCACCTCTCTTGCTGTTGATTGCGTGGGCGCAATGCGGGATTGACAAACGAGTCAAAATTTGTATCGTCGCTTGATATTCCGTCTTGATTGCCGCTTTGTGCAATTGGGACGAGCAGCGCAGGCTGGATAGACGTAATGGTATCGTAGACGGGAACGGCATGGAAAAACTGACGATAATATCCGGGAGCTTCTACGTCAATGTTGTAGGTGGCGTACGGGATAGATCCGCCCGGCGACAATCCATCGCCCTTGGGCGGTGCGGCGAGTGCCACACGTTCGGTTCTGCCGTCACGGTCGGTTGTCATGACGGTAATGACCGAGCCCTTGGAGCCCGGCACCTCCATACCGAGGTTATCCCGCACGGTCACCTTTGCTCCTTGTACGGGAATCGCCCCCTGTGCCGTGCTGACGCGTACAAGCAGATAGCCCGTGCCGCTCATAGCATTTTGCCTGTTGATATTCATATAGCAATCCTCCTTGGTGCATGTTCTGTAACAGAATATGCGCGTATCAAGGAGTTGTTCGGGCGTAACGATACGAAAAGTGAGTGTTTGGCAGATCAAACACTCACTTTTCAAAATATGCTTTTGTATGTTCGATGTCCTGCGATATCGCAGACTGCAACTCATCGAGTGAATCAAAACGCTGCTCGTCACGAAGGCGGTGCATGAATTTAACCGTTACCGTCTGTCCGTATAAGTCGCGATTCAGGTCCAGAATGTGCGTTTCGCAGTTGATAAGCGAGTCACCCGCGTCGACCGTCGGGCGGACGCCAACATTGGTCACGCCAAAGTAAGCTTCGTCGCCCACATCGACACAAGTGGCATAAATGCCTTGCTTTGGCATCAATTTTTCTGTGGGGACTTGCTGATTAACGGTAGGGAAGCCCAGCGTGCGACCGAGTGCCTTGCCGTGAACGACGGGGGCTGTCAAGCTGTAAGGACGTCCCAATAGTCGTGCGGCGTCCGAAGCATTTCCTTGTGTTAACGAGGCGCGCACGGCACTTGAACTAATAACCGCTGTCTGTCCTCCCAGGGGAATACAAACGGGCGGGATAATGTCGACACAATCGGTCCCGAAAAACCGTTGAAGCAACGTTGTATCACCGACCCCGCCCTTGCCGAAATGAAAGTGAAAGCCGCAGACGATGCGTACGGCGTGCGCCTGCTTTTGCAGTACGTCAAGAATAAACTCGGAAGGAGAAAGATGGCGCAAGCTTGTGAAATCAGCCAAGAATACGTAATCCAGTCCGCAATTTGAAAGCAGCGACAGCTTTTCTTGCAGTGTGCACAGTTGCTTTTGAGAAGGCAGAAGAATGGCAGAAGACGGCGGGTCAAAGCACCACGCGGCGCTTTTTAAGCCGTACCCTTGCGCCAGACGAGCGGCACGCAACAGCAGCGACATATGTGCTGCGTGAACGCCGTCAAAATTGCCGAGTGCCAGCACGAAATGCGCATCGGGCAAATCACAGAATTCTCCTCGGCGCAGGTCATATATACGAATGAATGGCTGCACGGTCAATCCTCCGAGGACGCGGGATGCTTTTGCTCGAAATAAAAGCGTACGATCTCGTTGAGCAGCTCGTCGCGGTCAATGCGACCGATCAGCGCTCGCGCACCCTCGTGATTGGTGATATAGGTTGGGTCCTCGGTCAGCAGATAGCCGACGATCTGCATGACGGGATTATAACCCTTTTGTTGCAGTGCTAAATAGACGCTTTCAAGTGCCTGCTCGGGGGACGGGATTTGTTCGTTGGAATGCAAATGATCCATAAATGCACCTCGTTTCTTGGCTTGCTGATTATATTATATAGAAAAACGACACGGATTTCAAGAGGGAAAGAAAAAAATCTCTGATTTCCGTGTCGTTTTCGACTTAAATTTCAATACTCATACGGGGTTCCGGTCTGATCAGCTCGCCGTCGTATATCTTGGCGACAGCCTCCAGACACTTTTCACGAACGTGAAGCGGACCGTGCACGATGGCCAGCTTTTTGGCATTCGCCTCCTTGGCTACCGTTGCGGCATCCATCGCATTACTGTGCTTACTGGGAAGGCCGCGCACCTCACTCATGCCGCCCGAAAACTCGTGGATGAGCAGATCGCAATCCTTAAAAAAGGGCGCAAGCGTAGGACCGTAAGCCGTATCGCCGCTCATGCAAAGCACCTTGCCGTCACGCTTGTCAACGATGCGATAGCAGCGCCCCGGAACGGCGTGGTCGCTGGGAATGCAGGTGATGCGAAGTGTATCCGTTTCGAATTCGTCCTGCGCCTTGAGCGGAATGAGCGTAGGCTTCTTCAGATTGGGCCAAAAACGATCCGCCTGCAAAAAGGCGAGCACACCCTCAAATGCGCGCTCCAGCGTTTCGTCAGGCCCGTAGATGGTCAGAGGGCTGACATCACGGCCGGGAGGCAGCTGTGTCCAATGGAAGATAAGAGAGGGAAAGGAGATCATGTGGTCGTGGTGCATGTGCGTAAAGAGCAGATGATGAACGGACGAAACCTCAACGCCGACCTGGCGCAGATTTCCCGTCACGTTCCAACCAACGTCTACCAAAAGCTCGTCGTTGATCAAATAGCTTGCGGTATCGTTTCCAACACCGGGAATACAAGTGTCTGTGCCTAAAAAGGTGATTTTCATGATGGTTTTCTCCTTATACAGAACTTTGATAGAAAAATTATAGCAGGAATGACATCAATTGTCAAGATAAATACTCATAATTCATGATAAGCGGATTGACAAGACAAAAAATGCATGATATAATATATAGATACCAAATGGAAAGGAGGATGCCGAAATGAGTGATTTCAATGACAAGCGTGCCAGAGAATTGGACGAGTTTTGGGACATTGATCAACTGCTTCCCAAGTCCAAGTCTGTCAATGCGCCTCGCCCCGCCTCTCCGAAAAAGCAAATCGAAGCAGTTGAGATCAAAATTGCACCTCCGTCCGCCTCTAATCCACGCACGGTCAGCGACGCACCGATCAAGCCCTCGCAGGTTCGTAATATTTCCGAACCGACCGAACTGTCAGAAGGGGCTCCTATCGAGCCGAATCTGGTATACGCTCCCAATCATCCGCTCCTTCGCGAGATCAGAGTGTATCGCTGGCGTTCGAGCTTTCGCTTTTACGAGCGCTTTTGCGCCACGGCAGAACGTATGTTTCCCGTCAAAGGAAAAGAGTGCCCAAGTGTGCCGTTCTTTTCCTATATGCCGCAATACGATCAGATGAATCGCGCGCAGTTGTCGTGGTATCTCTACTGGCGTGACAATGCCCGAGCAGGCATCTACCTGCCAACGGATTATAGCTATATTTTCTTGTATTTGTTTGAGATCATCAATCTTCCCAAGCAAATTCCGCCGATCGAAGGACAGCGATCGCTTTGTGAAATCTGGAAAAATTATCGCAGCACCTATCCGCTGCTCAACCGCTATCTGGCGGACTGGATCTGTGATTACAGCTTGATCCATCAGCTACCGCCGCCTATTGATGTCTTGTCAAACGATCTGCGACTGATCACCGAGAGCAGCTCGTTTCGCGAGTTTTACGCTTGTCCGTCAGGGGACGATACGTTGCACGATGCGGACGTCTATATGCTGTTTTGCTCCAATTACGATTATCGAAAAAGTAAGGCCTATCGGGCAAATGACGAGCAAAAGAAAATGATGGACAGGCATATTCCACGCGCCTTTTCCGCCGTTTTACGCATGCTTGAACAAAAGCAGATTGCTTTTTCAACCACCAAAATGCAAAAGGCGACGCTCAGTCGGGATACCTTCATCGGCGCGTTGTGTTCGGCGGACATGAAGCGACGCATTGAGGTGGACTACTGCTCGTTTACACGTTCACACGAGCTGCGTTTTCTGATCACCGATATTCTCAAGTATTCGGAAAATAAGCTGCGCGCCTATTTTGGCAGCAAATCAAAGCTTACCATCTACGGCTTGCCCGACGAGATCAAGACTGTTCTTGATGAATACTTTATGCAAGCATTGCCTTCGCACAAAAGCTCCGCATTTCAGCAAGTACAACGCCCTGATTATGAGGCACTATACGATCTTCCTACCACCGAGCTGTCGCCCGAGCATGCCGCCGAGATCGAGCGCTCGTCCTGGTCGGTTACCGAGCAGTTGATTGAGGCGTTCGAGGACAGCACACCGGTAGTTGAGCTGAAAATTCAAGTGCCGCAGCAGCCGCCCCAAGCCTTTGAACGAGGCGATGACTGGACGGACGCATTGCAGCCCTACCGCGAATTTCTTGCCGCCGTATGCGATGCTAACGCTGCCAAACAACGTGATATTGCACGCAGCCAAGGCGTGCTGATCGACGCCCTGGCCGAGCGTATCAACGAAGTAGCGGCAGACGCCTTCGGCGATATCATTTTGCAAGAGGGTGACGGCGGAGGATACGTCCTGATAGAGGATTATGAGCAGCAAATCCAAGATGCCTTTCAAAACAATCCGTGAGGTGAAGAGAATGAACATCCGTGAATTTTATTCAGATATAAACGAAAAGCCGCTTGACCGCATGGTCAGCGACGGTGGCTTTTGTGCCATCTTCCGCACCATCGGCTGTATTGGCGACAGTCTTGCCTCAGGCGAGCACGAATCGCTCGATGAGGACGGTAACAGAGGCTTTCACGACTATTACGAATATTCCTGGGGACAGTATCTGGCTCGAATGTCAGGCAGCCGTGCCATCAATTTTTCACGCGGAGGCATGACCGCCAAGTGGTTTTGGGACAGCTACGGCGAGGAATGCGGCTGCTGGAAGGCGGAGAATGCTTGCCAGGCGTATATTGTTGCGCTCGGTGTCAACGATGCCAAGCAGATCGAAACAGGCAGTGTCAATGATATTGACCTTGAGCATCCCGAAAATAATGCCAACACTTATGCCGGATATTTGGGACGCATTTTGTGCAAGCTCAAGCAAATGCAGCCCAAAGCGCGCATTTTTCTCGTCGGTCGCCCTCGCGAGGGGGGAGCGGACGCGCAAAGAACTGCGCATACCGTCCGTCACGGAGAACTTATGCACGAGATCGCGGCACTCTTTGAATACACCTACGTGATTGATCTCGGCAAATACGGTCCCGTCTATGACGAGGAGTTCCGCAAACACTTCTATCTGGGCGGGCATCTCAACGCGGCGGGATATCTCATCACGGCCAAAATGTTTGCCTCTTATATCGACTATATCATTCGCCACAACCCCGAGGATTTCACTCAAATCGGATTTGTCGGTACACCGTATCATCATTGCGGTCACAAATGGTAAGGAGGAGCACGTCACATGACTGAATCTCAAAACAATTCCACGCTGCAACGCGTTCCAAAGCGTATATTGAGCTCGCTGCTCTCGTCCGTGTCTGCCGGTGTCGTACCGCGCGCGGGTGCGCCTTATATCGCCATCGGTCGCAACGATGAGATCGGCGCATTTCTGACCGATCTGGAATCGGTCAGTGAGGGAGGAGGCGGCATGCGCTTTCTCATCGGTCGCTACGGTAGCGGCAAAAGCTTTCTGATGCAGCTCGTTCGCGGTTATGCGCTTGAGCGCGATTTCGTAACGGCTGACGCCGATCTGTCACCCGAACGCCGCCTTTACGGCAGCGGTGGCAGCGGTGTGGCAACCTACCGCGAACTGATGAAAAATCTCGCCTCCAAATCTTCACCCGACGGTGCCGCGCTGCCGAAAATTCTTGCGCGCTGGCTGACCGCGCTGCAATCCGAGTTGATGGAGGAGGGTATTACGCCCGATGCACCGAATTTCAGTGCGCGGCTTCGATCTCTGGTTTTTGAAAAGCTGCGCGAAATGGAATTTTTCGTTGGCGGCTTTGACTTTTCCAAGGTCATCACGGCATATTTTGAAGCGTGGAACGAGCAGGACGAATGGGCCGCCGAGCAGAAAAAGAGTGCCTGCCTTCGTTGGCTGCGCGGCGAATTCGCCAACAAGACGGAGGCACGCGCAGCACTTGGTTTTGCCGTATCTGTTGTGATTGACGATGATAACTGGTACGATTTTCTTAAGCTCTGGGCGGCACTCGTTCGCCTGATGGGGTATCGCGGGCTGGTCGTCTTTATCGACGAATGCGTCAACCTTTACAAGATCGCACATCGAATCAGCCGTGAGAACAATTATGAGAAGATCCTTTCGATGTTCAACGATACGCTGCAAGGACGCGCTCCCGGACTTGAACTGATTCTGGGCGGTACTCCTCAATTCCTTGAGGACAACCGTCGAGGGCTGTTCAGCTATGAGGCGCTGCGCAGCCGTCTTTGCGACAGTCGTTTTTCTGCCGAGGGCTATAAGAATCTGATTGGCCCCGTCATTCGTCTGCGCCGCTTGAGTGACGACGAATTGCTGGCCTTGATCGTGCGTATCACACATCTGCACGCCCAGTGCTACGACTGGGAGCCGCGCATCACCATGGAGCAGATGCAAAGCTTTTTGAAGCTGTGTCTATCCCGTGCGGGCGCGGACAGCATGATCACGCCGCGTGAAATGCTGCGTGACTATATGACTGTTCTGCACATTCTGATGCAAAACGCCGACGCGCGCTTTGAGGACGTGATCGGCAGCGCCGTTACGCTCAAAACGGATCAGCAGATTGAGGAGGAGCAAGAGGTTGAACATCTGGCCGCACAAGCGGCGAACGGTTCTGCCAAGATCAATTTCAGACCGCAGGACATTGAATTTTGATCAACGGGCAAAGGAGGTATCCTGATGCAAGAGCTTGACGTCGGAAGGGAAGCTGAGCTGATTTTCGAGCGGTTCCCCGACTTTATTCGCGAATTTATTTATCGACACTCATGGGATTCTTTGCGCGCCGTGCAGATCGCGGCGGCGCGAACGCTGTTTGACAGCGATCACCATTTGCTGTTGACTTCATCGACGGCCAGCGGCAAGACCGAAGCAGTCTTTTTTCCCATTCTTGCCGATTTGTGGGAGAATCCTCCGCACAGTATCGGAGCCCTATATATCGCACCGCTCAAAAGCTTGATCAACGATCAGTTTTCCCGTATGGATGAGTTGCTTGAACAGACGGGCATCGCTGTCACGCATTGGCACGGCGACGTCGCCGCCTCGCACAAGCGCAAGCTGCTCGAAAATCCTAAAGGGATTTTGCAGATCACGCCCGAATCGCTTGAATCCATGCTCATGAACCGTTCCAACGATATCGTGCGATTGTTTTCTGATTTACGCTATATCGTCGTAGACGAGATTCATACCCTGACTGGCAGTGATCGAGGAAATCAGATCATTTGTCAGATGACACGACTGTCGCGCCTTATCGGTCATGAGCCGCGCCGCATCGGACTTTCTGCAACGGTCGGTGATGCGGGACTTGCCGCCGCATGGTTAGCAGGAGGCTCTCTGATCGAGGTGGACGTTCCCGTATTTTCGCAAGGGACGATCCGTTGGCGACTTGGACTGGAACATTTTTATATTCAGAATGCCAAAGCGAACCAGACGCACGATGCTGTCAACCGTCCCGCGCAACAGATGAAGCAGGCAGCCGAGGGCAAGGTGAAATCTCCCGATGCCGTGGCTAAGCTTGATGCAGGCTATGAATATATGTATGACTGTGTCAAGGATTGCAAGTCCCTCGTATTTTCCAATTCTCGCGAGGAAACGGAATATCTGACGGCCACCTTCCGTCAGATCGCCGCCGCGCGCGGCGAGCCCGACGTATTCCTTATTCACCACGGAAATCTGTCGGCCGCCATTCGCGAGGAGGCCGAGATGAGCATGAAGGACGAGGAGCGTATGGCGGTCACCTGCGCAACGGTCACCATGGAGCTCGGCATTGATATCGGACGGCTGGAGCGTGTGCTGCAAAGTCAAGCGCCGACCTCGGTTTCGTCCTTTTTGCAGCGTCTTGGTCGCTCGGGACGCCGCGGGCAGCCGCCCGAGATGATGATGGTCTTCCGTGAGGAGGATGCGCTGCCTAACACACCGCTGCCGCAACTGATCCCGTGGGAGCTTTTGCGTGCGATCGCTATTATTCAGCTTTATATTGAGGAACGCTTCATCGAGCCGCCAAGCATCAGACAGATGCCCATGAGCCTTTTATTCCACCAAACGCTGAGCATGCTCGCCGCATCGGGCGAACTGTCCCCGAAACGCCTGGCTGAACGAATTCTTACGCTGCCGCCGTTCAGCGCCGTCAGCAAAGAGGATTATCGCACGCTGCTCGTTTCCATGGTACAGCAAGAGTACTTGGAAATGGCAGAGGAAAAGGGTCTTATCGTGGGCTTGCGCGGGGAGCGCCTGATCAAAAGCTTCAAGTTTTACGCCGTCTTCAAGGACAGCGAGGATTATACTGTCCGCTGCGGCTCGGACGAGATCGGTACCATCACCACGCCGCCGCCCGTGGGCGACCGTTTTGCGCTGGCAGGGCGCGTGTGGGAGGTCGAGGAGCTTGATATTGCGCATAAGCTGATCTACGTCAAAAGTGTGCTCGGTAAAATGGAGGTTTCCTGGCCGGGCGACTACGGCGAGATCCACACCAAGATCCTTGAGCGTATGCGCCGCGTTCTGGAGGAGGATACCGTTTATCCTTATCTCATGGAAAATGCGCGCGAGCGCCTTGAAAACGCCCGTCACGTGGCGAGAAACACAGGCATGCTTCGCCATTCGCTTGTGCACCTTGGAGGCTATAGCTGGTGCTTATTCCCTTGGCTTGGCACGCGCTCGTTCCGCACCTGCCGAAAGTATCTGAAGCAGCATGCAAGCGAGCTTGGGGTGTCCTCAATCGAGTTTGAGGGGTGTAACTATATGACCTTCAAAATGACCGAGCCCGATTCGCGCGCATGGCTTGGGCGTCTTGCCGACAAGGTAAGGGGAGAGGGAATTGACTGCATGTCTTTGGTTGAGCACGGTGAAATTCCCGTGTTCGAAAAGTATGACGACTGTATCCCCGTTGAGCTGCTGCGCCGCGCCTATGCAACCGATCGCCTGCGCGCAGACGAGCTCGTCGAACGCGTGATGCAGTGGGAAATGGAAGAATAAATAAAAAAGCAGACCGCTTCAGCGGTCTGCTTTTTCTCTTTCCAAAGCGTCGAACAAAAGCGCACCTGCTACAACGATCACAAAGGGTAGCGCCACGTATTCGAGCAACGGGGGATAGTATAGTGGGACGAGGAGAGGATTGTGCTGTATCATATCGTGGACCTCGATGGTCAAGACCGCCGCCTGCAGACAAACGAAAAACATACCCGATTTCAAAACCAGAGCAGAAATGTCGCTGATGTGTCGGAGTGCACGAAAATATTCGAGAATTTTTGTCATTATGTATACCGCCTTCGTTATTTTTACAAGAAAAAATTTTTTAAACACTTTTTTTGCGAACCGTCCGATATCTTAATTCAATTATACCATATACAGCAAGAAAAGTCCACACATCAAATATTGGAACGGCATGAAAAAGCAGCCGCGCACGACGAGGAATAACAGCCCCAAATGTAAACAATTGGTGAACGAAGGCGAAAAATACGCGTGGTATTTTGTCGAATGATAGGAGTATGATGGGCGTTGTTGTTTCCCGTCGAACCTTTGATACGTTATTTTGCCGAATTTATGCAGCAAAACGAACAAAAACGGTCGGTAAAGGTACAAAAAAGCAGCAATAGAACTTGTGTTATAATAGTTTTGCGGCGTATCCCCCCACGCCAACCACTTTTTCAGCAATAGGAGAAAACTATGACAACCTTAAATCTCACGCTAAAACCCACGCACTCGCGTACGGTGCGTTACCGTCTTTTGCACATGAAGATGAACGACGGAGAATGGGTATATTATGTTCAAGTCCGGTTCGGGAAAGAACAAAGCATCAGACGACTTCCGTGTCAGAATCGCAAACGGGCATTCGAATTATATCAAATGATCCGACGCGGCAAGGTCACGCCGTGCACGCTCGATGATATACTTGAAGATATGAAATAAATTTTCAAGAAGGTATTTACTTTTCAGGTAAGGTATGATATAATTGTCAGGTAAAGATCGGCACAGTCCGAGAATACGTGACAATATATGACGAAGAGAGGGCACGCGTTATGAAGGAAGAAGTATATGCACAGTTAAGCGTCATTTGCATGAAGGGATGCGAGGAGTTTGCCAAACAAGTCGATTATTATCTGAGAGAATGGCGCAGACACGATAGTGAAGAAACCTATCTCGCCCGCGTTGATTGTCCCCGTTTCGGAACGGGCGAAGCAAAGGGAATGCTTTATTCCTCCATGCGCGGTAACGACGTCTATATCATCTGTGACATCTTCAATTACGGCGTGACCTATAAAATGTACGGACAGACGATTCCTATGAGTCCCGACGATCATTATGCCGATCTGAAGCGCATCATCGCAGCGATCGCCGGCAAGGCAAGACGCATTACTGTCATTATGCCCATGCTCTATGAGGGCCGTCAGCACAAGCGTTCTTCTCGCGAGTCGCTTGACTGTGCATTGATGCTGCAAGAGCTTGTTCATATGGGCGTATCCGATATCCTGACCTTCGATGCTCACGATGCCCGTATTTGCAATGCTGTGCCTCTTAACGGTTTTGACAATATCATGCCCACCTATCAGATGATCAAGGCACTAGTCCGTGCCTATCCCGACATCGAGCTCGAAAAGGAGCATCTGATGATGATCTCGCCCGACGAGGGAGCTATGCAGCGCTCGATGTACTATTCTTCGGTGCTGGGTCTGGATATCGGTATGTTCTACAAGCGCCGCAACTATTCGGTTGTCATCAACGGACGTAACCCCATCGAGGCTCACGAGTATCTTGGCAGAAGCGTTAAGGGTAAGGACGTGATCATCGTTGATGACATGATCGCATCCGGCGAATCGCTCATTGACGTAGCACTTCAGCTCAAGGAAAAGGGTGCCAAGCGCATCTTCAACTTTGCCACCTTTGGTCTGTTTACCGAGGGATTTGATAAGTTTGATAAGGCATACGAGGACGGCGTGATTGATAAGATCTTTACGACCAACCTGGTCTACCATCGCCCCGGCCTGACCGACAAGCCTTGGTACTGCGAGGTCAACATGTGCAAGTACGTGGCCTACCTGATTGACACGCTCAACCACGACCGCACCATCAGCGGTCTGCTCGATCCCGTCAAGCGCATCCATACGCTGCTGGATAAGCACAAGGCAAATCTGAACGATAAGAAGACGAACTGATACGCAGTAACGGACAACGCCATTTTGTATATGGCGTTGTCCGTTTCGCTTTGAAATGAGATAAAAAAATGGAAAAACAGATAACGATCAAAAAGAGATCCACACCAGCACACTCGCTTGCGAGTTGCTGATGGGGCGAGTAGCAAACGGAGAGCTTTTGTGCGTATGCTAATGTGACGGTACTCGAGAGCCGTGTGATGAAAACAGAGTGCATGTTCTCCATGGCAAAGACAACGGTTTTACATGGGGAGGCCATCCTCCGTTCTTTTCCGAATTCACTTTCATCCGCGCAGCAATACAGACGACCGACGGAAGAACCTTGATCCCGCGTCAGCACTCTCCTCTGCATACACCCAGCCAAACGAGGCGTTATCCACTTGAGCTTTGGATTTCAGACGATGATATGAATAGCTGGGCAAGTAAAATAAGATTGACGGATTTTCCGGGAACGTATCATTATTCCGACGGCTTTTATGAGGACGGACACATTCGGTTGGTGGTTGAGCATAACAGACACACGATTTTATATTTTGACGTAACGTTATAAAGTAAAAGGTACGGAAGGGAATTCTTCCGTACCTCTTCATTACTTCAAATTGCAAATGACCTTGTTATCCAGCCAATCAACGATTGCCGCCTGTTCTTCGGGCTTGACAGCCGAGCCGAACAGACCGCACTTGATGTACATCACGTCCTCAAGCACGTTGGTACCGGCGTTCTTCAAAATTGCCTTGATATTGTCGGCATACGTCGGCGTACCGTCGATCAGGAGCGCTACGTTGGCAGCGCGATCCTTGGTCAGCTCGATGCAGAAACGGCGCAGAGCATCTTCAACGTCGTTCTTACCGGCGCATGCCAAAACAACGATGCGCTCTTTGTCGCAGGAATAAGCAGGGGGAACACAGTCCACAGAATTCTGGGTGAGCTCGTATTTCTGCTTGATGTAATTTGCAATATTGATCATTTTCTTTTTGCTGGTCGCGTAAAGCACGCGCATTTTGATAGCCATGGGAATAGCCTCCTTTTCTTTCATTGCTATTATTGTAGCATAAATTTCATCATTTGAAAAGGGGATTTGCCAAAGCTAAGATAAGTTTGGTACTTTTGCTTGCTTTTGAAATGGAAAATTGGATATTTTGACCAATTCAAACACGTGCAAAATTTACTGCGTCAAGAAAATAGTGAAAAACAACAAAATATTACATTTCGTTCTTGCTATTTTGGTGTATATTACTATTGAAAAAACGAAAGAAATCGTGTATACTATTTTCATAGTTTCACAAGAAAGGTGTTTGACCGTTATGCAAAGCAATGCTAGCCGTATGCTGAACGTAGAACCGACGGATTCGTCGGCTTTGTCTGCGCGCGTTGCCGGAATTGTCAGCACCAATGATAACTATGCGGATACTGCCTATGCAGTGTCCTTTTTTGCGTATGCCTATTATTCGTATTGCACCTATCGATTTTATTTGAACCAATTTTATATGCCGCGCAAAACAAAAACTTCTTATGCAGCAATGAGCGCATAAGTGTTTGCATTCCACATCAAGAGAAGATGATAAGGAGCGGTTTTGCACGTGCAAAACCGCTCTTTTGATATTTATGTCAAAGGAGAGTTGAAAATGAAACGATTTCCAAAGCTGATCCCCGATTGTACAGTTCTGATCGTAGGCATGGGCCTGATAGGCACCGCCTATGCTAAAGCGCTCGCGCAAAAGGGGTATCGCGTGTTGGGCATTACGCTTTCGCGAGAGGTTGTCGACGCAGCATTGGCTGACGGTACAATTGCCGAGGGCGACACGCAGGTCAATGCGCAATTGATCGGGCAAGCTGACATTATTATATTTGGCTTGTATCCCGCCGTTATGGTTGAATGGATCAAGCAAAACGGTCATTTGATACACGAGGGCACTTTGTTGACCGATGTTACGGGTGTCAAGGGCTGCGTGGTCGATGAGGTGCAAAACTTACTTCCACCGGGCGTTGAGTTTATTTCGGCGCACCCGATGGCGGGAAAGGAACTCATGGGCAATGGCGCGCTTGATGTTTACCGCGCCGCCACACCCGATATGTTCCGAGATGCCAATTATCTGGTCGTTCCCACCTTGAAAAATACGTCTGAAGCTATTCTTGTGTGTGAGCAGCTCGGTCGTCTGTTGGGCTTCGGTCGTATCACACGACTCTCGATCGAAGAGCACGACCGAATGATTGCTTACTTATCGCAGTTGACACACGCCATCGCGGTATCGCTGATGTGTTGCGCAGGAGAGGGAAGAGAGCAAGATTCCCATACCGACCTCGCTCGTTTGGCAAGGCTGACGGGAGATTCCTTCCGTGATCTGACACGAATTGCGAAAATTAACGACACCATGTGGACGGAACTTTTTCTGTCCAATCGCGACGCGCTGCTCGAACAAATGGATCTGTTCGCCGAGCGATTTGGCGCCATGCGTAACGCATTGGCAAGTGGCGATGCCGAGCGTATGCGCACCATGATGCGTACCTCGACACAGCGCCGTATCGGATTCGATAAACAATAAAACTCTATAAAATGATCGGAGAAAACTGTTATGAATATGAATTTCTTGCGCAAGCTTCCCATTCCCCAGGAAATAAAAAAGGAATACCCCGTTACACCGGAAATGGCCGCCATCAAAGCATCAAGAGATGAAGAGATTCGCCGCATTTTCACCGGAGAATCAGACAAGCTCATTCTTGTGATCGGTCCTTGCTCGGCCGATGCGCGCGAGCCCGTGCTTGAATATATTTCCAAATTGAGATTGCTTCAAAATGAGGTTGAGGATAAGATCCTTATCATTCCTCGCATTTATACCAACAAGCCGCGTACCACGGGCGAGGGCTATAAGGGCATGCTGCATCAGCCCGACCCGGCCGCGCACGAGGATATGCTCAAGGGAATCGTGTCCATTCGTGAGCTGCACAGAACCGCGCTTGCCGATTACGGCTTCTCTTGTGCAGACGAAATGCTGTATCCTGAAAATCACCGTTATCTGTCGGATCTTCTGTCCTACGTCGCCGTCGGCGCACGCTCGGTCGAGGATCAGCAGCACAGACTGACCGCCAGCGGTCTTGATATTCCGGTCGGTATGAAAAACCCGACGGGCGGTGATCTTGGCGTCATGATGAATTCCATTCGCGCGGGACAGACGTCGCATACCTTCCTGTATCGTGGATGGGAGGTCGTCAGTGAAGGCAACCCTTACGCCCATGCCATTTTACGCGGTTACACCAAATTCGACGGTTCGAACTGTTCGAACTATCATTATGAGGATCTGCGCCAATTGCAGGCGTTGTACGAAAAGACGTGCTTGAAGAATCCGGCTGTGATCGTGGATACCAACCATGCCAACTCGGGCAAGAATTACACGGAGCAACCGCGTATCGCCAAAGACGTACTGCATAGTCGCCGTCAGAGCGAAGATCTCAAACGCCTTGTCAAGGGACTCATGATCGAAAGCTACCTGATCGACGGTACGCAAAAGGTCGCCTCTGACGGTAGCTACTGTTTGGGTCAATCCATCACTGACCCTTGCCTTGGCTGGGAAAAGACGGAGCAGCTCGTCAAAGAAATGGCCGATATCCTTTAAATTTTGAGGAGAACATAACATGCAACCAAAGGACAATTTGCTCATAGAGGCTCGTGCTGAAATCAATGAGGTCGATCGCCGGATGGCAGAGCTGTTCTGTCGCCGCTTCCGCGCAGCGCAGGCAGTTGCCGAATACAAAAAGAGCCACGGCTTGCCCGTTTATGACGCCGAGCGCGAACGCGAGGTCGTTTCCCGCAATTCGGCGCTGATCGAAGACGAGGAGTTACGTTCGTATTACGTTTCCTTTTTGAAGTCGACCATGGCCATATCTCGCCGTTACCAGCATCGCTTGTTGGAGGGCGAGAAAATCGCGTACAGCGGCGTGCCCGGTGCTTTTGCCGAACAAGCAGCCAAGTCGATCTTTCCGGATGCCGCGCTCATTCCTTGCGCCGATTTCGATGCGGCATACAAGGCGGTCGAGGATGGCGAATGTGAATGCGCTGTATTGCCTATTGAAAACAGCATTGGCGGCGACGTGGCGCAGGTACTCGATCTGGCATATGCAGGATCGTTGTTCGTAACGGGCATCTATGAACTTGAAATTGAACAAAACCTGCTTGGCGTTCCGGGGGCTACACTGAGCGATGTGAAAACCGTCCTCAGTCATCCGCAGGCTCTTTCGCAATGCGCTCCTTATCTGCGCGAAAACGGATGGGAAACCCAAGAGGCCGTCAATACCGCAGCCGCTGCCCAAGCTGTTGCACAAGCCGGGAATATGAGTGTCGCAGCCATCGGAACGAGAGAAGCAGCACAGCGCTACGGACTTTCGGTCTTGGCCTCTAACATCGGCAGCGACAACGCCAACACAACGCGCTTTGCCGTCTTTTCTCGCGTGATGCGCCAGCCGCAAAAACGCGACGGCCGGTTTCTTCTGCTTTTCACTGTGCGACATCAAGCAGGTGCACTGGGTAAGGCGATTGACGTGATCGGAGAAACGGGATTTAATTTGCGTGCGCTCAAGAGCCGTCCGACGAAAAAGAGCAACTGGTCGTATTATTTCTTTGCCGAGGGCGAAGGAAATCTGTTTGATGAAAACGGAAAGAAAATGCTCGAGGATTTAAAGCAAGTCTGCGAAACCGTCCGCGTACTCGGTTCGTATGAGAATGAGTTGAGATTGAACACACCGGATGTTACCGAGTGATAAAACAGAAAGGAGCGTTGACATGACTTTAACCGTCAACACCAACGCCACAAGCTATCCCATTTACGTTGAGAGAGGAGCTCTTGCCGGGCTGTCCAAGCTTTTGCCGCTGAACGGGCGTCGCGTGTGTATCGTCACCGACAGCGGTGTTCCCGAACAATACGTGCAAACAGTTGCCGATCAGCTTGAGGCGTCGCTGATTTTCTGCTTTCCGCAAGGCGAAATAAATAAGAATTTTGACAATTTGCGCAAGCTGCTCGACGATCTTCTGTCACTTCATTTTGACCGTCAGGATGCTATTGTTGCGGTCGGTGGCGGCGTTGTGACCGATCTCGCAGGCTTTGCCGCAGCCATCTATATGCGCGGCATTGATTTTTACAATATTCCCACAACGCTGCTCTCACAAGTCGATGCTTCCGTCGGTGGCAAGACCGCAGTTAATCTGAACGGATATAAAAATATGATCGGAGCCTTCTGGCAACCCAAAGCTGTTGTGATCGACCCTTGTACGCTCAACACCTTACCCCGCCGACGCATCGCGGACGGAATGGCAGAGATTATCAAAATGGCAATGACGTGCGATGAAACGTTGTTTGAACAAATGGAAGCCGCCAGCCTTTTCTCTGATGACACAGGGCTCTCGAGCGAAATAGATCATTTCATTATAGGAGCTTTGCGCATTAAAATCAACGTTGTAGAGCAGGACGAAAGAGAAGGCGGACTTCGCCGCGTGCTCAATTTCGGACACACGCTGGGGCATGCAATCGAGAGTTGTAGCGGTCTTGATGAGCGTTATCACGGCGAATGCGTTGCGCTTGGTATGCTGCCTATGTGCGATTACGATGTTCGCACCCGTCTGGCACGAGTGCTCAAACAAAACTATTTGCCCTACAAGCTCGAGTATTTGCCGTCGGATGATGAGCTGTTGGAAGCCCTCAAACACGACAAAAAAGCGGCAGGAAATGATATCAATGCCGTATACGTCAACCATATCGGAACGTTTGAAATACAAAAGAAAACGCCTGAGCAGCTCATGCAATTGCTGCACGGTGCTGCAAGTAAATGAAGGAGCATGAGAATGAAAAATACACTTGGAAATGCTGTCAGCGTCACCATATTCGGAGAAAGCCACGGCGCACAGATTGGTGCCGTCATCGACGGACTTGCTCCGGGACTTGCCGTTGACGAAGCGTTCATTCGACATCAATTGACGCTCCGCCGTCCGGTCGGAAGCATCTCTACGGCCAGACGTGAGCAGGATGAATTTCAGATCGTCAGTGGCGTATACCACGGACGAACGACGGGCACACCTATTTGCATTCTCATTCCCAACACGGACACGCGAAGCGAGGATTATACCGTAAGCATCGCACGTCCAGGACATGCGGACTACACGGCCGAATGCAAATATCACGGGGCCCAGGATGGACGTGGGGGCGGTCACTTCAGCGGTCGCATTACTGCCGCATTGGTGGCAGCCGGAGCGCTTGTCATTCCCGCGCTTCGCGCAAAAGGGATCGACATTGGTACGCATATTGCAAAATGCGCAGGTATCGCAGATGCCGCTTTTGATACAAATACTTCGGAACTCCGCGCGCAGTTGAAGACGCTTGAAGATAAACAATTTTCTGTTCTGAACGAGTTGGCGGGCGAGCAAATGATGCAGGCCATCGAGCAGGCAAGATTGGATGGCGATAGCGTCGGCGGCGTACTGGAATGTGCTGTGGTCGGGCTGCCTGCAGGACTTGGCGAACCGTGGTTTGACAGCCTTGAGAGCATGCTTTCTCACGCGCTTTTCTCTGTTCCTGCTGTCAAGGGCGTAGAGTTTGGCGCGGGATTTGCGCTTGCCGACATGCGCGGAAGTGAGGCTAACGACGCTTTGCGCGCTGTGGACGGTCAGATTGTGACCGAAACCAACAACAACGGTGGCATCAACGGTGGAATTTCCAACGGCATGCCGCTTGTGTTGCGCTGTGCTATCAAACCGACGCCCTCCATTGTCAAGACGCAGCGCACGGTAGATTTTATTAAAAATGAAAATGTTGAGTATCCCGGAAAGGGAAGACACGATCCGTGTATCGTTCACCGTGCACGTGTTGTGGTAGACAGCGTATGCGCACTCGTTCTTGCTGATTTGCTGACACAGCGTTACGGTACCGAAGGCTTTTGGAAGGACCGACCGTCATGAATTACATGGGAACAATAACCGAATATGGCTGCATTGCTGAACATCTCGGCCACAGCTTTTCGGGTGAGATCCATCATCTTCTCGGGTTGGCCTTGGCCGATCAACATGCGACGGAGCCATGCTATCATTACACGCTTCAAGAACTGCGTCCCGACGAGCTCTCGGATTTTTTTGAGCGTAAAGGCTTTCGTGGCATCAATGTGACCATTCCGTATAAGCAAGCGGTCATTCCGCATCTGGATGAGCTGACCGACGTCGCGCGCGAGATCGGTGCCGTCAACACGATCGTCAACTGTGACGGGCGATTGATAGGTGATAACACCGATTTTTACGGCATGAATTATCTTATCGCGTCAAGCGGTGTTGATTTGAATGGCAAAAAGGTACTGATCTTTGGCACCGGCGGAACGTCTAAAACGGCATACGTCGTGGCAAAGCACATGGGTGCGCGAGAGATCCTCAAGGTTTCTCGTCAAAAGCAAGACGGTTGCTTGACTTATGACGAGCTTTGCCTGCATACCGATGCCGAAATCATCATCAACACAACGCCGGTTGGCATGTTTCCAAATGACGAAGCATGCCCGCTGCCCAACAATCTGTCTTTGCGCGATTTTAAGGGACTTTGCGGCGTATTTGATGCCATCTATCACCCGTTGCGCACGAAGCTCATCATGGCCGCAAAAGAGCTTAAAATCCCCGCTGTGGGAGGGCTTGCCATGTTGGTTGCCCAGGCTGCGGCTGCTACGGAGCGCTTCTTGGATTGTAGCGTGAACGGTCAGATTATTGAGCACATCACCAATGCATTGCAACATCAAAAGCAAAATATCGTGCTGATCGGCATGCCTGGTTGCGGCAAAACAACCGTCGGCCAACTGCTGTCGAAGATGCTTGGCAGGGAGCTGATTGACACCGATGAGGAGATTACCAAGGCTGTCGGCATGACACCGGCTGCAATCATTATGCAGCACGGCGAAGCTGCTTTTCGCAAAATAGAATCGGAGATCATTCGTGACAAAATCGCGCCAATGAGTGGCGTGATTATTGCTACCGGTGGGGGCGCCGTTCTTGATGCACAAAACGTCAAGCGGTTGAAGCGAAACGGTCTGCTGTATTTCCTTGATCGTACACTTGAATCCCTGCAAGCAACGCCGGACCGTCCCTTGTCGGCAGATTCTGAGCTGCTGCGCCAACGCTATTTGGAGCGATATGAAATCTATTGCTCGGCTGCGGATGTCCATTTGTCTGTTGACGACAACGAACCGCCCCAATCAACCGCACAAAAAATCATGGATAACGCGAGGATATAATATGAAAATTCTGGTTATCAACGGTCCGAATTTGAACATGCTCGGCGTGCGCGAGCCGGATATTTACGGCAAAGAAACGTATGAAACGCTGTTGCAAAAGATCAGCACTCATGCCAAAGCACGCAACACGAGCGTGGAATTTGTACAATCCAATCACGAAGGAGCTTTGGTGGATGCCATTCAAAAGGCCTATTTTGACGGTATGGACGGCATTGTGATCAATCCCGGCGCCTACACTCATACGAGCATCGCGCTGCTTGACGCGCTCAAAGCGACCCGTATTCCTGCCGTGGAGATCCATATTTCCGATCCCGATACGCGCGAGCAGTTCCGTAGCATCAGTTATATTCGCGCCGCGTGCATTGCCACGGTCAAAGGTCATGGAACGGATGGATATTTGGAAGCTATGGATCTTTTGCTTGCACACTTGAAGGAGTTCTGATATGACACGTCATGATACCGTAACGGTTCGCAAGAGCCAGCCTTGCGGTTCCGTTTACGTTCCCACGTCCAAAAGCATTGCACACCGCGCATTGATTTGCGCCGCATTAGCCGACAACGGCACGACAAGCGTGATATCGGGTGTCCCATACAATGAGGATATCGATGCGACGTTGGATTGTCTTAGCGCACTGGGCGTTTCTTTTGAAATAAAAAAAGACCCGTCGGACGAGCGTTGCCGACAAGTGTCTGTCAAGGGCTGCCATGGACAATGGGATCAAGAGGGAACTACACTTCTTTGTCGAGAGAGTGGCAGTACACTTCGTTTTATGCTGCCGCTTTGCCTCCTTTCGCCAAACAGCATCCGTTTGCAGGGAAGTGCTCGATTGTTTGAACGCCCGCTGTCCGATTATGACGAGCTGTTTGCCAACCGTTCGCTTTCAAAAAGCGAAACATCACTGGAAATCGGTGGCGGATGCATTCTTTTGGCAGGAACGTTTCGCCTGTCCGGAAAAATCAGCAGTCAGTTTGTCACAGGACTGCTCTTTGTGCTGCCGCTTCTTGCGGGTGACAGTACAATCGAGATGCGACAAGCACCGGAAAGCAGATCGTATATTGATATGACGATGGCGGTGATGAAACGCTTTGGCGTCAAAGCATTTTGGGAAAATGAACGCTGCATAAAAATTCCGGGAAATCAAGTCTATCACTCGGTCGATATGTGTGTAGACGGAGATGCCTCCGGCGCCGCCTTTTTCTATGCGATGCGGGCGTTAGGAGCATCTGTCAAGGTGTGTAATCCTCCCAAAAGCGACATTATTCAAGGCGACAGCATAAGCACTGATTTTTTACAGAAAATGGTAAAAAACAGCGGGGAATTACCAATTTTTCCCTTGGAAGATTGTCCTGATCTTGGTCCCATTCTATTTGCTGCTGCGACATTATGTCGTGGTGCCATATTTACGCATACTGCACGTCTGCGGCTGAAGGAAAGTGATCGTATTGCGGCTATGGCCACAGAATTGCGTAAATTCGGCGCCGTTGTCGTGACCTCTGATGACGCAACCGTATACAAAACGGATATCGCCGAATTGGCGGCGCTGGGCGACGGTACGTCGTGTGGAGGCTGGGTCATGATTTTACCGGGAGATGCCCGGCAAGCAATTCATGCGCCGACAGAAGAACTGTGCGGTCATAACGATCATCGTATCGTCATGAGTTTGGCCGTTTTGTGCAGCATGGTCGGCGACGGATGTATCACAGACGCACACGCCGTGCGCAAAAGCTTTCCAAATTTCTTTGACTGTCTGCGCGAGCTCGGAATTGCAGTCGAAGGCGATATATAGCTGTTCGTGGCCCGAAATTCAGAAAACCCGTACATCTTCCTTGTTTCCCATTCCCTAAATTATACAAAATTTGCATTTTGTATAATTATATGTATTTCAGAACAGTGGGTATTCTCTTCGGCAAGATCTTTGGTTCGCGCCGATCATAGATAAAAAACACCGACAAGACCGCGATGTCCTGCCGGTGTTTTTTTGTTTTAATACATCAATCCGCAGATCAGCTCACTGAGCTCGGATGGATTATCAACATTCAAGCCGCTGATCAGTCTTGCTTGTGCGTACAGAATTTTGGTGTAATTCCCTACCTGCTCACGATCGGTAACAAACAGTTCTTGCAATCTCTTGGCAATTGCGTGCTCGGCGTTGATCTCGAGCACCAGCGATGCCTTGGCCTTACCAATATCTGCGCCCGGCATTTTATTGAGCACTTTTTCCATTTCCAGCGTAATCTCACCCTCGGTGGAAAGGCTGACCGGGTGCTCTTTGAGCGTTCCAACCAGACGAACGGCTACAACGGCATCTCCCAGCGTATCTTTCATAAACGAAAGCAGCTCCCCGGCATCCTCGTTTTGTTTTTTGATCTGTTCTTTTTGCTCATCCGAGGTAATATCAAGCTGCTCGGTGCAGACGTTGGCAAACGACTTGCCTTGGTATTCACCCAACATTTTGAGCGCAAATTCGTCGATATCGTCGGTCAGATACAAAACTTCGAAACCGTGCGCCTCGACGGCAGATACCTGCGGCAGCATGGCAATGCGGTCTGCCGTTTCGCCGCAAGCGTAGTAGATCGCCTTTTGCTCGCTCTTCATGCGGTCGGTGTATTCCTTGAGCGACACAAGCTTGCGCTCGGCGCCACTTCTGAACAGGACCAGGTCGCGCAGCTCGTCCTTGTGGGCACCGTAATCGGCATAAAGGCCGTATTTCAACTGCAAGCCAAATGCATCAAAGAACTTCTCATAGGCCTCTCGATCACTTTGCAGCATTTTTTCAAGCTCGGTGCGAATACGCTTCTCAATCGCCTTGGCCATTGCCTTGAGCTGTCTGTCGTGCTGAAGCATTTCACGCGAGATGTTCAAGGAAAGATCTGCACTGTCGACCAATCCCTTGACGAAACCGAAATAATCCGGGATGAGGTCCTCGCAATGCTCCATGATCATAACACCGCTGGAGTATAGCTGCAAACCGCGCTTATAATCGGTTGTGTAATAGTTATACGGTGCGTGCGACGGGATATACATGAGTGCTTCATAGCTTGTCAAGCCCTCGGCACGCACGTGAATCACTTTGGCGGGTGCTTCAAAATCAAAGAATTTATCGCGGTAAAAGCCGTCGTACTCCTCGCGCGATACCTCGGACGGGCTCTTTTTCCACAAGGGCACCATACTATTGAGCGTTTGAAGCTCCTTAACACTTTCATATTCGCTCTCACTTCCCTCTTTGGGACGGCTCGTCGTTACCTCCATTTTGATGGGATAGCGAATATAATCGGAATACTTACGGATCAAGGCACGCAGCTTGTGCTCAGAAAGGAATTCACCGTACTTTTCGTCTTCGGTATCTGCCTTCAGCAAAAGCGTAATGATCGTGCCTGCATCGGTCTTGTCGCAAGGCTCGACGGTATAGCCGTCCGCGCCCGAGGATTGCCAGCGATATGCCTCGTCGGCACCGTATGCGCGGCTTTCGACCGTGATCTTGTCTGCCACCATAAAGGCAGAATAAAAGCCAACGCCAAATTGACCGATGATATCTACGCTCTGCTCGGACTCGGTAGCGTCGCCGTGCTCGCGTTTGAAATCAAACGAGCCACTCTTGGCGATTGTTCCGAGATTGTTTTCCAGCTCGGCAAGCGTCATACCGCAGCCGTTGTCTGCAATGGTCAGTGTTCTCTCCTTTTCGTTGACGGACAGTGTGATGGCATAATCTTCTCGAGAGAGCGTGACGGTGTCATCTGTCAACGAACGGAAATACAACTTGTCCAGTGCATCGCTGGCGTTGGAGATCAACTCGCGCAGAAAGATCTCTTTGTGCGTATATATAGAATTGATCATCATATCAAGCAGCTTTTTCGATTCGGTCTTGAATTGCTTTTTTGCCATGATAATTCTCCTTTTTGAGCTGGCACTCTTTTGCCCTGAGTGCTAATTTTCTATTATTATACCCCTTCTGCGATGTATTGTCAAGTGATATTGAGAATAAAATTGAAAACCTTTTGTAAACAAAAAAGCCCTGCGATGCAGGGCTTTAATTCACGTTAATTCTTGCCTTTTTTGTTGGTTGGCGCACTGATCGGACCGAGAATTCTGATGTTTTTCGACCCCATCCAATAACCAAGGTAAGAAATACCCATGGCGGGCAACGGCGTCAGAAAATAAACGAATGCCAGCGAATTGAGGGGAACGCCGGGAGTGATCTGGAGCTTGAGCAGACCGGCATACATGCTTTGGATCAGAATATCAACCGTTTTGGAGATTCCACCCAGCGTGCTGAAAAATGAAATGTCTGACAGCAGAAGACCGAGCAGAATGCCAATGGCAAGTAAAAAGTTGATAGAATTGGCGATCAGGGAAATATAAAGCCCCTTGAGCGGCATGGCTTGCTTATGGCCATATTCTACCGAAATGGAGTCCTTGGCGCCCATATCCCAAACCGTTGTATACAGCAAAAACAGATAGAACAAAATCGCGCCAATGCTGCTCAGAAGCGACAGCGTGTCGTTTTTAGCCAAACCGGATGCCAAAACCAGCACCAAGCCGAACAGCGAGATTGCGCACTGTGTTACGAACATTTTAACTGCGTCGTATGAATACTCTTTAATAAATTTCCACATGATGGTATACCCCGTATCATGATATTTTCTGCATTTATTATATAGGAAAAAGCGAAGCTTTTCAACCGTATTCCCAAAATGTTTACATTTTATCCACTAAAAAATCAACATTTGCGCCCGATGTTGACAATTCCTTGGCGGTATGTTATAATTTGTGCAGAAAAGTAAGGAGGCACAAATTATGCGTTTTACGATTTTAGGAAGCTGCTCGGGCACCGAGGCCATGTCCGGACGCAGACATACAGCGCTCATGCTTGAAGTGGGCAACAAGCTGTATCAATTTGATGCCGGTGACAGTTGCGGTTATACGGCGCATTTGATGGGCTTTGACCTGACGCGGTTGACTGCCCTGTTTATCACGCATCCACATATCGATCACACAGGTGGACTTCCCTATCTTTTGTATGAAATCAATAAGCTTTGCGCGCGTTATGGAAAAAAAGTTGAATCCCCTATCAAAATTTTCTCGCCTTCGCAACTACCCATTGAGGCTGCCGCTATGCTGAATCAGTATAGTAATCCGCGTGCCGTTTCCTATATCGAGGCTTGCGGCGTTGACGACGGCCTGCTCTACGACGACGGTGTTCTTCGCGTCACCGCACTGCATAACACACACATGCGCGAAATTCAAGCGCCTTGGCACGCGTTTTCCTATCGCATCGAAGCGGAAGGCAAGACCGTGGTGCTTTCCGGCGACGTAGGAGATATTTCCGAGCTTGAGCCCTGGCTGGATTGTGACCTGCTGCTCATGGAGAATGGGCATCACACGCCTGCTCGCTCTGCTGCTTATCTGGCCGAACGTTCGCCTCGTCCCCGCCGATTGGTCTTTTACCATCACGGGCGCGATATGCTCGCCGACCCGGAGGGCTGTACGGCCGCTGCGCAGGCAGCCTATCCACACGAGGTCATACGCGCCGAGGATGGTATGACGATTGAAGTTTAAATAAAAACGCGGACGAGAAATTCTCGTCCGGTTTTGCTATCTCTTAAGCCTCGCTTAAAAGCTCCATCCCCGTCCGTTTCATTGGCTATGCGGTAAAGCTCGGCCAGATCACCGCGAATCTCCAAAGCCTCGCCCTCAATACCGGCAGAGGCGAGCAGATCGGAGAAATCATCAGACATCTGCTGTTTTGCAGCATCAGCTCTTTCTTTCAAGGAAAATTTTACTTCCTCACTTCCATCAGCACGGTAGTATGTTGTGCTTCCGTTCTCATTTACATGGAAACCTTTAAGTCGAGCAGACGCTTTACTACCTCGTCCTCGCTCAACGCTGGATTCGCTGTTATTTCCGATGTTTTCAGTGCCTGTTCCTTGCCCATACTGTCTATATCCATAATCAGTTGAATGGTGGAATCTGAAAAGGTTTCCAGACGGCGGCTGTATTCCTCTCCGCTCAGCATCATATATTTTTCTCCTTTCTTTATCAAGATCCGTTTCGTTATCAAGGTCAATTTCTAAAATTCTCGTTACAATTGGACTATCTATTTCCCCTTTAGCATATACGATTACGTTTTCAATTCCTTCGGATTCATAATCATATATATCGCTCACAGGTATCATATACTCGCCCTGCTTGGATTTGTAAGTTTTGAGCTGCTTGCTTTTTACCTTTGCAAACCTTGCCTCAAAATTTTTCATTTGACCTGCTGTTAGGACATCGTTTGCCCTTACCCATCCGTAATTATTATAGTCCTCTTCGGTGTAGTTGTCAATGGTTAAACCTTGGTTCTCCTTGCTTTCTTTTCTTGCCAACTGCACTTCCTCATCCTCCAACTCAGGAACTTGCGAAAGGATCATCTTGCGAATGCTTCCGTTGCCCGCAGCAGTTGCCGCCTTGAGATAAAGCCGCTCGGCCTCGCGGATCTTGTCGCGCTGAGCCTTGGCCTGCTTGTCGCCCATTTTGGAGAAAGCTTTGTCAAGAGATAGCAGCTTGCCCACAAGGCGCTCGGCCGCCGTGCCGTTCTGCCGCACGATGCGATCGATAAAGCCCTCGTTGCCCAGCATGATCTCGGTTTCGTGCGCCGTCACCTCCGAGGTATACGCACGCAAAGCCTTGGCCTCCTCGGCCGTGAGCTGCTCTCCGGCGTCCGCCTTGTCAACGATCTGGCGAAGCGCCTCAGCATCAAAGCCATAGTCCTTGCCCTGCACCGCCTTCTCGGCCACGTCGCGCAAGATGGCACGACCGCCCTTGCCGTCGTCCACGAGGATATCATCCGATTGCAGATAGTCCATCATCTCGGAGTATTCCTTCGTCCCCTCCTCGAAGTGAGTAAACTCATGCACCAGCGTTCCAGCCCAGTCACCGCTCTCCAGCTGATCGGCAGGCATGTAAATGGTACGACCGTTCACAAGACCGCCCTTGTATGTGTCGCTCGGCTCGGTGATCACGAGTGATACCTCATTGCCGCCCAACGCATTCAATACGTTCAGGGCCTTTTTTGTTTTGCGGTAATTCTTTTTGGCACCCTCGGAAAGCTCGTCCGAGAATACCCGCGCCTGCGTCCCGCTCCGCTTGCTGATTGCTTTCAGGTCGGCATCCACCTCACCCTCTCTGCGCCACAAATCGGGGCTCATAAAGCGGTGGTCAAACTCGGCGAAGCCGAGTTTAGAATTTCCGGAGGATTTTTCACCCGAGGCGGTTGACAAATCCGGATTTTGTGGTATACTATTAGTAGCAGTGTTGCTGTCAAGTACCGTTTCGGACGTAGGTTGCGGAGGACTTTGTGTCTTATGTGTCAACTCTTGACCCTCACTGCTTTTTTGTTGCATATATGCACTCAAAATATGTAGTTTTTTCTCATTCGTATCCGGAACACATTCCGCAACAAAGAGCAACCCATTATCTACTTCCTTGCTGATGCGAACTTTGACAGATGGTGAACCATCACTATTTTTATAGTTGTAGTCCAAATCCAGATTTCCGTCATCCTTTTTGAGCACTTCGCCGCTCGTTGCATTGTCAAGCGCCCACGGAATACGCGCGACATTATCCATGTCCGCCATAGACTTGTCAGCCGCACCGTTCTTACCGTGTCGATCCTCGATATGGTTGACCGCGCTGCCGTTGATCCATATTTCGTAATCGGAAAGATCGATCGTCTTTCCGGTTTCTTTTTTTATCAGATCAGAAACAAGCGTCGCGTGCTCCTGCGTTACCACGCCAATTTTTTTCTTGCGTTTGTTCTTGGCGGCGTTGTCCTTCATAGAGAGCACCGATTGATAGAAGTCCACCAAATCTTGACTCTTGCTCTCTTGTCCATCCTTAAAGCGGAATTGCACGCTCTCAGCCGCGCTGATGCCCTCTCCTTGCGCGTTCTCCCCTTGGGTGTCCGTTTGCCCATCTATGACATTCTCACCCAATTCGCGCAGCTTCTCGGCCCTCAGAGAGCCATCTGCATCAAACGCACCGTCAAGGCCGTTCTGCTTTATCATGGTCGCGCGCTGCTTGGGTGTCGCGCTCTGCAAGATTTTCTCAATTTGGCGATAGTTGGCCACCTCGCGCTTGAATATTTGTTACAAAGGGATTGAAATTTTGTATCAAAAGGTGTATAATATAGGAAATTGTATAGGAGGTGTCATATGGGACAAGAAATATCGGTTTCAGAATTTTCGGACGTTGTTCAGGAATTCGCTTCATATAAGCTGGGCATTCAAGGTTGTTCTGCCAAGACGGTCGATGAATATTTACTTGATCTTCGCACCTTCTTTCGCTATTTACTGGCCAAGGAGCGAGGTATTGATCCTCAATCGAAGGAATTCACCGAGATTGACGTTCGCGTGATGGACCTTGGGCGCATATCCAAAATCACGACCGCCCAGATATACGATTTTCTCATGTATACGGGCAATACGCGCCTCAATCAATCTGCCGCAAAAGCGCGCAAGCTCTCCTCCATCAAGGGGCTCTACAAATATCTTGTCAACAAACGCAATTATATTGACAATAATCCCGTTCAAAACATTGAATCCCCCAAACAAAAAAAGGCTCTCCCCAAGTTTCTAACCCTGGGAGAAAGCATTGCCCTCTTGGAGAGCGTGCGCAACGATACGCAATCCAGAAACCGCGTGCGCGACTACGCTATGCTGACGCTGTTTCTGAACTGCGGCATGCGTGTATCCGAATTGGTCGGCATCAAGCTGAGTGATCTTGACCCCGAGCTGCGCTCCATGCGTGTCGTCGGTAAAGGAAACAAGGAACGTATTGTTTATCTAAACGAGGCCTGTCGCGCCGTACTGGTTCCCCTCATTATGGAACGAACCGGTCCTGAATATGCCCACGTAAAAACGCGCGCGCTGTTCCTTTCGAATCGCGATGAGCAAATCAGCGTCAAAACGGTGCAGCATATCGTTTATAAGTATCTTACCATGGCGGGTCTTGAAGCCAAACGCTATTCGGTCCACAAGCTGCGCCATACGGCTGCGACGCTCATGTATCAATCGGGCAAGGTGGACGTGCGCGTGCTCAAGGATATTCTCGGCCATGAACAGCTCAACACCACGCAGATCTACACCCACGTCAGCGATGCGCATATGCAAAGTGCAATGGAAATGAATCCCTTGGCAAGCAAGGCAAAGCCGCTGCCCGAGGTTGCACGACCACAAGACGAAGAATAAAAAACCGCCGAGCTGAATTCAGCCCGGCGGTCCTTTTCATTAAATATCAAAATGGAAATAGCGATTAGCGTTGTGATAGCAAATGTTTGCGATCAGCGAGGAGAGCAATTCCTCGTCGTCGGGAACAAGACCCTTTTCTACCCATTCGCCGACCAGACGGCAAAGAATGCGGCGGAAATACTCGTGGCGAGGATAAGACATAAAGCTGCGCGAGTCGGTCAGCATACCAAGGAAGTTACCAAGGCCGGCGAGGTTGGCGTAGGAGCGCATCTGGGCGTCCATGCCGTCGATATTGTCGTTGAACCACCAAGCACTTCCCTGCACGACGGTGGGGAGTCCGTCCGAATTCGAACAGAAGCTGCCGCACAGCGTACCGACGGCCTCGTTGTCGCAAGGATTGATCGAATACAGAATGGTGCGCGGCAGAGCGTCACGACCATTGAGATAGTTCAAAAGCCCCGCGAGCGATGCGATGCAGTTCTGACCGTGAATGGTATCGTATCCCGCGTCGGGACCGAGCTTTTCAAACATAGTCTTATTGGGGTTACGCAGTACGCCAAAATGAAGCTGGAGTACCATATCGCGCTTTTTGTATTCCTGACCCAGGAAACGGTTCATCTGCGTCTGGTAGAGCGACAGCTCGTCTTCGGTCACGTCGGCGCCGTCGCTGGCGAGAGCCTTTTTGAGGATCTGATCTGCAGCGTATTCGTTGGGAACGGCGAAGCGGACGTAGTTGTCCATGCCGTGGTCGGCCGTACGGCAGCCCAGCGCGCAGAAACGGTCGAGCGAGTGGCGGAGCGCGGCCTGCAAGGATGCAAGGTCGTTGATCTCAATTCCCTCGGATGCACCTAACTTTTTGAGATATTCAACGATGCCGCGACGCTCAATATTCATGCTCTTATCGGGGCGGAAGGCGGGAAGGACCTTGACTTCAAAGCCCTCGTCGGCAAGTGCCTTGTGATATTCCAGCGTGTCGGCGGGATCGTCGGTCGTGCAAACGAGTTTAACGCCCGACTTGACCATGAGCGCACGTGCACTCATGCCGCCCTTGGCAAATTTTTCAGACGTGATGCGCCAGATCTCGTCGCAGTTTTTCTCGTTGAGCAACAGATCGCAGTCGAAATAGCGGCGAAGTTCCAGGTGGCTCCAATGGTACAGCGGGTTGCCGGCGAGTTTGGGCATGGCCGAGCAATAGGCGCGGAACTTCTCATAGTCGGAAGCGTCCCCTGTGATGTATTTCTCGTCAATGCCGCACGAGCGCATACCGCGCCACTTGTAATGGTCACCGTACAGCCATGCCTCGGTGATATTGGTAAAGGACTTATCCTGGGCGATCTCCGCGGGCGAGAGGTGACAGTGATAGTCGATGATAGGCAGCGGCTCGGCGTAGTCGTGATACAGGCACGATGCCACCGGCGTGTCGAGTAAAAACTCTTGATTCATAAAAGGCTTCATGACATATTCCCTTTCGTTCGTCATAATTTATCAAGACGATTATACCACAATTCTCGACAAAAAGCAATTACATTCGAGAAAAGTTTCCGTATCTTCTTAAAATACATAAAAACATTCCATTTTCGCTGCTCATTGTATGAATTTTACTATGCAAGAAATGGTTGACATTTGGCGCATTTTATGGTATGATAACGTTGTTTTGCCTATCAAGGCTTTTGGGCTTTGATCATGGTGACCGCATCGTCAAGGCAAGGCAAGGCCTTTGAACTGATAGCAGCGTAGAGCGCTGCACCGACTGCCGCCTCTTCACGGTATCCGGGCGTTCGGAGGGGTATACCGAATCGCTTTTCACAAAGCTGCTGTAACAGCGGATTTTTGCGAAGCGCATTCCCCGCTCCGACCAAATTGTTCACGGGAGTCCCGATAGAAAAAGCCAACTCTGCGAGCTCGCCAACAATGCCCTCCAATATACCAAGACAAAATTCGCGAGGCGTGAAATTATCAATGCTGATGCCGCGAATGCTGCCGCGCTGCGCAGGATTTTGCCGCGTACCGCAAAAAGCATTGTCAAAGCGAAGCGAGGCATCAGTGGCATTTTGCTGATAACGGTTCATTACCGCATACAGATCTCGAGGGCGCTCGCCCGTAGCCATTTCGACTACGTCACAAAAGAAATCGTGCAGCATAGCGTAGGCTCGTCCACCGCACAGGGCGGCACCGACCAGCAAATAGTTACCGTCAAATCCGGGACGCACCTCAATGCCCTCGCCTGTTACACATTGGTCGGAAAGCACGGAAACCTGCGAGCCTGTTCCGATATTGATCAGCATGTCACCTACGCAGCAGCCGCCGCCAAGCACCGACGCTTGATTATCGCCGATACCGATGGCTACCGGAATGCCGCAATATGTGCCCGCAATGCGGTAACCGCTTTCAATCTCATAAGGATAATCCTCTTTGAGTAATTTGGTAAAGCGGCTTTTGTCAATATCAAAGCAACCGAGCGACGCCGCATTGCTTGCATGCAAAACGGGCGCAGTGCTGCCACACAGCGCCGTACAAACGGCATCTGCGATGGTTGCGTAGCCCACGGCGTCGTCGGGTACAAGTCCGTGCTCAGCGTTATAGGCGTGCGTGGCATGTCCGTAGCCGGTGCTGATGCCAAGTACTTTTGCATTGGCTGTGCCGCGCGTGTCCTGCCAGGTATAAAGCGGGCTGAGAACTTGTCCCTTGGCGTCCAGATAAACAATACCGTGCATCTGACCGGACAGTCCGATGGCACATACGTCATCGTTTATGCACTCGTCTATCATCCGCTTTACGATACGAACGATCTTGACGGCATCCTGAATATGCTCGCCCTCAAAGGACGGTGGCAGCGTTGGTGTTGCACACGTGCCGCAAGGGCGCACCTCCCCCGTGAGAAGATCGACCGAGGCGGCCGCGATCTTGGTGGTTCCTATATCAATACCGAGCGTACGCATGTGCGTTTCCCCTTTCAAATATTCTATGTATCTATTCTATCATAAAGGCCGTGACTTTTCAAGTCGAAATCGGTCAATGATATCATCAAAAATATAAAAAACAAGGAGTTTACATGATTACCGTTTCCAATCTCAGCTTTCATTTTGGCGGTCAACAGTTGTTCAAGGACGTTGACCTGAAATTCACGCCGGGCAACTGCTACGGCGTTATCGGTGCCAACGGTGCCGGCAAGTCTACTTTTCTCAAGCTGCTCTGCGGTGAGCTTGAGCCCTCAACGGGTGAGATCTATATTCCCGAGGACGAGAGAATGTCCGTGTTGCGTCAGGATCACTATGCTTTTGAGGAGTATACCGTGCTTGACACGGTTATCATGGGCAACGCGCGCCTTTATGAGATTATGAAAGAAAAAGATGCGCTCTACGAAAAGGAGGACTTTTCGGACGAAGACGGTGTCCGTGCTTCTGAACTGGAGGCGGAATTCGCCGAGCTTAACGGTTGGGAAGCGGAATCCGAGGTGTCGCGTCTGATTCAGGGCTTGGGACTTTCCGAGGAGGTGCTCTGGCAGACCATGGATCAGTTGACTGAGGGTGAGAAGGTCAAGGTGCTGCTGGCACAAGCGCTGTTCGGCCGCCCCGGTATTATATTGCTTGACGAGCCGACGAACGGTCTTGACCTGGACGCGGTCATGTGGCTTGAGGACTTTCTTGCGGATTACGAGGGTACCGTGCTGGTCGTATCGCATGACCGTCACTTCCTCAACGATGTGTGCACCAACATCGTAGATATCGACTACGGCGGCATCAAAATGTACGTGGGTAACTACGAATTCTGGTATGAATCCAGCCAGCTCGTGCAGCGCGTGATCAAGCAACAGAACAAACGTAATGAGGAAAAGATTCGCGAGCTGCAAGCCTTTATTTCACGTTTCTCTGCCAACAAATCCAAAGCGCGTCAGGCGACCAGCCGCCGCAATCTGCTTGAAAAGCTGACTGTTTACGAGCTGCCCGCCTCCTCTCGCCGCTATCCTTTCATCGGCTTTGATATGGACCGCGAGCCCGGCAAGGATATTTTGACGGTCAAAAATCTGTCTGCCACGGTTGATGGCGAGGTGCTGTTTGAAAATCTTTCGTTTATGGTCGGCAAAAACGACAAAATCGCCTTTGTCGGCAACGACCGCTCCATTACTGCGCTGTTCCGTATTCTCATGGAGGAGATCGAGCCCTCCGGCGGTGAATTCAAGTGGGGCGTGAGCATCACTAAGTCCTACTTTCCGCGCGATAACACCGAATATTTTGAGGGCTGTGAGGATAGCATCATCGACTGGATGCGCCGGTATTCCTCCGACCAGACCGAGTCTTATCTTCGCAATTTCCTTGGCAGAATGCTCTTCTCCAACGAAAGCGTGTTCAAGCAGGTGCAGGTGCTCTCGGGTGGTGAGAAGGTGCGCTGCATGTTCTCGCGTATGATGCTGTTCGGCTCCAATGCGCTGATCCTCGATCAGCCGACCAACCACCTTGACCTTGAATCGATCACCGCCGTCAATAACGGCCTTTCGGACTTCAAGGGCAACATTCTCTTCTCCTCGCACGACTATGAGATCGTCAATACGGTCGCCAACCGCATCATTGAGTTGCGCCCCGACGGCTGGCAGGATTTCCATGGTACCTACGAGGAATTTGTTGAGCATCAAAAGGAAAAAGGTATTACCGGTATTTCGCTGTGAAGTGATCAATATTAAAAAAAGCCGCTCCAAAAGGTGCGGCTTTTTTATTGTTTCAAGCATTAGTGAAATCAACTGGAAAAGTCACGGCATCTTTTATCAGGCTCTCCCAGTTTTTTCCTAAACATTCATACAGTGTATTTTTCACAATACCATCAACAAAATTTCTTTTTTCTTCATCAGGTTTCTCAATCATATCTATCAGAACATCCAACTTGTCCCGACGTTCCTTCTTTATATGCTCGGAAGTAGGAAAATCATTGATATGATAAATTCCTTGTTCAATGCTTTTTTGCATTCTTTCTTTTTTATCACATAAAAAATCAGTGTATGCTTTAAGCGCGAAATAACTATCGGGAGTGGTGTTATTCCAATATCTGCGAACAAACATATAACCGCAATTGAGGAATTCCTCCAGTTTTGGCAATGAATTTATTTTTTCAAAGTGTACGAACACATCATTTTTCAAAACGGCTTCCAATCGAGAAATCCAACCTTTAAATTCGGATTGACTGCATTTTCTGTTCAAATCCTTAACTCCACAGTTTCTGTAACAATAAATATGGCTTCCAAATTCAAGAGCTTTAAATTCAAAAGGATAAAATAACGGATAAACAAAGAAACCCGGTCTTATCTCAGAGCAAGGTTCAAAAGAAACAATAAACAGGCAACACCCGTCCAATTTAAAAAAGTAATTTCCATTTTTAGTAAATCCGTTTTCTTTAAAAAAAGGGGTGATATGCTTAGCAACATCTTTCACACTTATAGAAGGTTGTTTTTCAGAAGAGTTCGGGCACTTTTTAGTGCTGAGCGTCGCTGGCACTTCACACTCCGCGTCAAACTCCTTGACGTTTTGTATGTAGCTTCCCTTATCAATGATATACGCCACTCCGTGCCCTGCTCCCGGGACTTTCACAAGCTTTTTATGCTCCGACGCGCAGGCCTCGAACATGCGAACGCTCATGTCACACGGCACGAAGTCGTCGCTATCGCCGTGAAAAAAGATGACGGGAATGCGGCAAGAGTGCATGGCCTCGAGCGCAGATCTTTGCTCAATATCAAAGCCGCCAAACAAACGGCCGCCAAGGCGGATAAGCGCGTAGGTTGGGAATACGGGCAGATGGATCTGCCGGATCACCTTTTGAATGATCTCCTTGGCTGAGCTGAAGCCGCAATCCGCCAATGCGCCGATCACGTTGGGAGGAAGATGGTCGTCGCCGGCCGCAAGAAGAACGGTCGTCGCGCCCATAGAAATGCCCGTGATGATAATCCGGACGTCATCGCCAAAGTGTTCGATGCAGAAATTGACCCAGTCAAGGCAATCTCGGTGCTCGTTGATGCCAAAGGAGATCACGTGACCATCGCTCGCTCCTGCCGCTCGCTGCTCGACAATCAAAGCGCTTCGACCAAGCGCAAAGCAACGACGCACCGCACCGCACAGATCGCGCTCTGCCGTTCCGCGATAACCGTGAAACAAAATTTCAAGCGGAGCGTCCTTCTTGTATTCATAATATTTGCCGCGTAAGGTCAAACCGTCAAACGAGATAATGGAAACGTCTTCATGCGGCATGCTGCGTATCTCGCGCATCCATTTCATCATATCCTCATGGTACGGCTCGTATATCCTACCCTGCGGAAATTCAAATTCGTCCTCGCCAAGCGGTTTTCTTTTGCGCGAATAAAACGTAAAATAAAAGCATATTGCTGCGGTGACAAGCGTAAAAAGCAGCGCGCCAATCAAAATATACAACCAAAGCATAAAAGCCTCCGTACGAATTACCGTATATATGCGTATATTTTATCACAACACGCCGCTGATTGCAACAAAATTTCAAATAAAATCGTCGATACGTCTTGACTTTCTTGCAACTTCTTGCTATAATATCAAGGTATCCGCGAAAGCGGGCCATTAGCTCAGTTGGTCAGAGCTACCGGCTCATAACCGGTTGGTCCGGGGTTCGAGTCCCTGATGGCCCACCAATAAAAGAGCGATCACCTGCAGGTGGTCGCTCTTTTATTCATGAAGCTAAATGGATCGAACCCCGCAATATGGAGGCTGCCAAGCCGCCATATTGCATTGCGTGCGATATGTTGCATAAACGCTTACCGCCCTTTACACCGCACGCTGGGGCTCGAGTCCCTGATGGCCCACCAAAAGTGCCACACGCCTTGGGCGTATGGCACTTTTGCTTCATCAGGGCGAGAAGCGTCAGTAGTGTTCAAACAAAAAGGCTTGCTGTGTAGCAAGCCTTACTTTATCCATGCGAACGTTCCTGTAATTGCCTGTATTTTTTCTTGGTTGCTTCCCCGCCGCGCAGATGCCGCTCGTCTTTGTTTTTCTCCAAAACGGATTGCACCTGCTCAAACAGCGCCGGGCTGACGTGACGAAGTGTTTGCGTAACGTCTTTATGTACGGTACTTTTGCTGATCTTGAATTGCTTTGCCGTTGCACGGACGGTGGCGCGGTTCTCTACCAGATACGTGCCGAGCACGACGCAGCGCTCTTTGCCGGACGAAATATACATCATATGCAGCCTACGACTCCTTTTGTTGCCGTTTTGTATTGATTTTTTTCGTATGTACTGCTATAATATATGTATCGCACGACATTGATATGCCTTGATACGGCTTTATTTTAAATGAACGGTTGGTATGGATGCTATGGATAACAAGCAAGATCAAATATATCTGGAGGGCATGACCTCCATTTCCGCACTGATCGGCGGAATTCGCACGGGTGTGAACAGACGCCGCATTCTTGAGGTGTTCGTTGACGAACAAAAAATGCGCGTCAAGGCAAAGGAACTGGGATTTTTGCGTGCCGTTTGCTCCGAGCTTGGCTTTTCCGTCACCTTGACCAATGCACAAACGATCGATGACATGACAAACGGTACCACACACGGCGGCATTGTGGCCTCTTGCACCGAACGTCCGATTGCTCAACTTCAGGATGCTTTGGAGCATGATGCCGTTTGGCGCAAGCCGGACGGATTCTTTGCTATACTTGAAGGCATAGAGGATCCGTATAATTTCGGCTACGCGCTTCGTTCACTGTATGCTGCCGGTGCTGACGGCGTGATACTGTCGCCGCGCAACTGGATGAGCGCTGCAAGCGTCGTGGCACGCTCCTCTGCCGGCGCGTCCGAGCTGCTCCCCATGGCAGAATGTGAGAGTGAGCAAGCTGCCGCATGGTTGAAGGCGCGCTCGTATCGTGTCGTTTGCGCAGGTATCCGTGATTCCGTTTCGCTTTACGAGGCGGATATGAGCCGACCGCTTTTGCTTGTCGTCGGCGGCGAAAAACGCGGCATTTCGCGTGCACTCCTTGACACGGCAGACCAGATTGTTCGCATTGATTACGGTCGCGAATTTCGCGGCTCGCTGTCCACCGCATCAGCAACCTCGGTGCTCGCGTTTGAGGTGCTGCGCCAAAACGGAGTAAAAAGTTAATATTCCTGCGTTTGTGCGTGAATAATTTACTTTCCCCTTGCTTTTTTTCTTCAAATGTGCTAATATTAGACTATATTCTCAGAGAAAAGGAGAAATCCTCTTGCGTTATCAATCCATTTTTAAATTCAGAAGTCGCGACGGAAAAGGCGTAGAAAAGGGCGAGGATCTTCGCCCCACGTTCAAAAACTTTTTCAAGCAGTTTGCCAGAAAATTCTCCCATCTGCTTAGCTTGAACCTTTTGATGCTGTTTCAGGTCGCACCCATCGCGATCGCCGTCATCGCCTTTGTGACGACGCCGATGACACCATCCCAGACAACGCCCATTTTTGCACCGCTGTACGGCACCTCACTGATCGCACCCGATGCGGCCTCGCACCTGGAGATGACCATGTCGGCACTTCCGCTCAGTATTCCCGTTTTCAGTCCTGCCGCTTATTGGATCATTGGCGCGTGCGCGCTGTTCCTTATCCTGACGCTCGGCTGGCAATCGGTCGGTTCCTTTTATGTGTTGCGAGGGCTTGTGCGCGGTGACGCCGTGTTCGTTTTCAGCGACTATTTCTACGGCATCAAGCGAAATTTCAAGCAAGGCTTTTTGTTCGGCCTGCTCGACAGTGCCGCTATCATTGCATTGTCGGTCGATATCGTTTACTATTCGCGCACAGTCGGAGCCTTCTGGACGGACGTGATGTTTTGGGTGCTGACCGCCATTACGGTGTTGTATATCATCATGCGCCCCTACATTTACATGATGCTGATCACCTTTGACATGAACATCCGCAAAATGCTCAAGAACGCGCTGATCTTCTCTGCGCTCGGCATCAAGCGAAATCTGATGGCCATGCTCGGCGTCGTTGTCCTTGTTGCATTACACCTGTTCCTGATGGTCATGTTTATGCCCGAGGGTATCATCACGCTGATCGTCCCGTTGCTATACGCTTTTGCCGCAATCGGTTTTATGATCGCATACGCTGTCTACCCCGTGATTGACCGTTATATGATTGCCCCTTATCGCAAGGAAAATGAAGACCAAGGAGAAACACCATGAAAGTAAGTACGACTGCCCTGATTGACGAAATGCTTGCCAAAAATCCCACGTTGCTTGGCGAGCGCCAAAGCCTGATTGATGCGACCGAGCGCATTTGTCGCTGCTTCGCAGAGGGGCACCATTTGTATATTTGCGGCAACGGAGGTAGCGCATCGGATGCCGAGCATATCGTTGGCGAGTTCGTTAAAGCGTTCCGTAAAATGCGTTACGTTTCCGATGCGGACAAGGCGCGCTTTGCCGCTGCATATCCCGACGATGCCGCTCTGCTTGATCACATCCAGGTAGGCTTCCCCGCACACAGTCTGGTCGGCGGAACGGCGATCATGACCGCCATTATCAACGATCTTGGCGGCGAATATGTCTATGCGCAGCAGGCCAACGCCTATATTCAGCCCGGTGATATTCTGATCGGTATTTCCACCTCGGGCAATTCCGTGCCTGTGCAGCGCGCCATGAAGATCGCCTCGTTCAAGGGTGGCAGCACCATTGCCATGACGGGCAAGAGTGGTGGAAAGATGGCAGGCATTGCCGATCTCACGCTGCGCAGCGTCGAACAGGAAACCTATTTGGTTCAGCAGGATCACATCGTGCTGTATCACATCGTATGTGCCGCCGTGGAGGAGGAATTGACATGATCGCAGGACTTGATATCGGCGGAACGAAATGTGCCGTCCTTTTGGGCGAGCAGCTTGAGCACGATCTGCGCGTGATCGAGCGCGTGGAGTTCCCTACACTCAATACGCCGGATGCTACCATTGAACGGCTTAAAAAGACGCTGTCCGATCTTTGCAGCAAGCACGGTTGCGGTGCGCCGGATGCTATTGGCATCTCTTGCGGAGGTCCCCTTGACAGCAAGCGTGGCGTGATCCTCTCGCCGCCCAATCTGATAGGCTGGGATCGCATTCCGGTCGTGCAGTTGATATCCGAGGAATTTGGCGTACCGACGTTTCTTTGCAACGATGCCGACGCAGGCGCGCTTGCCGAATGGACGTTTGGTGCAGGCCGCGGCTGCGAGCACATGGTCTTCATGACCTTTGGCACGGGGCTTGGTGCGGGGTTGATCCTGAATGGTAAGCTTTATACGGGCACAACGAATTTCGCGGGTGAGATCGGTCATATGCGGCTGGAAGCGCACGGTCCCGTTGGCTATGGCAAAAGCGGCTCTGCCGAGGGCTTTTGCAGCGGCAACGGCATCGCACAGCTTGCCAGAACGCGCCTGATGGAACAGTTGCAGTCGGGAAAAACAACGATTTTAGCCGCTAATGCAAGCGACGTGGCAAAGATCACGGCCAAGGATGTCAGCATTGCAGCCGCCAACGGCGATGAGCTCTCGTTGTCTATCTTTGCAGAGGTTGGCGAGCAATTCGGACGTGTGCTTGCCGTGCTGGCCGACGTGCTCAACCCCGAACTGGTGGTTGCCGGCGGTGTATATATGCGAGCGCATCAATTCATTGACGATACTATGTGGCGCACCATTCATCGTGAGGCACTTCCGGGAACGGCGCAAGCACTGCGCGTGCTTCCCTCCTCGCTGGGTGAGAAGATCGGCGACTACGCCGCGCTGACCGTAGCGGTCAACGGATTGAAGAATATATGATAAAAAGCCGAGCACTGTTTGAGTGCTCTGCTTTTCTGTTATAGTTCGTTTTTAATCAGATCCTCAAATGTTTCTCTGCGCAGGATCAGACGATCCTCTCCGTCACTCAGCATGACCATGGCGGGACGCGGAATGCGGTTGTAGTTAGAGGCCATAGCGTAATTGTAGGCGCCCGTTGTCAGGACGGCAAGCAGATCGCCGCGCTGCGGCTTGGGGAGCGCCACACCCTCTTGCACCAGGTCGCCGCTCTCGCAGCAGCGCCCTGCTACGGTACAAACGGTATCACAATCATCGTTGGCGCGGTTAGCCATCAGAACGGTATAAGGCGACTGATAAAGCGCATAACGCGGATTATCGGGCATACCGCCGTCGATCGAAACGTAATTACGGAAGCCCGGAATGCTTTTGAGCGTTCCGACGGTATACAGCGTCATGCCGGCATCGGCAACGATGCTGCGCCCCGGCTCCATGCGAACGCACGGCATTGGGAAGTGGCACTCGTCACAACGATCGCGCATGGCACGAGCGATCTCATCAATATTTTTAGCGTAATCGATGTGCTCATGCTCGGGCAGATACGGCACGCCCATGCCACCGCCCAGGTTGATCTCACGCAGCGTATAGTCAAGCTCGTCGCGTATTGTCGCTGCAAAATCGACCATAATAGCCGCCGCGTCGATAAAGGGCTGCGTTTCGAAAATCTGTGAGCCGATATGGCAATGGATGCCTTCAAACAAGATGTGCGGTTGCTTGAGTGCCAGAGCAACGAGTGCAAGAGCTTGTCCTGTTTCAATAGCTGCGCCAAATTTGGAATCCACGCTGCCGGTGGATATGGCTTTGTGCGTATGCGGATCGATACCTGGAGCGACGCGGATCAAAATTCTCTGCGTGATACCGCGAGCAGTTGCCTCTCGCTCGATGGCAAACAGCTCCTCCTCGTTGTCACAAACGAAGTACCCGACGCCGTTTTCCATGGCATAGGAAATATCCGCATCCGTCTTATTATTGCCGTGGAAATAAGCACGCTCCATGGGGAAACCACCGCAAGCGGCGGTAAAGATCTCACCCGAGGAAACGACGTCGATTCCCATTCCCTCCTCGCGCATGATGCGATAAATATCCTTGATGCACAAGGCTTTTCCTGCATAAAGCGGCAGCGCATCAGCACCGAAGGACGCCTTCATGGCGTCCTGATAGATGCGGCACTTTTCACGGATTTTATTTTCATCCAGCAGGTACAGCGGCGTTGCGTATTTTTGCGCAAGAACGGTCGTATCGACACCCGCAAAGCACACGTGTCCGGCGGCATTGACGGTAACGTTATCACAAATCATCGTTTTATTCTCGGAAAGTACTCTCATACAAACAGATCTCCTACCGAATAAAGTCCCGCCGTTTGGTCACGCAAATACTCGGCGGCCTTGAGTGCACCCTCGGCAAACAGTGCGCGGCTATGTGCCTCGTGCTTAAGCGTCAGCGTTTGCGAGCCTGTATTGATGATGACCTCATGAATGCCGACGACCTTGCCCATGCGAATGGAATGAATGCCGACCTCGCCTGCGGGGCGTTTGCCGTTCTCATGTCTTCCGATGCAGAAAGTTGTATTTTGTCGGACGTTTTCGATGCCCTTGGCAATCATGAGTGCCGTACCGCTCGGCACGTCCAGCTTTTGATTGTGATGCGTTTCAACGATCTCAACGTCCGCGTCGGGAAACACCTGAATGGCGGTCTTGACAAGCGTGACGAGCAAAGCAATACCGATCGACATATTACCCGAATAGAAGAGCGGAATTTTACGGGATGCGTCTTCAATGGCAGCCTTTTCCTCCTCCGTCTGTCCCGTGGTGGCGATAACGGTGGGCATTTTGCGATCAAGAGCAAAGGCGAGCACCTTGTCCGTTGCATTGTGATGTGAAAAATCGATCAAAACATCTGCGTTTTCGGTGACGTCAGCAAGTGACGTATAACACGGGCAGTCGCACTCGGGCAGTGTGATATCGACTGCTGCTGCCAGTTCAGCACCGCAATACCCCGATGTAATCGAGGCAATCAGCTCCTTGCCCATGCGGCCCGAAGCACCGTTTACAATTACTCTCATTTGATACCTCTCAAATCAAGCCGTGCTCTTTCATCAAGCCAAGCAGTACGGCGCGGTGTTCGTCTTCCATGGGCGTGAGCGGCAAGCGGAGATAGTCCTCGCAAAAGCCCATGGCAGCCATAGCTGCCTTGACGGGAATGGGATTGACCTCGCAAAACAGCGCGTTGATAAGCGCCAGATATTTGGTCTGAAGCTCCATGCCGCGCTTGAGATCACCTTTAAGAATAGCATGACACATTTCGCTCGTCTGCGTGGGGATCAGATTGGACAGCACCGAAATAACGCCCTTGCCGCCAACAGCCATGATGGGAACGATCTGGTCATCGTTGCCCGAATAAATATCCAGCTTGTCGCCGACCAGTGCAACCGTTTCCATGATTTTGGAAATGTTGCCGTTTGCCTCTTTAATGGCGGCAATGTTGGGGTGATCGGCAAGCGCTAAATAGGTCTTGGGCTCGATGCTCACACCCGTGCGGGAAGGCACGTTGTAAAGGATCATGGGCATATCGGCCGCATCGGCGATCATTTCGTACATGCGTACAAGTCCCTTTTGCGTTGCCTTATTGTAATATGGCGTAACAACCAACGATGCGTCGGCGCCGACCTCATAGGAATAGCGGGTCAGGTCGACGGCGTAATCCGTATCATTCGAGCCCGTTCCTGCGATGATGGGAACTCTCTTATTGGCACGCTCGACAGCAAAGCGAATGGCCTCGCGGTGCTCTTCGTCAGTCAGCGTAGATCCTTCGCCCGTCGTTCCGCAGATGACGAGCGCATCGATACCGCTCTCGATCTGCCAATCGATCAGCTTGCCAAAAGCAGTATAGTCAATGCCTTCTTGGGTCAAAGGGGTAACGAGCGCGGTAGCAGCTCCTTCAAAAATCGTTTGGGTCTTCATGATGTGTTTCCTTTCGTTATTCTGTCATTTGTTTACAAAAAAATAGAGCCAATCCTTACGAATCGGCCACCGAAAGCTCCCGGCGCGCGCAAAAAAGCGCCCGGAAGTTTGTTCGATAGCTCTCCGCAATGTGCGACAGTAAAACGGATGTTGTCCGAGTTACCAGGGTAACTTTTCGCCCAAGCTCCCTTCGGCGCGATCCCCTTTTCCACCTGCAACACTTTGCGAAAGCTTGGCACAGGAGGTAGTCTTGTCACGCGCGCCTCTATCATTTTTTATCATTATATCTGGTTTTATTGGTTTTGTCAAGTAGTATGCCCGATTTTTTTCGTTTTTTGCAAAACGGCGAAGCAATCAATGATGCTGCTGCCGTTTTTCCATTCTTCTCCAACTAACGTAGCCGTAAATATCGTTGACGAGAAAGACCACAAAGCAAATGACCATAGCAAGATACGAAATATCCGAAAAGCATGCCATGACCCAAAGTGCGATCAGAACAACGTCGTTGACGGCATATCCAATGGCATAATACGGGCTCCTCATGGCGGTCAGCGTGGCGGCAAAAAAGCTTGTGGTGACCGACAGCGTACTGACGATAAGATTGGCTGTATTCAAAGCTCCCAGCACAAAGTAGAATATGATGGTTACAGCCACGGTGCCGATCACCAAAAGAGTGAGTTTTTTTGCATTCAGTCGCGCAACCTTGACTTCTTTGCCTTCCCCATACGGATTTTTCAGCCACTGGACCATAGATACGATTGCCATGGGTGCGCTCATGCAAACGTAGGTGATCATCTCGCCGTAATAGCGAAAGCTGAATGATATTATGCCGTAAAGAAGTGCGAAAACAACGATCAGCGCTTGCCCGAGCACATGCCCCTTGGCAATAAAAATGAGCGCTGTCACACCGATCAGCGATGTGATCAGCGAAAGAATATCCCCGTCCGGTGACAGCAGGGTGCAGATCGTTATGACGGCGACGGAAGCGAGCCAAAGCCAACGTTCAAAGTGTGTGAGGTCAGCAAAAGAATGTTTGAAGAGTTTATTCATATCCGATATCAATACTCCGTGTTGGCTCCGATCTCCTTCATGCCTCTGGCCTGTGCCAATGCATCGCCGTTTACCGTTACCTTATCCAGATATTCCTCGCACATCGTGTCCAGAATACTGCCGATCACCTCGTCCTCGAAGGTATCGAACCAATCTGCGTTGCTCTTGTCGGCATATCCTTGCGCAGCAAGCTCATATTTCATAATGAAATGATAAGCATTTTCCGAACGAATAAGCGCCGTATCGCCCACCTTCATGTCGGCGAGCTTGGTCTGAATATCGTCCATGTAATTGATCTGATATGCCTTATTCAAATTGACGTATATGCCGTCGGGGTAGGTGTTCCACACGTCATCCGACGACCATTGTTCGCCATATTCCTCAAATGTGGTAAAATCGCCGCTTTCGATCAGCGTCGGCAAGGAATTGGCACGATCGGTGATCACGGTCTTCATATCGGCATCCAGTTCTTTGTAATCCACGTATCCGTCGTTGTCCTCGTCAAGTCCGCGTTTGATGCCCTTTTCGGTGTTGTAAGCAATGCGGCCGTCGTCGGTGAAATATACGACGTCACCGTTTTCGTCCTTGATCGTATTCCCGCCGTCATCGGTGCGGGTGTTGGCTGTGGTGTCATAATAGATTTTATCGCTGTTTTCGCGATAATAAACGGTGTCACCGTTGTCATCGGTCACATAGCAGTATTCATATAACGGCAGAAGGATCTGACGGAAGCAGGCGTAATTTTCGGTATAGTACTGCTCGCGCGCGGCATCTGAAGTAATGGATGAGATGTACGTCCCTAAATGGTCGATCTTTTCCTCCATGATATAATTTTCGCGCAGCATGGTCATATTGACGCCAAAGTTCGAAAGATATCCGTTGAAATCGGACTTGGAACCGTCAAAATTGAGTGTGAGTACGTCATTGATAAATTCGTCAACGGCAGTCAGTTGCTTTTGCGGCAGCGTCAGTCCGTAAACTTCTTCGTACAGGTACAGTTGTACGAGCATTTTTTTTGCCTCGTCGCGCACGCTTTCGCAAAAATAAGCATCGTATGTCTGTCCTTTGGTGCTGATGATCTGTTGCCAGAACGTATCCTCGTCGGTCGGATAGCCGTTGTATTCGAGCGTACCCTTCATGCGCGAGAGCAACAGCTCGTACATATTGAGCGTCAGCTCTTGCTTTCCGATCGACATAACGACCTTGGGCGATGATGCACACGAGGCGAGGCACATCATAAGCATAGCAAGGCAGAGCAAAACGCTCATCAGCCGAGTGATTTGTTTTTTCATATCCTTTGTTCTTCCTTTCTTTACTCTTGCACTTGATACGCCTTGGCGATCTTTTCGTACTCTACGAACATTTTATAAACGAGCGTCAGCGCATTCTCGCCCGATTTGCATTTGAAATTCAGATGCGGCTCGCCGCTCATTGCCATGCGCAAGCGTCCCGGCACAGCCTCGGACACGTCCGTCCAGACGTCAAAATCAATGGCTTCGGGATATATCTGGATATCGGCACCCGATTGACGGATCTGCTTGATGCCGCATCTCTTACCGGTAGCGCGTATGAGCGCAATGTTCAAAAGATTTTCAGACGCGCGCGGAATATCACCGTAGCGGTCGAGCATCTCATCCAGAATATCATCGCGGTCTTGCTCGTTTTCGATCATGGCAATCTTTTTATACATTTCCATTCGTTGCGTCGGATAACGCACGTAGGAATCCGGAATATAGGCGTCAAAATCGAGTGTGACGGTACATTCAGCTTGCGGCTTGGGTGCCTCTCCCTTTTCGGTCAGCACAGCCTCGTTGAGCAGCTTGATGAACAAATCGTAACCCACGGCATCCATGTGACCGTGCTGCTCGGTACCGAGCAAATTTCCCGCACCGCGGATTTCCATATCGCGAAGTGCGATTTTGAAGCCTGCGCCAAACTCGGCGTAATCGCGGATCGCTTCCAGACGTTTTTGTGCGATCTCGGGAAGCGCGCGGAATTTCGGATAGGTGAAGTATGCATAGGCGCGGCGTGACGAGCGTCCGACGCGACCGCGAAGCTGATGAAGCTGCGACAGTCCCAAGCGGTGGGCGTTATCCACGATCAGCGTGTTGGCATTGGCAACGTCAACACCCGTTTCAATGATGGTCGTGCAAACGAGAATATCAATTTCGCCACCGAGCATTTTTTCCCAGATGCCCTCAAGCGCGTCCTTATCCATTTTGCCGTGCGCAACCGTGATGCGCGCCTCGGGGATCTCGCGCGAAAGCTTGGCGGCAAGATCGTCGATGGTATCAACGATGTTGTGCAGATAAAACACCTGACCGCCTCTGCGCAGCTCGCGACGAATGGCCTCCTGAATGATGAGATCATCATCCTCAAGCACGTAGGTCTGCACGGGCAGTCGGTCGCCAGGCGCTTCGTCGAGCACCGAGATATCGCGCAGGCCACCCATGGCCATGTTCAACGTTCGCGGGATGGGCGTTGCCGAAAGCGTCAGCACGTCCACATTGCCCGCTAACTGCTTGAGCTTTTCTTTTTGTGCCACGCCAAAGCGCTGCTCCTCGTCGACGATGAGCAGTCCAAGATCACGGAACTCGATATCCTTGCCGATCAGACGGTGCGTGCCGATCAGCACGTCTACTTCGCCGCGGCGCAGCTTGCGCAGCGTAAGCTGTTGCTCTTTTGCCGTGCGGAAACGCGAGATCATGTCCACGTTGACGCCAAAGGCTCTCATGCGGCTGGTAAACGTCTGATAGTGCTGAAGTGCGAGAATGGTCGTAGGAACGAGAACTGCGACCTGCTTACCGCCAAGCACAGCCTTGTAGGCTGCGCGAAGTGCTACCTCGGTCTTACCAAAGCCAACGTCACCGCAAAGCAAGCGGTCCATAGGCACGGAAGACATCATATCATGCTTGACGTCATCGGCCGCGCGTAACTGTCCTTCGGTTTCCTCATATTCAAATGCCGCCTCGAAGCTGCGTTGGAATTCGTCATCGGCAGGAAATGCGAAGCCGGGACGGCGCTCGCGTTCGGCATATAATTTGATCAGGTCCTTGGCGATATCCTTAACCGAGGCGCGCGCGCGTGCTTTGGCTTTATTCCAACTATCACCGCTGAATTTGGACAGCTTGACCATGCCGTCATCGGCGTGCGAACCGATGTATTTGGACACCTTGTCGAGCTGCTCGGTCGGCAAAAACAGCTTATCGCTACCGGCATACTGGATGCCAATATAATCGCGCGTGACGCCGGCCACGGTCATGGTTTCAATGCCCGTGTAGCGCCCGATACCGTAATTTTCATGAACGACAAAATCACCGATCCCAAGGTCGGCGTACGACAGTATAGCCTGTGATGCGTTCGCCTTTTTCTTTCTGCTCTTGATCTTACCGCTCGTGGCAAGACTGCCGCGCCTGGTGTCGGGGTTGGTTGAGAGCACGGCGATGCGCGGTGTGACCAATTCAAAGCCGTACAGGTAATGATGCCACATGACGACGGCGCTTCCCTTGGCAAGTGCATCGAGTGATGCATCTCCGTTCACCGAGAGCGTGACGGTAAGCCCCTTATCTTGCAGCAGCCCGTGCAAATTTCTTGCCGACATTTCATTTTCCGCAAGCAAAATAACGCGATACCCGCGCGACAGATAACTGTTCAAGTCCTCCTCAAGCAACGGGAAATTGTCACCGTAGGAGATCATGTGCTTGGAACGGAAGCCGAACATACCGGCCAGACGCTTGCCCGAAAGTCCATACGACATGGAGTCTACGTGCAGCGTCACCTGCTTTTCAAGGAAAGCATCAAACGTTGCATTCGGCTTGGAATACTCGGTGTATTTCGGTGCAATGGTGCCACCTGTGAGCAACTCCTCGATCGTCTGATTGCGGTGCCACTCGCTCGCTTTGATGCGCTCGTAAATATTATTAGTTCCGATCAGAAACAGTGGGCTGCGTTCGGGAAAATAATCCAAAAGGCTGTTTTTTTCGGGATATATCAGCGAGATATATTTATCCGCGAACGGAATATCTCCGCCCGTTTGTCTGCTTTCCTCTACCTTGGCGGCTTCCTTGATGAGCTCTTGCTCGACCGATTCGTCGTGCGTGGCACGAAGCTGTGCTGACAGCGCTTTCTTCAAAGCGCCGCGTACTTCATCATTCAACAGCACCTCGCGTGCCGGAGGCAGCTCGACCCACATGACCGAGGTGTGAATGCGCTGGGAATCCACGTCGAACAAACCCATGCGGTCGATCTCATCGCCGAACAGCTCAATACGCAATGCCATCGAGCCGTCGAGCTCACCGCCGTCCTCGTCGGTATAGTGACCGTTGGGCGGGTAGATATCCACGATACCACCGCGCACGGCGAATTGTCCCTTGCCGTCTACCATATCGGTACGCACGTAGCCGGCGGACACAAGACTTTCCGTCAGCTCCTTCAAATCAACGCGACTGTCAAAATCAAGGCAGACCACCGCCTTTTTGAGCCGCTCGGGCGGGATGGTATAGCCAAGTGCCGCGTCGGGCGTGGTCAGCACAACGTCGAGTGCCCGGTTTTGCAGTCCAAACAACACGTTAAGCCTCTCATGTTCATACTCATGGGAGGCAGTAATATTATAAAACGTGAAATCACGCCCGATAAAAAAGGCGCTTTTTTTACCAAACCGCGACAGCGTATCCGCAAGACGGACGCAGTCCTTTTCTTCGGCGCAAACGATCAAGGCGGGGCTGCCGCCCGGCAGATCCTCCAGCATGGATACCAGCAAGGCGTCCACGCCGCCCTCGCAAAGTCCGTTGACGAGAACGGGCAAGGGCTTGTTGGCCTTGAATTGCTTACCGACCGTTTCAAGGAGCTGACCGTATTCCTTGTCCGCGCGGATGGTATCGGTCAATATATGCTTCATATCACCCTATCACTTTCCGTTACAAAGCTGCATTGCGCCGTCGATATCACCGTCCAACACGCGCAGCATGCCGTCGTACGCCTTCTCAAACGAGGCAAATAGCTGCTCCTGCTCTGCTTTACTGAATTCGGACAGCACCCAGTCGGCGAGATCGTAATCAGGGTGCGGCTTTTCTCCCACGCCAAAGCGAATACGAGGAAAATCGTCTGTATTCATGATGCGAATGATACTGCGCAGACCTCGTTGACCGCCGTCACTTCCCTTGCGGCGCACGCGAATACGTCCGACGTCCAAGGAAATGTCGTCCGAAAAGACCAGAACGTGCTCCATCGGTATTTTATAGAACGCAGCGGCGGCCTGCACGGCCTCGCCCGATGCGTTCATAAAGGTCTGCGGCTTCATGAGCAGCACACGCTTGCCGCCCACCGTTGCCTCGGCAGTCAACGCCTTGAACTTGGAACGGTCGATTTTGACGTTCAACCGTTGTGCCAAATAATCCATCATCAAAAAGCCGGCGTTGTGGCGGGTCAGATGATATTTATCGCCCGGATTGCCAAGCCCTACGATCAAATGTGTGATGGGCGCAGGCGGCGTGGCGCTCACCTGCGATATTTTTTTAAACAATGCAAATATATCGGTCATTTCTTACTCGGTTCCTTTTCTTGTTCGATTTGCTCTTCCGGAATGGGGACGCTGGGCATATTCCAACGGAAGACGGTGGCACAGATGCGCACGGCGATGATGACGAGCATGGACACGATCCACGACAGCTCGTCGGCAAGTCCCGCATGCATCAATGCCCAATACAGAACGCCGCCCAGTATGGATGCAACGGCATAAACTCTTTTGCGCAACACGCTGGGCGTTTGCATGACCGAAATGTCGCGCAGAACACCGCCGCCGATGGCTGTGATGGTTCCCATGAAAACGCATAGAAACGGATTGCTTTGGTGTCCTGCTGCACACGCCAGTTGAACGCCCGACATCGTAAAAGCAGCAAGACCCACGGCGTCCAGCACGTTGTTGATCTTATCGGTATACGCTCGGACGCTTGGCTTCCACCAGCCGCGCCAGAAGCGCGCGGTGAGAAAGATTGCAAGCGACACGGCCGTCACAAGTAACAGCCAATGATAATGCGTAAAAAAGCGAGGGGGCGTTTCTCCCAGGAGCACGTCGCGCAAAACGCCACCGCCGAAGGATGAGATCAGTGCCAAAAACCACACGCCGATCATATCCAATCGCCGATCAATGGCGACGATGGTTCCGGTAATGGCGGTGGACACCAGCGCGATATAGTCAGTTAAAACGATCAACCAATCGGAATCGGGCATACGGGCTCCTCTCTCACTCAACGGTGCTAATTGATTAACAGATATATTATATATGAAACGGCATGTCTTGTCAAATGCTTTTTTCACATCTTATCCATTTTATTTCGCCGCTCGCTGAGTGTTTCCATTTGTTCACAATAAGTTTACAATTTATCATGACAAAAAGTTATCATTTCCCTTTTCAAAAGTGGGATTTTGTGGTATAATATCGAGTGCGATTGAGAAAAAGTCCGCATTCGGGCTTTTTTTGGCGTGTTTCCGCGTTGAAGCAGTCGCAAATAGCATAGTTTCCAATTTTATTTTTATGGAGGATAAACCCAATGGCAAAAAAGTATTGCTATCTCTTCTCCGAGGGTAACGCTAACATGCGTGAGATCCTTGGTGGTAAGGGAGCCAACCTTGCAGAGATGACCAACATCGGTCTTCCTGTTCCCCAGGGCTTCACGATTTCTACCGAAGCCTGCACCCAGTACTATGAGGACGGCCGTCAGATCAACGACGAGATCATGGCTGAAATCATGGAGTACATCGTTAAGATGGAAGGCGTTACCGGCAAAAAGTTCGGTGACCTCGAGAACCCCCTTCTCGATTCCGTTCGTTCCGGTGCTCGCGCTTCGATGCCCGGTAAGATGGATACCATCCTCAACCTCGGTCTGAACGAAGAGGTCGTTGAGGTCATGGCCAAGAAGTCCGGCAATGCTCGTTGGGCTTACGACTGCTACCGTAGATTTATCCAGATGTACTCCGACGTCGTTATGGAGGTCGGTAAGAAGTACTTCGAGGAGCTCATCGACAAGATGAAGGAAGAAAAGGGCGTCAAGCAGGACGTCGAGCTGACTGCCGAGGATCTCAAGGAGCTGGCTAACCAGTTCAAGGCTGAGTACAAGGCAAAGATCGGTCAGGACTTCCCCACCGATCCCAAGGAGCAGCTCATCGGTGCCGTTAAGGCCGTCTTCCGTTCTTGGGACAACCCTCGTGCAAACGTTTATCGCCGAGACAACGACATTCCCTACTCTTGGGGTACTGCCGTTAACGTACAGGCAATGGCATTCGGTAACATGGGTGACAACTGCGGTACCGGCGTTGCATTTACCCGTGACCCCGCTACCGGTGAGAAGAAGCTCATGGGTGAGTTCCTGACCAACGCTCAGGGTGAGGACGTTGTTGCAGGTGTTCGTACGCCTATGCCCATCGCTGAGATGGCCAACAAGTTCCCCGCTGCCTTCGAGCAGTTCCAGAAGGTCTGCGAGATCCTTGAGAACCACTATCACGACATGCAGGATATGGAGTTCACCATCGAGAATGAGAAGCTCTATATGCTCCAGACCCGTAACGGTAAGAGAACCGCTCCCGCAGCTCTGCAGATCGCCGTTGACCTCGTTGCCGAGGGCCACAAGACCAAGGAAGAGGCCGTTCTTATGATCGATCCTCGTAACCTTGACACGCTGCTGCATCCCCAGTTCGACGCTAAGGCTCTGAAGGCTGCTACGCCCATGGGTCGCGGTCTGGGTGCATCCCCCGGTGCTGCTTGCGGTCAGATCGTCTTCTCCGCTGAGGACGCTGAGGCTTGGAAGAACGCCGGTAAGAAGGTCGTTCTGGTTCGTCTTGAGACCTCTCCTGAGGACATCACCGGTATGAAGGCCGCTCAGGGTATCCTGACCGTCCGCGGTGGTATGACCTCTCACGCAGCCGTCGTTGCCCGCGGTATGGGTAAGTGCTGCGTTTCCGGCTGTGGCGACATCGCCATGGACGAGGAAAACAAGAAGTTCACGCTGGCAGGCAAGACCTTCGTTGAGGGTGACTACATCTCCATCGACGGTTCTACCGGTGCTATCTACGACGGCATCATTCCTACCGTTGACGCTGAGATCTCGGGCAACTTCGGCACCATCATGGGCTGGGCTGTCGAGTTCCGCACGCTGAAGGTCCGCACCAATGCTGATACGCCTACCGACGCTAAGAAGGCTCGCGAGCTGGGCGCTGAGGGTATCGGTCTGTGCCGTACCGAGCACATGTTCTTCGAGGCTGACAGAATCGCTGCATTCCGCGAGATGATCTGCGCTGACACTGCCGAGGAGCGCGAGGTCGCTCTTGACAAGATCCTGCCCTATCAGCAGGGTGACTTCGAGAAGCTGTACGAGGCTCTTGAGGGCACGCCCGTTTGCATCCGTTTCCTGGATCCCCCTCTGCACGAGTTCGTTCCTACCACTGAGGAGGACATCGCAGCTCTTGCTAAGGCACAGGGTAAGACGGTTGAGGACATCAAGGCTATCATCGCTTCTCTGCATGAGTTCAACCCCATGATGGGTCACCGTGGCTGCCGTCTGGCTGTCACCTACCCCGAGATCGCAGCTATGCAGACCAAGGCTGTCATCCGCGCTGCTATCAACGTTCAGAAGGCTCACGCTGACTGGAACATGGTTCCCGAGATCATGATTCCCCTTGTTGGCGACGTGAAGGAGCTGAAGTACGTCAAGTCCGTTGTGGTTGCAACCGCTGACGCTGAGATCGCCGCTGCCGGTGTTGATCTGAAGTATGAGGTTGGTACCATGATCGAGATTCCTCGTGCATGCCTGACCGCTGACGAGATCGCACAGAACGCTGACTTCTTCTGCTTCGGTACCAACGACCTGACGCAGATGACCTACGGCTTCTCCCGCGATGACGCAGGCAAGTTCCTTGGCGCTTACTACGACGCTAAGATCTTCGAGAACGATCCCTTCGCAAAGCTCGACCAGACCGGTGTTGGCAAGCTGATGAACATGGCTTGCAAGGATGGCCGCGCTAACAACTCCAAGCTGCACATCGGTATCTGCGGTGAGCACGGTGGCGATCCCACGTCCGTTGAGTTCTGCCACACGCTGGGTCTGGACTACGTGTCCTGCTCGCCCTTCCGCGTGCCGATCGCAAGACTGGCTGCCGCTCAGGCTGCTCTGAAGAAATAATCTGAAACGATTATTTGAATAACAAATATGCCCCGCATTCAACCTTTGTTGGATACGGGGCTGTTTGTTCTTTTAAGGCACTTGCTGACAGTTAAGGCCAAAGCTGTTGGCAAACCTTTCGGCATATGAACCCTCATGCACGTATAGACACAGCGTAGACGCGCAGCCGTCAAACGAGGCATAGCCGATGGACGAAAGCTTGGCGGGCAGCGTTACTTTTTCGAGATTTTCGCATCCGTAAAAGGTGAACCAGCCGATGCTTTCGATCGTTTCGGGCAGTTGAACAGTGCGTACGGACGATTCCGCGAAGGTACGGTCGGCCAGTGCGATAACAAGGTATCCATCTACTGCGCCGGGGACGACGACGTGGTCGGCACTTCCCTTGTATGAGGTCAGAATGGCAAAATTGTTTTTCAATTCATAAGTATACTCGCGCACCTCGCCCGTCGTTCCCTGCTCATCGGCGGTGGCGTCCTGCGCGGGTGGCGTTTCCGGCGCGGTGCCCGTATCGATCACCTCGTCACCGGCAGGCTCCTCGGGCAGTTGCTCCGTTTCTACGCCGTTGCTTTCCGTGATGCGCTGTTCCAACGTACGCAAACCGTTCAGGCAGTCCTCGCGCAGCAGATACATCTGCTGCTCCATGTCGTTAAGTTGGGAAGAAAGGCTTTGGAGCTGCGCCTCGTAGTAAAGGATCTTAGCCTCATATGCATCCTCTTGCGTGGATGGCGTACTGTTATCCTTTTCGGCATCGTTTGCGGAATAAGAGCCGTACAGACGGCAGGAAGTCAGACACAGGACAACCGTTGCCACGCAAATAAAGCCGAGCGCGACGTACCAAAAGATACGCTTGTTTTGTTTGACTGTCATATCAGTCACTCCTTTCGTTTTGTCGTGATTTGTGCACCCCGGCACACTCTTATCCTATCACGGCGATCACAAAAAAACTTGCCGATTATGTCGTCCGACGAAACAATCGTAAGACAAACAGCGCACTCTTCGCGAACGTAATTCCATTTCTTTTCATACGCACCGCTTTCCCGCCATTTTATTTCAAGGAGTAGACCATGCCCATTCATTCCATTTCGCCCATTTACGATCACCGTTCTACCGTGTTGATTTTAGGAAGCTTTCCTTCCGTCCGCTCGCGCGAGCAAGGTTTTTTCTACGGACATCCGCAAAATCGCTTTTGGAAAGTGATATCCGATGTATGCGGCGAGTCTGTACCGCGCACGATCGAGCAAAAGAAGGATCTGCTGTTACGCCATGGTATCGCACTATGGGACGTTGTTGCCTCGTGCGACATTCAAGGCTCCTCCGACTCCAGCATGCGAAACGTCAAAGTCAACGATATTGCATCACTTTTGGAGCAGGCTCCCATCACCGCCATATTTGTTAACGGAACAACGGCGGAAAAATATTATAACCGTCTGATCTTGCCGACCGTGGGGCGCAAAGCCATCCTTCTTCCCTCCACCAGTCCCGCCAATGCCACGTGGTCGCTGCAACGTCTGGTCGAAGCCTGGGGTAAAATAAAAAGCCAAAACGCATGAAGCGTTTTGGCTTTTGTGTTATTCAGCGACGATGGCGCGGAACATTGCGATAGAATTCTGATAATCCTTATCGTTGGGACGATTGGACGCGAGCAAGCAGACGAGCGTATCCGCCGGAAGGATTTGCTGAAGTCTGATATCGTTGGCATAAAATGCCGTATCGCCCAATCGGACGGTATGCGCGTCGTTGGCCGAGCTCGGTACGCTGTCCAGCACCTCGGAGAGCGGACGGAACGGGTTGGTCGTAAAGAATTCGTACACGGACGGACTGATAAAGTAGACCGAACACTCATTGGCTGCAATGGATAGGTGGACGAAATCCCGAAAGTCGGAAAGTTGTTGATTGATGTATGCCGGTGTAACGGTCCATTTGTCATCATGCAGTGCTTTTTCCGCTTCGATCTCCTCCTCGGAGTAATACAGATAGCGGATCAACTCCACGTATTTTTCACCGTCGCCGTCAAAGTCCTCGGGCAGCACGTCTTCAAGTGCGTTTCGCATTCCCTCTGTCTGCTCGCTCAAAAACTCGGTCGGGCCGCAATAAGCGACGACCATATCGTGCGTGGATTGACTTACGCATTGACGCAAGGTAAACAGTATCATCAGGGCAAAAAAGCCTATGATGATGGTATGCCATTTGTAATGATACCAGTAATTATCCAGCCATTTTAAAAATTTGTTATCCTCATCAAGACGGATATCGCCACCCGAAAGCTTGGGATCTTGCTGCATGGAAGTTCCTCCTTAAAAAAGTCAAGGGCGAGGTGTGAAAAGTCACCTCGCCCTTGATGCCGATTATTTCGAGCGGCTGACGCTCAGCACCTTCAGCGTGATCACACCTGCAGGGGCATCAATGCGAAGAACAGCGCCCTCCTTGGCACCCATCAAGCTCTTGCCGATGGGCGACTGATCCGAAATCTTGCCGATCAGGGGGTTGGCCTCGTTAGAACCAACGAGCGAGTATTCGATCTCCTCACCGTCGTCCTCATCGCGGACGCGAACGACCGAGCCAAGGCTGATGACCGAGGTGTCGATCTCGGTTTCATCAACGACAACGGCGTTTTCGATCAGCTCCTCAAGCTCCTTGATACGAGCCTCGGTTCTTGCCTGCTCGTTTCTTGCCTCATCGTACTCAGCGTTCTCGGACAAGTCACCGAACGAACGGGCTACGGCGATATCATTTTTGATCTCCTCACGGCGGACGGTCTTCAGATAATTAAGCTCCTCTACCAGCTCCTTGTAGCCGTCGGGGGTGTACAGCATTTGCTTTTTGGTTGCCATAATTGTTCTCCTCTTTATATCTTAAAATGTTTTTATTGATTGAGTGCTTCGATGGCCGCATGGATTTGCGGATCTTCATCGTCGGGGATCAGATAAATATTTCCGTACTGTTCGATCAGAGCAAGATCGGTTTCAACGGGGATGTGAGGTTCGATACCCACACCATGATAATTTTCACCGCAGGGCGGTTGATACCACGCGGTGGTCAGCTTGAGCGCACCCTCATATCCGAAATAGGACAGATCGAACGTCGTTTGCATACAGCCTTTACCGTAGGTGGTAACGCCGACGAGTGTTCCAAGCTCGTAGTCGCGGATGTTCGCGGAAAACAGCTCGGCAGCACTGGCAGTATATTCGTTGGTCAGCACGGCAAACTCATAACCTTTGTATTTCCCGATATCCTCGGGAGCCACGGAGCAGGTGTTGTATACGCCCGAATAGCTGACAGGCTTGACAACGTCCGTTTCTTCCGAGCCGTCCTTATAGACGGTCGAGATCATGACGTCGCCCTCATTGAGCAACGTGCTGAGCACAGCCTCGATCGAAATGAGCAATCCACCCGGATTGTAGCGAACATCAAAGATAAACTTGGTACAGCCCGCCTCAATCAGCGCGTCCATATTGGCGCAAAATTGACCGGGCGTGGTCAAATCGAACTGCGAGATCTTCAGAATACCGATGCTCGGATCGGAAGCTAATACATGCGACGTAACGGTTTCTGTTGTAATCGGGGCACGCGTAATGGAAAAGGTAACGGCTTGATACCCGCCGTCGGACGATTTACGCAGGGCGGAAAATTCCGCATTGGTTCCGGATATACCGCGTACGCACGAGATTGCGCCGTCGTATCCCAACTCCTCAACAGTATGAGAAACGCCGTCTGCATCCGTTACGGTATAAATATGATCGCCAACGCGAACGCCTGCATTCAGCGCTGGAGAGTCGCGGAAGACGCTGATGACCGTCAGCACTTGATAAGAAAGACCGTTCACCAAGACAATGTCGTTGGTCACACTGACGCCGATTCCCTCCATATTGCCCTGATCTTCTTGCATCATGGCCTCGAATTCTTCGGCAGTATAGTACTCGGCATAAATATCGCCGGTGCCGATAGCGTAGGCCTTGAGCACAGCCTCCATCAGAGCCTCTTGATCGATATCCTCAATGGCGTATTGATCAAACAGGAAGTCGAAAACCTCAAGTTCCGGGAAAATGGGCTGTTCCGCAGAGGGGATTTCCGGCTCTTGATCGGCCTGATTTCCTGCCTCCTCCTGCAACGCGAAGAATTCATCCTGCAGTTCTTTCAGCTTTTGACCGAATTGAGCTGCGGTGAGCGTGTAAGTGGTAAGAATTGCGAGGATCAGCAGCGCACACGTACTTGCGATGAACGCCCCCCAAGGAATGCGACGCTTCTTTTTTTGACGTGGCGAATCCTTTTTGCTCGACACAACAGGCGTCTGCCGGACAGTCACGCTGCTCGGCGGCAGCTTGAGCGTACAGCCGAGTGTAGCAAGTGCATCGGAAAGGCGAGCAAACGTCTGATCCGTACCTTCCTCTTGTGACGTGGTAATCGTCATCGAGGAGGTCATCGCGTCGAGCTTGATCTCCGCTTGCGGGAAAACTTGCTTGGCAGCCTCGATCACGGCAGTTTCATCTGCGTTGTGTCCAAGACCGTCAACAAAAAATATGAATTGAACCATGAATTTGATACCTCTCTGCAAAATCGTGGTTTCTGAAAGTGCAAAGCTTAACTGACACTCATAAGCCGCACGGGCGGCAAGCGACCGGCGCAAACGGGTTGTTTGCGCCGGCGCCGTCAATTGTCAAACGATCAGAATTTAGAAGACTTGGTGTCCAGATACTTTTTGACCATGAGCGCCACCTTAAAGGTGATGGCGTGCTCAAACTCGCGCAGGTCAAGACCCGTCAGCTTGCGGATCTTCTCCAGGCGGTAGACCAGCGTGTTACGGTGGACGAACAGCTTACGCGAGGTTTCGGAAACGTTCAGATTGTTCTCAAAGAAACACTGAATGGTCATCAGCGTTTCACGGTCAAGCGATTCAAGGCTTCCCTTCTTGAAGACCTCTTGCAAGAACATCTCGCACAGCGTAGTCGGCAACTGATAGATCAGACGACCGATGCCGAGGTTTTCATAATTGATGATGTTCTTCTCGGTTTCAAATACCTTGCCAACCTCAAGTGCGATCTGTGCTTCCTTGTATGCGCGCGCCAGATCCTTGATGTTGTCAACGACGGTCGAGATACCGATGGAAACCTTGGTGTAGAACTCGGTGCTCAACGTATCCGCGATGTTGGTGGCGATCTTTTCGATCTCCTTGGAATCAATACCTGCCTTGACGTCCTTCACCAGAACGATGTCACGCTCGCCGGCGCTGATAACGTAATCCTTGGTCTTATCCGGGAACATGTTCTGCAACATCTCGAAAGGCATCATGTCCGTCTTGCCGAAGAACTTGATCAAAAAGACGATGCGCATCTCCTCGGTGTTAAAATGAAGCTCCTTGCTCTTAATATAAATATCGCTGGGCAGGATGTTGTCCAAAATGATATTTTTGATGAAAGAGCCCTTATCATACTTCTCATCATAGAGATTCTTGATATTGCTCAGCGAAATGGAGAGCAGCTTGGACGTCTTTTCGGCAACCTTATCCTCACCTTCAACGAAAACGATGTACTCGGGCTTGTTGTTTCCGCCGATAGGACGGTAAGTATAGCCGTTGTTGATGACGATCTCGTTCGTGTATGCCAGCTCATCGCGAACGCCTTGACGAATCTCACCGATCTTGGTCAGCTCGGAACAGGAAATGATGACACCGTTCTCATCAATGACACCGATGACGCGGTCCACCGCATCCTTCATTTGGTGAATGACGCTTTGGAACAATCTGTTAGACATAATTTTAACACTCCTGATGCAAAAGTTGGGATTGCGTTTGTATATACTATCCTATATTCTACACTATTTTTTGTGATTTTTCAATAGGGTTTTTGATTTTTTTTATAATTTTTTGAAGTTTTTTTTGTGGATTTTATATTAAATCCATATGGGCATATTGACTAAAGCTCAAATTCGTATACCAAATTGCTCAAAACAAAGCAAGATGCTGTTTCTGTGCGAAGTATACGAGAGCCAAGTCCGACCATGCAAAAGCCCGATTTCACTGCTGCCTCGGCCTCTTTCGGCGAAAAGCCGCCCTCGCTACCGATGACAACCGAAATTTCGGGGCGGCGGTCACGGGGGAGCTTACCTCCGTCACGCAAGTCTTGCAACAAGGCGCGCAAGGATGCGGTTCCCTCACCCTCGTAGCAGAACAGCACAACGTCGGTTTTGGCTGCTTGTTGCAGCATAGAGTCAAAGGATACCGTCTGGCTGACTGTCGGCAGATAACCTCTCCCGCATTGCTTAGCTGCCTCCAACGCGATGCGCTCGCGGCGCTCGGTCTTGCGCTGCTCGGCGTCGGGGCGCATACGCACCACGCAATGCTCGCTCTCAAACGGAACAATGCGACAAGCACCGCATTCGACGGCCTTTTGTATGATCATATCCAGCTTATCACCCTTGGGCAGCGCCTGAAACAGCGTAACCGAATAAGGAGGCTCGCCACGCAACGGCTCGCTTGCGAGGATTTTGGCACTCACGCACTTGTCCTGATCAAATTCCAATATCTCGCATTCGTGCTCCTTTTGACCGTCGCACACGGTGATGCGCTCGCCGACCGCCATGCGAAGGGAGCGCGCGATATGGTGAGCGTCGTCGCCCGTAATCCGGACGAAATCATTCTCAATCTGTTGCGGTTTGATAAAAAATCGGGGCATAGTTCCCTCCATCAACCATAATTCCATTGCAACCATTCACGCAAAAAATGGGTAGTGGATATAGTATACAACACTTTGCCCAATTTGTCAAATACTTTTTTGTGCTTTTTGCTCACAAAAAAGCTCCGCCGAGCAGTACGTTCGGCGGAGCTTATATTTGATTTTATTGCTGCACGCCCTTGCGAACGGCGGGAATGCGCAATACGACAAGCGCAGCAAGAGGTGTGATGATCATTTCAGGGATCATGTAGCAGCCGTTATAAACAGCGGAATAAATCAGCGCGAGCGCGTTGCCGCTAAAACGGTCAAGGACTGCCTTTCCCATCAGCTCGTATATTCCGTCCAGCGTGAAGAACCATTCCGCCCACGCGCCGTAGAAGATCGTTCCCGACACGACGTGGCAGAGGTAGCGCGCACCGAGTGCTACAACGCAGCCGAGCACCAATCCCTTGACCGCCGAGCCTTGGCGACGGAACAGACCGCCAAGTCCCAGCATCGTATAAGCAAGGATATAGTCAATGAAGCAAATGAGCAACGCCGCCCCGAGCTGCATTCCTCCCTCCTCGACGGGAAGGAACAATGTGCTGACTGTCGAATGGCCGAGCAGCATTTGAATGAGTGAATAAGCGAAGCCCGTGAGCAGTCCCCATCGCGTGCCATACAGATACGCAACGAGCACGACGGGCAGCATGCCCGCGATGGTGATGCCGCCGCCGAACGGAAAATTGAAGGGCGGCACGGGAATGAGTGAGCAGATGAACGAAATGACGGTAGACAGAGCGACCATCATGGCCGACACGGTCAGTCGGCGAACGGTTGTGAGCTTGCTTGCTTGTTTCATGGCTTTCTTTTACCTCCAAAAAATAATCCGCACGAAAACTCCGTGCGGTAGCATTTTTGTTCTGTGTTCTGCTTTCCATGGCAAGCAATGCACTAAAAAATCTCCCTACGCCGGCATTATCCGTATCAGGTTAAGGGTTCAAGGCTTGCGCCTCATCTCAGCCGATTGCTCAGCACCCCCGTTTTTATGCGGTTTTGATGTGAGTGTATTATACTCCCCTATTTGACAAATGTCAAGTGGTTTTTAAAATTTTTTCAAATAATCTCTGTTGCTTTGACAGGATACGAACGATACCCAACATCAAACAATATGCGCCAACGCCGATCAGAACGTCCACACTGTAATACAGCAGCATCCACAGTCCGTCGATAAGATCAGCAGGCGCGCCGTAGTTAAAATCGAAAATCAAACGGCCAAACACGCGGACGGCGATGAGTATCGTGACGCTCGCGGCGGCAGCGCGCTTGATGGGATCGGCTTTGAGCGGCTGTTTCACGCAAGGATATACCAATGCCTCGCGCTCGGCGCACGGGCGGCCAAGTGTGTGCGCACCATGCTGCATGACGGCATATTGACGGTCAAACGCTTGGACGCACGACGTACATGCAACGTAGACAGCGCCGAGCTGCGCAAGCTCGGGTAACAAATTAACGGTTTCCGCCCAGAGCTCGCTGTAGCCAAGCCATAACATCGCCGCGTGACGAATGAGCGTGACCGCTACGTACACAGCAACGATGCGAAGCGCTCCCCAATGTCCGTGGGTGAAGAGGGTGTACAGCAGACAAGCGTAGGTCAAGATGAGTGCCAACAGCTCGGCAGCGAGATACCCCCACTCGGTCAGCTCGCCGAGCATGGTATGCGCGTATATGATATTGGAAGAAAGCTGATCACTGAGCAGGATCAGCGCAACATAAATTCCAAACAAGATCGCTATGCTCACGGTATATGTCAGCATTCGGCGGGTCAAGGGCGATAATGACTTCATATTTTTCATTCCTTTGGTCAATCAAGTTGTATTCAGTATATCACATTTTGTCGCGAAAAGAAAGCGCTTTTTGTGAATTATTCAAAGACGTGCGTACTTTTTTTGCGTTTCACTTCATATTCATATGGTAAAACAATGGAAAAAGGAGCTTGACGGACTATGAACTATCCCAGCAACGCAGCGGGCTTTTTGCCTTTTGACACCTCAAAAAGCATTCTCGACTACCCTCTTCCCTTGACGGCTGAACGCATGACCGCCTATCTTTCCTGCTTTGCCGAGCGGTATCCGTTTCTGGAATTCGGCACGCTCGGAGAGAGCGTTCTTGGCCGTGCGATCCCCATGGTCACACTCGGCGAGGGCAAAAAAACGTTTCTTTATATTGGAACGCATCATGCGATGGAATGGATCACGTCGGTGCTACTGCTTCGCTTTATCAACGAATACGCCGAGGCGTACCGCGACGGACGGCGCATTTACAACGTACATCTTCCCTATCTGTTCAAAGAGCGTCGCATTATTGTCATCCCCATGCTCAATCCCGACGGCGTTTCTTACGTGCTGGAGGGCGTGCGTGAAGATAATCCGCTTTTGGGGCGACTTGAACGAATGAATCCCCATCATCCGGATTATTCGCATTGGCAAGCCAACGCCCGCGGCGTTGATCTCAATCACAACTACGACGCGGGTTATCTTGAATACAAAGCGTTGGAGCGGGAAAACGGAATTTGCGGCGGCGGTCCGACCAGATATAGTGGCGAGTGTCCCGAATCCGAGCCTGAGGTGGGCTATCTTTGCAATTTCATTCGCTTTCACCGCGAGAGCGTTCATGCGGTTCTGACGCTGCACACGCAGGGCGAGGAAATCTATTACACGAGCGGAGAGGAGGTCACACCGCGCTCGGCTGCGATGGCGAAGGCGCTGTCCAGACTTTGCGGGTATGCGCTTGCCAAGCCCGAGGGCATGGCGGCGTATGGCGGGCTGACCGACTGGTGCATCCGCACGTTGGGTCTTCCCTCGTTCACCGTGGAATGCGGCAAAGGGGAAAATCCGCTGCCGGCCGAACAGTATTTCTGCATTTATGCCGCGCTCCGTCAAATGCTGTTCGAAGCACCGCTACTGCTTTGATATGATATAAGGAGGACTTTGATATGCCAAACACGATCCGAGCGCATTTCCGTCGCGTCGTGCTGCTGCTTTTGACGGCGTTGATGGTCGTCAACTGTTTCGCTTCTGCATGTGTCGCCGCACCGGATAGCGAGTATCAGATGTCGCTTTCTATGCAAGCAGAGAGCGGCAGCTTGTCGCTTGAATGTCAGAGTGCCGTTCTCATGGAAGCGACCACGGGAGCGGTGCTGTACGAGCAAAATGCCAACGAGGCACTCCCGCCGGCGTCCGTAACCAAGATCATGACGCTGCTGCTTGTCATGGAGGCAATGGAGGCGGGTAAGTTCGCCATGACCGATATGGTCACCGCCAGCGAGCAGGCTGCAAGCATGGGCGGCTCGCAAATCTACCTCAAGGTCGGTGAGAGCATGACGGTCGAGGATATGCTCAAAAGCGTTGTCATCAGCTCGGCCAACGACGCCGCCGTGGCACTTGCCGAATTCGTGTCGGGTGACGTATCCTCGTTTGTGGAGCAGATGAACAAGCGCGCCTCCGAGCTTGGCATGACCAACACACACTTTGAAAACGTCACGGGCCTCGATGACACGGCGCAAAATCATTTGACCTCGGCCATGGACATAGCACTCATGTCGCGCGCGCTGATCGAGCACAAGGACATTCTTAAATACAGCTCGATCTGGATGGACACCATTCGCGGCGGCGCATTCGGGCTGACCAATACCAATCGCCTCGTTCGTTTTTATCGCGGCGCGACGGGGCTCAAAACGGGATCGACGTCCAAGGCGGGCTTTTGTGTGTCGGTCACGGCCGAGCGCAATGGGCTATCTCTTATCTGTGTCATTATGGGCGCCCCGAGCCGCGACGTCCGCAACGCGCAGGCCTCGCGGTTGCTTGACTGGGGCTTTGCCAATTACGCAACCTACCGCGCAGAGAGTGAAAAGATCAGCGAGGTCAAGGTGCTTGGTGGTGTCAGCAATCAATGTCCCGCTATCAGCGATCCGTTTGCGTGCGTTCTTCCCAAGGATGCACTCTCGCGCGTGCAGAAAAGCGTTGACGTTCAGCAATCCGTCAGTGCCCCGATCAAGCAAGGTGATGTACTTGGAACGATCGTTTACACGCTGGATGGTCAGGAGATCGGTCGCTCAGACATCAAGGCGCAGACCGAGATTGAACGCATCGGATTTTTTACGTTGTGGCAAAGATTGCTTGCAAAAATGCTGCTTGCGTAACCATATGACCAACACCCGAAAAAATATCTTGAACATTCCGTAAAAATTACAAAAATCTCTTGCAATTCGACCGCTTTGGGTGTACAATAATGAAAACGAAGAATTCATCTTCGCATTGCATCAAAAGAAAGGTATGTTCCCATGGCACTCAAGCTCAACGATCATTATTTGCAGAAATTTATCCGTCCCGAGGAATACAAGAATATTCAGCCCGCCATTACGGCAGCGCACGAGCAGTTGACCTCCAAAAGCGGTGCCGGCAGCGATTTTCTTGGCTGGGTCACGCTCCCCGAGGATTACGACAAAGAGGAGTTTGCCCGCATCAAGGTCGCGGCTGAAAAGATCCGCAAGTCCTGTGACGTTCTCATCGTCATCGGCATCGGCGGCTCGTATCTTGGTGCACGCGCCGTCATCGAGTTCATGAACGGTCAGCAGTACAATCAGATCAACGGCGACGCCCCTGATATTTATTATGCAGGTCGCGACATCAGCGCCGCATCCATGAACGAGCAGCTCGCCATTTGCGAGGGCAAGGACGTTTGCATCAACGTCATCTCCAAATCGGGCACGACCACCGAGCCCGCCGTCGCTTTCCGCGTATTCCGCGCGCTGCTTGAGCAAAAGTACGGCGAGGAAGGCGCACGCGAGCGTATTTTCGTCACCACCGACCGCGCGCGCGGCACGCTCAAGAGCTTTTCCGATGATAAGGGATACCAAACCTTCGTCGTTCCGGACGACGTCGGTGGCCGCTTCTCTGTTCTGACCGCTGTCGGTCTTTTGCCCATTGCCGTTGCCGGCATTGACATCGACGCTTTGATGAAGGGCGCCAACGATGCCCGTCTGGTATTCACCGATGCCGACATCAACAACAACGATTGCTACCGCTACGCCGCTATCCGCAACATTCTCTACCGCAAGGGCAAAGTCACCGAGATCCTCGTGGGATATGAAACTTATGCACAAATGTTCAACGAGTGGTGGAAGCAGTTGTACGGTGAGAGTGAGGGCAAAGATGGCAAGGGTATCTTCCCTGCATCCGTCATTTTCTCGACCGATCTGCACTCGCTTGGCCAGTTCATCCAGGACGGCACCAAGAACCAGTTTGAAACGGTGATCTCCGTTCAGCACTCCGAGGATCAATTCGTCATTCCCAACGACCCCAATAACATCGACGGTCTGAATTTCCTTTCGGGCATGCAGCTTGATGAGGTCAAAGAAAAGGCAATGCTCGGCACGCTGCTCGCACACGAGGACGGCGGTGTTCCCAACATTGTTCTTGAGCTTGCTGACCGCTCGGCGCACTCGCTCGGCTACATGATCTACTTCTTTGAGCTTGCTTGTGCCATCTCGGGCTACGTTCTGGGTGTCAATCCGTTTGACCAACCCGGTGTTGAGGCATACAAAAAGAACATGTTTGCCCTGCTCGGTAAGCCTGGCTACGAAAATCAGAAGGCTGAGCTCGAGGCTCGTCTGTAATTTCCACAAACGTTTTTGTACATCTTGTACAAAATTTGGAAAATATAGTAAAATGATATTGACAAAATATCGCAAACCATTTATAATATAATTAGTCCACGGGATCTCTTTCCGTGAGAGGACAAACACAGGAGGAAAAAATCATGGTTAAACTTATTATTGGTATCAAGGGTACGGGAAAGACGAAAACGCTGATCAGCATGGTTGAGTCCGCTTTGGCCTCCACCAATGGCAACGTCGTCGTTCTGGAAAAGGGCGAACAGCTCAGATTTGACATTAACTATCAGGCGCGCCTTATCAACACCGATGAATATTATATCAACGATGCGCAATCTCTTTACGGCTTTATCGCAGGCATTCTTGCCAGCAACCATGATGTGACCGATCTGTTCATCGACTCTACCATGAAGATCTGCAACCGCGACGTTACAGCACTTGAGAAGATGGTTGAAGAGCTTGATCTTCTAACTGTCAAGAAGGACGTCAAGATCGTTATGACCGTGTCTATGCCCGAAGAGGACGCAAGCGACCTGTTGAAGAAATACCTGTAATAATAAATAAGAAAAGCCTCCGCTGCTGCGGAGGCTTTTTTATGCTTCAAAGAAAAAGACATCGGGCACAGCCCCTTCTCCAAACGTTCGCACAGCCATTCGGTACATGGCCTTGGCGTGGATTCTGTCGTGCCAGATAAAGCGGCGCAGAACCTTGCGCAGCGACCAAAGCTCACTGTAGCTTCCCTCGATCACGGGCAAATGCAAAAAATTTTGCCTTTGCTCGAGTACGTCAAAGCCCCTTTGGCGACACTCCGATATCGTTCCCTCGTTATCTGCGTCAATGCCGATTTCGGCAAAATAATACTCGTTGACGCTCTTGGTATGCTCGTACATCTCGCGTGCCGTCGTCGGCACTTGTCCATAAAAGGTCAATCGCTTGGACAGACAACTGACGTCGGGATCGGGTACCGAACGGTACAAACGGTCAAAATCCGCGGCGGACTTCAAGGCCAGTTCTTTCAACTCACGATATTCTTTCATGCTCAAATCGTCGCACTCGGCGTCAAATATCACATCGGAATCTGCGTCCCTGATATTCAGCTTGCTCTCTTTTTGTTGAACGACGATGACGGCCTCGCCTGAAGATGCAGCACGTCCGCTCCATTTTCGATAAGACGCAAGCTCTTGCTCCATCTTCTCCATGGCAATGGCAAGCGTTTGACCTCGGGTGAACGCGCCAATACAATCAAGCGAATACAGCAGCGTATCGTCAACGTTGTGCTCCCATACACATCTCATAAAATTTCCTTTCTAATAAACAAGGGGCTATGTAGCCCCTTATTTATTTCAATCCACCGTTGTAAAGCGATAGACCGTCGTGTAATCGTAGAGCTCGCCGGGCGACAGGATCGCGGGCGTAAAATGCTCGTGATGCATCGCATCGGGCATTTTCTGCGTTTCAAGGCACAACGCCATTTGCGTGTGCTTTTTTACGCCGCCTTTGAGCAGATTACCATCATCCTTCAAGAAATTGCCCGTGTAAAGCTGCACACAGGGCTGATTGGTATAGATCTCCATGCGGCGACCACTCTTGTTGTCTTGCAGATAACCGCGTAACGGCACCGTGCCGTCCGTTGGCTCACCACCCGCAAAATTGAGGCAATGGTCGTAGCCTCCGGCGACCTTCATATCGTAGCAACGATCGTCAGGCATGAAGTCCTTGCCCACCGTTTTAGGTGCACGGAAATCGAACGGCGTGCCCTCGACCGCCACACGTTCGCCCGTGGGGATCAGCTTTTCGTCGGTCCGCAGATAGTCCGAAACATCCAGGCACAGCTCGTGGTCGAGAATGGTGCCCGACGCATAACCGCCAAGGTTAAAATAAGCGTGGTTGGTGAGATTAAGCACCGTTTTCTGATCGGTTGTCGCCTGATAGCGAATGACCAACGCGTTATCGGCGCGCAGCGTATAGGTTACCTGCACCGTCAGCGTGCCGGGATATCCCTCCTCACCGTCGGGCGAGGTCAGCGACAGCACGAGCGACGGCTCGTCGCCGTCCACGGGTATGACGTCCCAAATGCGGCGATCAAAGCCGACCTTGCCGCCGTGAAGATGGTTGCCGTTGTTGTTGGCATACAGCGTATAAGTCTTGCCGTCAAGGTCAAAGTTCGCATTGGCAATGCGGTTACCCCAACGACCGATCAGCGCGCCGAGATAGCCCTCGCTGGCCTCCAGAGCCTCGACCGTATCGTAGCCGCAGACCACGTCGGCAAACTCGCCTTTGCGATCAGGTGCATGCAACTGCCAGATGGTGCCGCCCAGATCGGAAATGAGCACCTTCATGCCCTTCGGATTGTTCAGCCAATAGCCCGTGACTTCAAGGCCTTGGGCCGTGCGGCCGAGCTTGGTGATTTCAATATTTTTCATATCTTCTCCTTATCATTCCTCGTCGGGATAGCCATCGGGATTTTGGGACTGCCAGCTATGCGCGTCGCGGCACATATCGTCAAGTCCGTATTGAGCCTTCCAGCCAAGCAGCTCGGCCGCCTTGGAGGGATCGGCATAGCACTCGTCAATGTCACCGGGACGGCGGTCAACGATCTGATAAGGAACGGTCAAGCCCGTCACGCGCTCATACGCCTTGATCATTTGCAGCACCGAATAGCCGTTACCCGTGCCGATGTTGAACGCCTCAACACCCGTGCGCGTACGCGCGCGAGCGAGAGCCTTGAGGTGCGCGTTGGCAAGGTCAACGACGTGAATGTAGTCGCGGATACCCGTGCCGTCGGGCGTGGCGTAGTCGTCGCCAAAGACGGAAAGCTGAGGCAGCTTGCCCGATGCGACCTTGGTAATGTACGGGAACAGATTGTTAGGAATGCCCTTGGGATCCTCACCGATCATACCGCTTGCGTGCGCACCGATGGGATTGAAATAGCGCAGAATGGACACGCTGAATTCGGGATCGGACGCGTGCAGGTCGGTCAGAATGCGCTCAATCATGAGCTTGGTCTCACCATAGGGGTTGGTCGTGGACAGCGGGAAATCCTCGCGGATCGGCACGCTTTCGGGCTTGCCGTAAACGGTCGCGGACGAGCTGAACACGATGCGCTTGGCACCGTACTTTTGCAGCATTTCGCAAAGAATGAGCGTGCCCGTGATATTATTGTGATAGTAACGGAGCGGCTGGGCGCATGACTCGCCGACAGCCTTAAGTCCTGCAAAATGTATGCAGCTTTCGATCTCATTTTCCTTGAAGACCTTCTCCAGCGCCTCGCGGTCAAGCAGATCGACGCGGCAGACCTTGACGTCCTTGCCCGTGATCGCCTTGATGCGGTCAATGACGCAAGGCTTGCTGTTGCAGAAGTTGTCAACAATG
>JAZQMI010000118.1:0-8705 GCA_045543375.1 Eubacteriales bacterium | reverse complement strand
GAGGGTCAGTTCGGTCTGTCCAACGTGGCTGCCACTATGGTCAACCTCATGGGCTACGAGGCACCCGATATGTGGGACGAGTCCATCATCAATGTGAAATAATATTTGAAAGAGGGAACCCCTGTGGGGTTTCCTCTTTTTTTTAAATAATTTTCAAAAACCTGTTGACAAACTGATATCAATATGATATCATTATAACAGAAGGCGACAACGTCGCCGAGAAAGGAGAACATACTATGAATGAAGTCGTATTAAAGGGTAAAAAGAACGGTATGCTCGTGCTGCTGTTGACCATTGCTCTGCACATTGCCGCGATCGTTGGCATTATTTTCGGCGCGATCGCCATGGACAAGGCAGGCACCGAGGTGCCGACGCCGCTGTTTTTGGTTAGCTTGATCTACATTTGCCTTGGCTGGATCGTGCTGCCCGGTCTGAAGGTGCTTAAGCCCCAAGAGGCACTCGTGCTGACGCTGTTCGGCAAGTACGTCGGTACGCTTAAGGGCGAGGGCTTCTATTTCGTCAATCCTTTCTGCACGGCCGTCAACCCCGCCGCCAAGACGCAGCTCAATCAGTCGGGTGACGTCAAGACGGTCGCAGTCCCCGCGGCAAACGGGCAGACGACGAGTGCCGAGATGATCAACAAAAAGCTGTCGCTCAAGATCATGACGCACAACAACAACCGCCAGAAGATCAACGATTGCCTTGGTAACCCCGTCGAGATCGGCATTGCCGTCACATGGCGCATCGTTGACACCGCCAAGGCCGTCTTCAACGTTGACAACTATAAGGAGTACCTCTCGCTGCAATGCGATACCGCCCTGCGTAACATTGTGCGCATCTATCCCTACGACGTCGCTCCCGGCGTCGATACCACGGGCGACGGTCTGGCCGATGACGGAAGCCTGCGCGGCTCGAGTGAGCTGGTGGCAGCGCGCATCCGCGACGAGATCCAGCAAAGAGTCAACGAGGCAGGCATCGAGATCGTCGAATCGCGTATCACCTACCTTGCTTACGCCCCCGAGATCGCGGCCGTTATGCTGCAGCGCCAGCAGGCGTCTGCCATCATCGACGCAAGAAAGATGATCGTCGACGGCGCCGTGGGCATGGTCGAGATGGCGCTTGAGCGTCTTGAAAAGGGCGGCATGGTCGAGCTTGACAGCGAGCGCCGCGCCGCTATGGTATCCAATCTGCTCGTCGTGCTTTGCGGCAACCGCGACGCACAGCCCATCGTGAATTCGGGAAGTCTGTACTGATATGGCAGAGAAAAAACAGATACCGCTGCGCTTGTCGGAACAACTGTATAACGCTGTCGCCGCATGGGCGGAGGACGATTTTCGCTCGGTCAACGGGCAGATCGAATACCTGCTCACCGAGTGCGTCAAGCAGCGCAAAAAGAACGGAAAATACGTATCCGACGAGCTTGATCTGCCGCTTGATATCGAGCTTGGCGACACGCGAGCGAAAAAATAATTAAAAAATTTTGCGCACCCTATTGACAAAGTAGGGTGCGCTGTGCTATATTATAAGTGTACTATCTCATGTAGTGCACTTGGTGCACTTACCGCGTGAGAAGAAAGGAAGGCGTGATAAATGCTGTTACTTGACAAATTTTCAGGCAAGCCGGTGTATGAGCAGCTCATTGAAGGCGTGGAGCGAAACATTCTCACGGGCGTTTTTGCCGAAGGATCGCAGCTTCCGTCGCTGCGCGAGCTGTCGGCGGCGTTGTCGGTCAATCCCAACACCATTCAGAAAAGCTATGCCGAGCTGACGCGTCGTGGCGTGATCCTGCCCGCGCCCGGAAGTGGGTGCTACGTTGCCCCCAACGCACGGGAGGTGCTGCGCCGCGAGGCGAGAGCAAAGCTGGAGGCGCTGCGCTCCCTTGCCGAGGAGCTGCGTCTGGCAGGTGTCGGCGACCAAGAAATTATGGATGCGGTGCGAAAGGGCACACCCACGCAGGATAAGGAGGTAGAGTGAAATGATCGTAGCCAATGATATTACCATGAAATTTTATGCGCCCGACAAGCCCCCCTTCGTGGCGCTCGACCATCTGTCGTGCACCATTCCCAAGGGCTGCATTTACGGCATGATCGGCTCCAACGGCGCAGGTAAATCCACCTTTTTGCGCCTGCTTGCGGGCGTTTACCGCCCCGACGAGGGCAGCATCACGGTGGATGACATGCCTGTCTGGGAAAATCCCGCCGCCAAGGAGCGCATCGTTTACATTCCGGATGAGCTGTATTTTCTGCCCCAGACGAGCATGAAGCAAATGGCGCAGCTATACGCCTCGCTGTATCCGCGCTTTGATTTCGGTCGCTTCCATCACCTGACTGAGCTGTTCCGTCTGGACGCGAGCGCCAACGTCGGTACCTTTTCCAAGGGTATGCGCCGTCAGGCGGCGACCATTCTGGGCCTTGCCGCCATGCCCGACTATCTCTTTTTTGACGAAACGTTTGACGGGCTTGACCCCGTCATGCGCCAGCTCGTCAAGCAGGTCATTTATGAGGACGTGCTGGAGCGAAAAACAACGACCATCATCACCTCGCACTCGCTCTACGAGCTCGAGGACACCTGCGACCAGCTCGCGCTGCTCCACCGCGGCGGCATCGTGTTTGAGTCGGACGTGCAGGATCTGAAAACGTCGCTGTTCAAGGTTCAGACCGCCTTTGAGGGCGAGTTTACGCGTGAGAGATTTGAGGGCATCAACATCCTGTCCTACACCCAGATGGGCAGCGTTTGTACCTTCATCGTGCGCGGTGACCGCGACGTGACCGAGGCACGCATCCGCGCCATGTCGCCGCTGCTCTTGGACGTTTTGCCGCTCTCGCTGGAGGAGGTCTTCGTCCACGAGATGCAGGCGCTGGGCTATTCCTTTGAAGACGTACTCAAGTGAGGAGGTGAGCGTATGAAGACAAGACAACAGCTATTCAACGGCAGACTGTATCTGGAGGGGCTCAAAAAGCTCCGTATCATCGGTCTTGCCATGGCCATTTTGTGCATCGCCATTTGCGTCATCGTCCCCGTGTCCGTCTGGACGGATACGGCGCGCTATGACAATTACGACTACGTTTCGGTCGATCCCGTCACGGGCGTCATCATAGAGAGCAGTCAGGGCGACGAGTACGTGCGTCCCATCAAGGACATGGACGACGCAACGCTCGCTATTCCCGCGCTTGTGGCGTCCTACCTGACCCCACTGTTCATCTTTTTCATGTTTTCGTATCTCAATAAGCGCAACGAGTCCGACTTTTACCACGCCATTCCGTATACGAGGAGCTGCGTTTATATCAGCTTCTCGGCTGCGGCGCTGAGCTGGGTCTTTGGCATTCTGATCGTGTCCTCGCTCTCGGCAGGGCTTGTGTGGGCCATCTGCCCGTACACCGTCTTCTCGTTTGCGGGACTGCTCAAGCAAATGCTTTATATGTGCCTCAATGCAGGCATGCTCATGGGCATCACGGCCGTCGCCGTGTCGCTGATGGGTACGTTCGGCACGGCCGCCGTGGCGGCCTGCGTGCTGCTCGCCTCGTGGCGCGTGGTCATGGGTCTTGCGGGGCTGTTCCTTGACGACGTCAACTATATGCTGCGCTTCGAGGATATCCTCGGCGGCTATCTGTCGCCCAACATGCTGCTGCCCGTGGCCTTGTTTACGGGCGAGGCTGTGATCGAGCGCGTCAGCGTGCTGATCTACGCAGCGATCGTCATGATCGGGGCCTTCACGCTGGGCGGATTTTTGTACGCTCGCCGCCGCTCCGAAACGGCGGGACGCGCCGTGCCCGCCAAGTGGCTGCAGATCACGGTGCGCTGCCTGCTGGCTCTGCCCATCGCATTGCTTATCACCTACGGTCTGATGAGTGCGAACATCGAGGGAAGCACGCTGATCGTTTTGCTGGTCGTCATGCTGCTCGCCTTTTATCTGTACGAGCTTCTCACGTCCAAGAGCGTGCGCAGCATGCTGCGCGCCACACCGTGGCTGGGTGCCGTGGTCGGTGCTTGCATTTTGTTTGCCAGCGCGCTGGGACTGGCCAACTACACGGTCAACAATCAGCACATCGACGAGCATCGCATCGCAGCGGTCGGTGTTGATGCCAACCGCGCACCAACGGCTTATGGCATTACCCCCTACGAGATGATGCAGCTCAAGGATTATCTGACCCGTGATGACGAGGCTGCCGAGATCGTCGCCGAAGCACTCGCCAAAACGCAGCACGCCGTGCGCACAAACAATTACTACTTCCAGCACACGGGCGGCGAGCACGTCAAATATAATACCGAGTACGTCCACACGCGCATCAAGCTCAAGAGTGGTCTGACCATCACGCGCCGTCTGCGCTTCAGTAGCGAGGACTATCAAAAGCTGCTTGACATTCTTTGCGAGCAGGCAAGGGTCGATCCCGTTCCCGTCGTCAGCGACGTCGATTATATCAACGTCCAGTTGATGGAGGGTTACCGCTCAACCGAAGTCGCCAAGGCAGATTACCGCACGCTGCTTGCCACCATGCGCGAGGAATATTACGCCATGACCGAGGCACAAAGGGTGCGCTTTGCAAGCGGTGACGCGTGGTCGGCTACTGACGGCTACGTGGTATCCGTTCGCGTGGAGCGTGGCAGGGACGTGAGCTATCTGAGCTACGCCGTCATGAGCGACGCCATGCCGCGCACTTACGCCCTCTTGAATATGATTGCCGAGGGGGCGCTTGACGATGCCGACGAGGTCACGCGGCTGCTGGACGCGCTTCGGGCGAGCGGTGAGGACACCTCGATGCAGCTCGTCGTGCGTATGCCCACGTATGAAAAGACACAGTCCTACGGCTATTACAGCGCCGCGACCTTTACCGAGGTCATTGAATTTTTGTACAGCCATATCGAGGATATCGAGCCGCAGTCGAGTGAGGTGCTGACCTACGTGCTCATTCGCGCGGATAATATCAAATACAACGTGACGATGAACGATATGAGCGTCACCGATTCGTACACGCCTTACGTTTCAGACAAGGAGGTCACGTACGGCTATTACGACGAGATGATGTTCCGCCTTGCGCTGAAACCCGTCGAACAGCAGGAGCTTTTGAATTTGCTCGATCGCGCATACAAGATCAACACGGGCGAGATCGTGCTTGACGAGAAAAAATAATCAAACGGGCGTCTGCATTTGCAGGCGCCTTTTGATGCTCAAAATGTTGACACGGGCGCACCTTTGTGGTATACTATAAACAATTCCAATCCATAGAAAAAAGGAGAATACAATCATGGATAACACCAAGGTGCTTGCCGTTGTCGGCGGTAAGCAGATCACCGATACGGACGTTGATATGCTCATCGCTTCGATGGGTCAGGCGGGACAGAACTATATGAGCCCGCAGGGCAGAGCTGCCGTTCTTGAGGAACTCATCAACCAAAAGCTGCTGCTGCTCGACGCTACGCGCAATCTCTACGAGCGCGAGGCCGATTTCAAGGCACAGCTCGCACGCGTCAAGGACGAACTGCTCGTCAACTATGCCGCAGCCAAGGCGGTGTCGGGCGTTCGCGTGACCGATGAGGAGGCAAAGAAGTATTTTGACGAGCACCCCGAGCAGTTTGCGGGTGAGGAAACCGTCAGCGCCAGCCACATTCTCGTTGAGGACGAGGCCAAGGCTCTTGAGCTGCTTGCCGACATTCGCGCGGGCAAGGTCAGCTTTGAGGAGGCGGCAAGCGAGCACAGCAAGTGCCCGTCGGGTCGCAACGGCGGAAATCTCGGTGAGTTTGGCAGAGGCCAGATGGTGCCCGAGTTCGATACTGCTTGCTTTACCATGGAGGTCGGTGCCATCAGCGAGCCTGTCAAGACCCAGTTTGGCTACCACATCATTCGTCTGGACGGCAAGAAGGCCGCCGAGCCCATGCATTTCGGCGACGTCCGCGAGGGCATTACCCGCCAGTTGACCATGGAAAAGCAGAGAGCGGCTTATACGTCCAAGATCAATCAGCTCAAAATTCTTTACCCCGTAGATCGCACCTGATCGGCGGCTATATTACGGGCAGGCGTTCCGGCCTGCCCGTTTTTTGAAAGGAGGAGGCACATGAACAGCGAAAAGACGGCCGAATGGCAATCCCTTGAGCAAGCGTGCCGCGATTGCCGCGCGTGCGCCCTGGGGCAGACGCGAACGAACAACGTGTTCGGCACGGGCGACCGCGAGGCGGCGCTGATGTTCGTGGGTGAAGCACCCGGCGCAGACGAGGACGCGCAGGGTATCCCGTTCGTCGGTCGCGCGGGGCAACTGCTTGACAAATATCTGCTTGCGTGCGATCTGCCCCGTGATCGGGTGTATATCGCCAATATTCTCAAATGCCGACCTCCCCACAACCGCGATCCCGAGCGTGAGGAAGAGGATGCGTGCATCGGGCATTTGCGCGAGCAGTTCCGCCTGATCCGCCCCCGCGTGCTCGTCTGCCTTGGTCGTATTGCCGCCATGCGGCTCATCAAAGAGGATTTCCGCATCACGCGCGAGCACGGCAAGTGGTTTTGCAAAAACGGCGTGTGGATGATGGCCGTCTATCACCCCTCGGCCCTTCTCCGCGATGCAAGCAAGCGCGAGGACATGCTTCGGGACCTGCACGAGGTGCGCCGCAAGCTTGAGGAGCTGGGCGTAGCGCCCGAGATCGAGGAGGACGCGCATGGCTGAGGCTGCATTTTCGATCGGAAGCGTTGCACTCAGGCATGGACTCATGCTCGCCCCGCTGGCGGGCGTGAGTGATCACCCGTTCCGTCGGGTGTGCCGTGCGCTGGGCGCAGAATATACCGTCAGCGAAATGGTGTCGGCCAAATCGCTGTGCTATGAAAAAAAGAGCAAAAAGGCGCAAGCCGGGCAGTCCAAGACCGCTCCGCTTGCCGAGGTTCATGCTGACGATGTGCCCATGGCCGTTCAGATCTTCGGCAGTGAGCCCGAGTTCATGGCCGAGGCAGCCGCCATGCTGGCGGACGGCTCGTACGCGGGCTGTCGCAGCGCAGCAGCACCGACGGCCATTGATATCAACATGGGCTGTCCCGTGCATAAGATCGTGTCCAACGGCGAGGGAAGTGCGCTGCTGCGTGACATTTCCTTGGCAGGACGCATCGTTCGCGCCGTCTGCGCGGCACAACATTTGCCCGTAACGGTCAAGATACGCGTCGGCTTTGACAGCGACAGCATTTGCGCGGTCGAAATGGCGCGTGAGCTTGAGGCGGCGGGCGCCGCGGCTATCTGCGTGCACGGACGCACGCGCGAGCAGATGTATCGCCCCGGCGTGGATCTTGCGCAGATCGCGGCGGTCAAGGCTGCCGTCCGCATTCCCGTCATTGGAAACGGGGATATTTATACTGCCGAGGACGCGCTCCGCATGAAACGCGAAACAAACTGTGACGGGCTCATGATCGCGCGAGGTGCCATGGGCAATCCGTGGCTGTTCTCCGAGATCGTGTGTGCGCTCGAGGGGCGCGCCTTTACACCGCCCACCATGAGGGAGCGCATTGAAACGGCACTTTCGCAGATGGCGCAGATGATCGAGGAAAAGGGCGAGCGCGTTGGCTTTGCCGAGTCCAAAAAGCAGATGGCGTGGTATATCCGCGGCGTCAAGGGCGCGGCCGAGGCGCGAGGCCGCATGATGACGGCGCAAAGCGCCGCCGAGGTGGAAGAGATTTTACGCAGACTGATCTGAAAACATCGGAAAGGAGGGACGGTATGCAAAGGGACGACCGTCAAATGCAGCGCACTGTACGTGCGGCGCAAGCGGGCGACGAGCAGGCGTTTGAAACGCTGCTCGGTGTCATAGAGCAGCCGGTATACCGTCTGATCTATTCCATGCTGCACTCGCGTGAGGACGCCGAGGACGCCACGCAGGAAACGCTCATCAAGCTGTGGCGCACGCTGCCGTCCTATCGCTTTGAGTGTCCGATCCTGCCCTACACATTGCACATGGCACGAAACGTCGCACTTGACCTGATCCGTCGCCGCCACGCGCGCGTGCAGACGGTAACGCTGACGGGCGAGGACGAGAATGGTGAGAACGAGCAATGGGATATCGCCGACCCGAACGAATATGCCAATCCCGCGCGGGAATACGAGCGGCAAGAGAGGATCGAAGCCGTGCGGCGCGCCGTGGACGCGCTGCCCGACGAGTATCGCGAGATCGTCGTGCTTAAGGATTTGCAGGGCTATTCCTATGAGCAGATCGGGCAAGTTCTGAGCCTTGGCGAGGGAACCGTCAAGAGTCGGCTGTCCCGCGCGAGAAAAAAATTGGCCGAAATTTTGAAGAATGGGAACATTCTCTGATTTGGCGCGTCTATATCCATGAAAGTAAACGACAAAAAGGAACGAGAGCATGAGAAAAGCAAGCAAGCGCGTGTGTGAGCGGATACAGCCGATGCTGTCCGCTTACGCCGACGGTGAATTGAATCAGCGACAATCGGCAGCGGTGCAAGCGCACGTCTGCTCTTGTTCGGCGTGCGCGCAAGAGCTTGAAGAGATCGAGGCGCTGCGCGTGCTGCTGCAAGAGTGCGCAGCGGTGCAAAAAATGCCCGCGCGCGTGCATACGTCGGTCATGAGCGCCGTCAGCCGAATGCCGCGCACGGCAAGGACAGGCGCGACGCGTACCGTATGGCTGCGCCGCGTGGGTGGTGCAATGGCGTGCATTGGTTGTCTTTGCGTAATCGGTGTGGCTGTTTTTATGGGCGGTGCGGGGCAGAAGGCCTTTGATGC
>JAZQMI010000117.1:0-16036 GCA_045543375.1 Eubacteriales bacterium | reverse complement strand
TTTCAACTCCTTGGCACACAGAACGACATGGCTACGATCCGACTTTACTGGAGCGGTGCGCCCCCCGAAGCGCTCGCAGAAACGATGATGGAATACTCCATCGCGCCTGTGCGCTCAAGTTCGTTTGCAATCTGTACGACTGTGGTCGATTTCTGACCGATCGCAACGTAAATGCAGATAACATTCTGACCTTTTTGGTTGATGATGGTATCGATCGCGATCTGAGATTTACCCGTCTGACGGTCGCCGATGATCAGCTCACGCTGACCGCGACCGATGGGAATCATGGCGTCGATGGCCTTGATGCCCGTCTGCAGCGGCACGGGTACACTCTTACGCTCGATGATGCCGGGCGCCTCTGCCTCGGCAGGACGCACCTCGGTCGTAGCGATGGGGCCCTTGCCGTCGACGGGCTGTCCCAGTGCGTCCACGACGCGACCCAGCAAGGCCTCGCCGACCGGAACGGACAAAACGCTGCCCGTTCTTTTGACCGAGGAGCCCTCGCGGATATCGTTTTCGTTGGAAAGGAGTGCCACGGAAACCGTTTCGTCCTCCAGATTTTGGGCAAGACCGACGCTGCCGTCCTCAAACTCGAGCAGCTCGCTCGCCATACATTCACGCAGACCCCACACACGGGCAATACCGTCACCGACGAGGATCACGCGACCCGTTTCCTTCATCTCCAGACGCTGCTCGTAGTGCTTGATCTGCTCTTTGATGATATTACTGATCTCTTCAGGTCTTTGAGCCATTGTTCATCACTTCCTTTATCTCTTGCAATCGACGGCGCACCGAGCCGTCCATGACGCGTCCGTCCATCTCGACGATAACGCCGCCAAGCAGCGACGCGTCCACACAGCACTCCAGCGTCACGTGCGCACCGCTTTGGCGCTCCAGCTTTTGCCGCAGCGCGCTCTTTTGTTCGTCGGTCAGCTCGACTGCCGAGCATACGCGGGCGGTGACCGTAGCCTCCTTGGCCGCAAGCAAGCTCTCGTACTCCTTGACGCACTCGCCAAATGCGCGGATGCGTCCCTTTTCGCACAGCAGCAGCACAAACGAGCGGACGTGCGAAGGGCACTCATCCCCCAACGCGCGCAAAAGCGCGTCCTGACGCTCGGCCATCGTCAGCGTGGGCGACGAAACGAGCTCCAGATAGGCGGGGTATTGCTCAAACGTAGCGGCAATATCCGAAAGCGAGTGCATATAGGTGCGCTCCTCGCCGCACTCGCAGCCCAGCGCAAACAACGCCTGGGCGTATTCCTTACTGATCTCCTTCATGCTCTTCCCCTATCTTATCGATAAAATCGTCGATCAGGGCGCGGTGATCCTTTTCGTTGACCTCACGCTCAAGCATTTTCTCGGCGATCGCCGTGCTCACGCCGACGATCTCGCGGCGCATGCCCTCCTCGGCTCTCTTGCGCTCAAGCTCCGCCTCGCCTTTGGCACGGCGGATCATGCCGTCCGATTGCTCGTCGGCATCTCTTAAGATCTGCTCGGCGCGATACTTGGCCGTGTCCGACGCATCCTTGATGATGCGAGCAGCCTCGTCGTCAGCACCCTTGAGCTTGCTCTCCCAGGCGTCACGGCTCTCGTCGGCCACGCGCTGCGCCTCGGCTGCGGCGGCGTACTGATGGTCAATATCCGCCTGACGCTCGGCAAACAGCTTTTGCACGGGCTTGAACAACAGCCATTTTGCCACCAAAAACAGCACCACAAGGTTGAGCAGCGAGATCACAATGTTCCAGAAATTGACCGAGATGATGTCAAGAAACTGCGCCTCGGCAGCGGCCGCAAGCAACTGTTTTGTCAACAACTGCATTGTCTTCTCTCCGTCTTACAGCCCCGCCATCGTGGAAACCAGAATATCGACCAGTCGACCCGGCGCCACAAAGATCAAAAGGATCGCAATAACCAGCGCGTAAAGACCCGTCGTTTCAGCGATGACACAGCCGAACAGCATGGTCGAGGTGACGTCGCCCTTGCTCTCGGGCTGACGACCGATGGCCTCGCAAGCCTTTGCGACAGCGTTACCCTCACCGATACCGGGGCCGATACCCGCGATCATTGCAAGACCTGCGCCCAGCGCACATGCACCCAAAATAATACCGATTGCCAATTCCATGATTTGTTCCTCCAAAAATGATTTTTTATTATGATTGATTGTTTTTCTGAAGCTTCATTTTCTTTTCAAGTCGACGGCGACGCCGCTTTTCGTATTCGCTCTGCGGAAAGCCGTTTGACACGTACAGCATAGTCAGCACGGCGAAGATATACGCCTGCAGGCAGCCACTGAATACGTCGAAATATGCCGAGAACACGGCAGGAATTCCGATGCGAAAAAAAGGAAATTCACCCAAAAAGCCGGGCAGCGCGCCAAACAGCTTGGCGGACAGTCCCGAAAGCGCCGAGGCAATGAGCACCGACACGATGGTACCCGACAGAATGTTGCCGTAGTGACGGAACGCCATGGAAACAGGCGTTGCCACCTCGCTGATCAGGTTCATGGGCGCCAGCACAGGCACGGGATCGCCATAGCTCTTGATATAGTGCCAAAGACCGCCCTTCATTTTATAGTACGTGATTAGAATAAAGACCAGGATCGCCCAGCCCGCCGTAATGTTGATATCCGATGTTGGGGGATAAAGGCCGAGCAACGACGATAAGCTCGAAAATGCCGAAAGCGCTAAAATTGCTGCGATGAACGCACCAAAGCCCGCGAAATATTCGCCCATACTCTCCTTGACCATACCGTCGACCTTTTCGACCATCCATTCAGCCAGCAGTTGGCGACGTGTTTTCACTCGCGCGCGAATGCCGTGCGTCAGATACAGGCACAGTCCCGTAATGGCGATCATGACAAGCCACGAATTGACCTGCGCCTCGGTGACCGGCCAGGGCTGAAGCGGCAGCGGAACGGTAAAATAGACCTGCGCACCCGTGATGGAAATGCCTTCGCTGGGTGGACTGAGCAATATTTTAAGCATCATGCCAAAGACCAGCGGTGCCACGGTCAAAAACAGATAGCACGCATCCCGGATGCGAAACACGACCGTTTTATTTTTCATTTGGTTCATGCGCGCCCTCCTTTTTGTTTTTTATTCGATCCAGCGCAGGGCGAACAGCGACGATCAGTCGTGGGAACGCGAATGGAAGAATGACCGTCCATGTGCTGAACACGGGGAGCAGCACGCCTGTGGCCAGCACGGCAAACATGGCAAGCATACGCACGGCGTTGGAAAGCTGCATGGTCCGCTTGGCCTGCTTTTCCTCCTCGGTGACAGCCTTTTGCACCGCCAGTGCCATGGCAAAGAAATTGCCGATGACGGCGACGCCGCTGAGAAGATTGCCAAGCAGGACGGTCACATCCCAACGTCCGATGACAAGGAACACCGCTTGCATGACGGCACTGAGCAAGAGCACCCAGGCGGCAATATATTTGGTTTCTTTTTTGACAACGGGGTCAATGCTGCGCATACCGTCCTCCTTGCAGTTTTTCGTGCTATAAGCACGCAACGTATTTATTATACCACGCATTTTTTTAAATATCAAGGCTTTTTTGATCGTTACTTTTTTAATTTTTTCCAAGTTTTTCCCAAAACGGACCGTTCTGACGAGCGCGCGCCTTGACAAAATCAGGTAAATGTGCTATACTGTATCATTCGCTTGAAAAGGAGATCCTTTCGCATGTCTGTCAATTATTCCGACATCACACCGTATCTGCACCGTCTTGCTGCGCGTGCGGATGCCAACAACGGCATTGAGCCGCACATGTATCCCGAGCACAACGTCAAGCGCGGACTGCGCGACGTGGACGGATCGGGCGTCGTTGCGGGTCTGACCGAGGTTTCAAAGATCGTATCGCAAGTACGCGGCGAGGACGGCAAGATGCAGGGCTGCCCCGGCCGACTGTACTATCGCGGCATCAACGTGCGCGATCTGGTCGACGGTTTTTTGCGCGATAATCGCTTCGGCTTTGAGGAAACGGTCTATCTGCTGCTGTTCTCGCACCTGCCCACCGCCCGTGAGCTGTCCGACTTTTCCGACCAGCTCTCTGCCTACCGCTCGCTGCCGCCCTCATTCGTGCGCGATATGATCCTCAAGGCGCCCGGCAAGGATATGATGAATATTCTCTCGCGTAGCGTGCTGGCGCTGTACGCCTACGACGAGCGTCCCGACGACATCTCGACGCCCAACGTGCTGCGTCAATGCTTGCAGCTCATCGCCGAGTTTCCGCTGCTCGCCGTCTACGGCTATCATTCCTATCAGCACTATCACAACGGACAGAGCCTGTTCATTCATTATCCGAAGCCCGAGCTGAGCACGGCGGAAAATCTGCTTTACATTCTCCGCGAGGACGGCAAGTTCACGCCGCTGGAGGCGCGACTGCTTGACCTTGCCCTTGTGCTGCACGCCGAGCACGGCGGCGGTAACAACTCGACCTTCACGACGCACGTCGTCACCTCGTCGGGCACCGACACCTATTCGGCCATCTCAGCCGCGCTCGGCTCGCTCAAGGGCCCCCGACACGGCGGCGCCAACGTCAAGGTGGTCAAAATGTTCGAGGATATGAAGCAGACGGTCGACATCACCGACGAGAGCGCTATCCGCGACTATCTCGTGGCGCTGCTTGATAAGCAAGCGTTTGACAATGCAGGTCTTATCTACGGCATGGGACACGCCGTCTACTCGCTCTCCGACCCTCGCGCCGAGATCCTCAAGGAGTCGGCCGCCATGCTGGCACACGAGAAGGGCATGGATGACGAATTCAAGCTGTACGAAACGGTCGCGCGCCTCGCACCCGAGCTGATCGCCGCGCGTCGTAAGATGTACAAGGGCGTCAGCCCCAACATTGATTTTTATTCGGGCATGGTCTACCGCATGCTCGAGCTGCCCCACGAGCTGTACACGCCCATCTTTGCCGTCGCACGCATCGCCGGCTGGAGCGCGCACCGCATGGAGGAGATTCAGAACGCGGGTAAAATCATTCGCCCCGCCTATATTTGCGTCAAGCCCGACCAGAAATACGCCGGACTGCGTACCCGCCGCGAAAAACGCGGGTTGGAAGAATAAAATGATAAGAGAAAAAGAGCAAATGCTGCGGTGTTTGCTCTTTTTTGTTGCCCCGCATACATAAAAGCGCACCGCACGGGCGACACTATCAGAAAATTCCAACGAAAGGAAAACGAACGAATGTCTACGATCACCGCCACCTCCAAGCCGCGGCGCGAGAGTGCCGTCTTTGGCGTTCTTCAGCGCGTCGGACGCGCTTTCATGCTACCCATTGCGCTTTTGCCCATTGCGGGGCTGCTGCTCGGCATCGGCGCGTCCTTTACCAACACCACCATGCTCCAAACCTACGATCTGCTCGGTCTGATGGGTCCCGGCACGCCGCTTTATGCCATTTTTTCGCTGCTTTCGTCGGTCGGAACGGTCGTTTTCGACAACCTGCCCATCATTTTTGCCATGGGCGTCGCGCTCGGCATGGCAGAGAACGAAAAAGCGACCGCCACGCTCTCGGCCGCCATTGCCTTTTTCGTCATGCACAAGACCATCGGCACGCTGCTCGCCCTTTCGGGTAAGCTCGAGGCGGGCGTCATGGCCGAAGGCACGGTGGCAAGCGTGGTCGGCATCGAGTCGCTGCAAATGGGCGTGTTCGGCGGCATTATCGTCGGTCTGGGCGTTGCTTATCTGAACAATCGTTTTTACAAGATCAAGCTGCCGAGCGTGATCTCGTTTTTTGGCGGCACACGTTTTGTGCCCATCATCTCGACCGTGGTCTATCTGCTGGTCGGTGTGCTCATGTTTTTCGTCTGGCCTTATATTCAGGCGGGCATCTTTGCGCTTGGCGATCTGGTGCTGCGCTCGGGCTATGCGGGCACGCTCATTTACGGCTTTATCGAACGTATTCTCATTCCGTTCGGGCTGCACCACGTGTTCTATCTTCCCTTCTGGCAGACGGGCGTGGGCGGCTCGGCTCTCATCGACGGCGTGCAGATCTTCGGCGCGCAAAACATTTTCTTTGCCGAGCTGGCATCGCCCGACATCGCTCGCTTTTCGGTCGAGGCCTGCCGCTTTATGAGCGGTAAATTCCCCTTGATGATCTTCGGTCTGCCCGGCGCGGCGCTGGCCATGTATTCGTGCGCCGACAAGTCCAAGAAAAAAGCCGTCGGAGGACTGCTGCTCTCAGCGGCGCTGACCTCGGTGCTCACGGGCATTACCGAGCCCATCGAATTCACCTTTTTGTTCGTCGCGCCCGTGCTGTATGTCATTCACTCGGTGTTCGCAGGGCTTGCCTATATGCTCATGCACCTGCTCGGTGTGTCGGTCGGCATGACTTTCTCGGGTGGCGTCATCGACCTGCTTTTGTTCGGTATTTTGCAGGGCAACGACAAAACGAATTGGATCATGATTATCCCCGTCGGTATCGCTTATTTCATTGTGTATTTTCTCTTGTTCCGCTTTCTCATCCAAAAGAGAAACTACGCGACACCCGGCCGTGAGGAGGGCAGTGAAACCAAGCTTTACACCCGCGCGGACTACGATGCCAAGCGGCAGGGAAATTTATCGGCGGGCGACAAGGGCGGCGTGCATGAGGACGACGGGCACCGCGTATCGCGCCTGATCGTCGAGGGGCTCGGCGGCCGCGACAACATTGCAAGCCTTGACTGCTGCGCGACGCGCCTGCGTGTGAGTGTCAAAAATTCCGAGCTGGTCAAGGACGCGCTGCTGCGACAGAGCGGCGCGGCGGGCGTCATCAAAAAGGGCTCGGGCGTGCAGGTCGTTTACGGACCGCAGGTGTCGGTCATCAAGAGCGAGCTGGAGGAGTTTTTGAAAGAGTAACGCTGTATTTCGAGGGAAAATCCACCCGTGGTTTTCCCTCTTTTTGTATGCAAAAACGATTGACTTTTGCGCGGCGGTATGCTATCATAGCATTGAAGAATTTCCGACGTCAACGAAAGGAAAAGACCATCATGAACATTTCAGACCGCCTGTATCAATATTACGTCATCGACCGCGCGCATCACGCTCGCCGCGCGCCGTTCGGACGCGTGCTGTCGGACGAGTTTTTGGCCGCAGGGCTTCCGACCGCCGAGCGCGTCTGCCGCCGCTTTGAGCTGGCGTGCGAGATGGAGCGCCCCTACATTCACGAGGACGAGCAGATCGCGCTCGTTCGCATGGTCGCCGACCTGCCCGACTGCTTCACGGCTGCCGAGTGGGAAGAGATCAAACGGGAGCATTACGTGCACGAGCTGGGCTACGTGTCCAATCTGTGCGTTGACTATGCCGGAACCATTCGCGAGGGCTTGCTTGCTCGCTATGCCGAGGGCGACGAGCACCGCCGCCGTATGATCGACGCGCTGCTTTCGCTGTGCGATCGCTATCGTGACGAGGCGGCACGCATGGGGCGCGACGATCTGGTCGAAATCTTTGGTCGCGTGCCGCGCTATGGCGCGCGAAATCTGCGCGAGGCGCTGCAATTTTTCCGCATTCTGCACTTTTCGCTCTGGCTGGAGGGTGACTATCACAACACGGTCGGTCGTCTGGATCAATACATGTATCCCTATTACGCCGCCGACGTGGCGAGCGGTGCGCTGACGCGCGAGAGCGCCTTGACGCTGATCGAGGACTTTTTCCTCTCCTTTAATAAGGACAGCGATCTGTACGTGGGCGTTCAGCAGGGCGACAACGGACAAAGCCTTGTGCTGGGCGGCTGTGACGCTGCAGGCAACGACTGCTTCAACGAGCTGTCCGAGCTTTGCCTTGAGGCCAGCCGCAATCTGCGGCTGATCGACCCCAAGATCAATCTGCGCGTGAGCAAAAAGACGCCGCTTTCTGTCTTTGAAAAGGGCACCGAGCTGACCCGCGTGGGGCTCGGCTTCCCCCAATACTCCAACGACGACGTCGTCATTCCCGCCCTCATTCGTCTGGGCTATGCCCCCGAGCACGCGGCCGATTACGTCGTGGCGGCCTGTTGGGAATTCATCGTGCCCGGCGTGGGCAACGACATTGCCAACATCGGCGGCGTCAACTTCCCTGCCGTTTGTGACCGCGCCATTCGCGACGCCCTCACATCTTGCGAGAATTTCGACGCACTGCTTGCCCGCGTGGCGGACGGCGTGCGGTCGGAATGCGACCGCCTTTGCGCAGCCGTGCATGACGTGTACTTTGCTCCTTCTCCTCTGCTCGACATGCTGCGCGACGGTAAGCTATACAACAATTTTGGCTTGCACGGCTGCGGCATCGCAAGCGCGGCTGACGCGCTTGCCGCCGTCCGCCACTACGTATACGACAAAAAGACGGTCGCGCCCGAGCGGCTGATCGCAGCGCTGGACACCGACTTTGCGCACGATCCCGAGCTGCTCCACCTTTTGCGCTTCGAGGCGCCCAAAATGGGCGTGGACAGTCCGCTCGCCGACGACATGGGCGGCTATCTGCTTGACACCTTTGCCGATGCGCTTGAGGGGAAAGTCAACGATATGGGCGGCGTCTGGCGTGCCGGCACGGGCACGGCCATGTACTATCTGTGGCACGCCCGTGAGCTGGGTGCGACCGCCGACGGCCGCCGCGCAGGTGAGCCCTTGGGCACCAACTTCTCGCCCAGCCTGTTTGCCCGTGTGCCGGGTCCCATCTCGGATATCAATTCGTTTACCTCGCACGACCTGAGCCGCAACATGAACGGCGGCCCCTTGACGCTCGAGTTTGCCGCGAGCGCCCTGGCTGACGATGAGGGACTTTCCAAGGTTGCCATGCTCGTCAAATATTTCGTCGAGCGGGGCGGGCATCAACTGCAGCTCAACACGGTCAACCTCGACGCCCTCAAGGATGCGCAAGCGCACCCCGAGCGCTACCGTCAGCTCGTCGTTCGCATCTGGGGCTGGTCGGCCTATTTCGTCGAGCTTGACAAGGAGTATCAGGATCACGTCATGGCGCGACAGAGGTATACGGTATGACGGGCATTGCCTTTGACGTCAAGGAATTTTCGCTGCACGACGGGCCCGGCATCCGCACCACCGTCTTTTTGAAGGGATGTCCGTTGCGCTGCGTGTGGTGTCACAATCCCGAGGGGCTCTCACCCAAAAGCGAGCTGTTCTCGGCATCGGGCTGTCTGGATTGCGGTCTTTGCCGCCGTCCGTGCGACCACGAGGACTGCCGCCCCTACGGCCGCTGTCTGCACGTCTGCCCACAGGGACTTTTACGCGTGGCGGGCAAGGAATGGGAGGCGAACGAGCTTGCCGAGCACCTTTTAAAGCAAGCGGATTTTCTCAACCAAAACGGCGGCGGCATCACGCTGTCGGGCGGCGAGCCGCTCTATCAGGCCGACTTTTGCGTCGAGCTGCTGACAAAATTGCGCGGCCGTGTCCACTGTGCCATCGAAACGTCGGGATACGCCGAGGCGGACGTCTTTTGCCGCGTGATCGGTCTTTGCGATTACGTGCTCATGGATCTCAAGCTTGCCGACCCCGCCGCTCACCGCGCCATGACGGGCGTGGACAATCAAATCATCCTGCAAAACGCCGCCCACCTGCAAAAGAGCGGTATCCCGCACATCTTCCGCACGCCGCTCATTCCGGGCATCACCGACACGCCCGAAAATCTTGACGCCATTCGCGCCATTGCGGGCGACAGCCCTTGGCAGACGTTGCCCTACAACGATCTGGCTGCCGCCAAATACGCGGGCGTGGGGAGAGAATTCCGCTACCGCAAGCCCGACCAAAAGGAGGATTGACATGTCATACGATATTCCCACGCACAGCGGCGAGCAGCAGCTCGTCTACAAGCGCGTCGGCGAGCGCGCCATACCGCTCATCTTTTTGCCCCCGACGCAAGTAAAATATGACCGCGCACCCGTTTATCTCATCATCACGGGCGGCGGCTGGCACGAGGGATCTGCCCGCGGCATGATCGGCTTTTCACGCTATTCGGTCGAAGCGCTCCGCGCGCGTGGCTGGGCGGTGGCCAGCATCGAATACCGCCTGACGCCGGAGGGTGCTGCGATCGACGATATCATCTCGGACTGCATGGACGCGGGGCGCTATCTGCGCCGCTTCGAGCGCGAGCTCGGTATTGACATGGATCGCGTGTACGTGTCGGGGCACTCGGCGGGTGCTCACCTCGCACTCATGGTATCCCACGCGCCGCACGCGCATTTTGTCGCCAACTCGCCCTTTGACGCCGCGGCGGACGATTTCACCGTGGTCGGCTGTGCGCCCATGAGCCCCATTACCTATCTTTACGCGATCGATAGTGCGTCGCCCGTCAATTTCGACTTTGATCGGCTGTTCAAGAACAGCGTTTACGACCTTGAAGCCGCGCACAAGGCAAGTCCGCTCGACTATATCACGCCCGACGCACCGCCCACGCTCATCTCGTGCGGCACACACGACACGCTCGTCTATCCCGACAATTCCACTCGCTTTTACGATCGCTGCCGCGCGCTGGGCGCACCGTGTGACATCATTTGCTCCGAGCGAGGCGGTCATTGCTTCGAGAGCATGGTCGCAGGCGAGCCCTCCGCGCCCGATATGAGCGAGGTTCAGCGCCGTTTGGTTGAATTTGCGCAGCTTTTTGAATAAAAATCCCATGAAAAATTTGAAAAAGCACAGACAAACGGAAAAAAATATGATATAATACAAGCTGAAAATATTCAGTGCGGCCGTGTGCCGCAGAAAGGAACATATCATGGCAAAAGTAATTACGTTCGGTGAGCTGATGCTCCGTCTGGCCCCCGAGGGCTATTATCGCTTCCTGCAGGCAGAAAATTTCAACGCCACCTTTGGCGGCGGCGAGGCCAACGTGGCCGTCTCGCTTGCCAACTACGGCGTGGATGCCGCATTCGTTACCAAATTTCCGAAGCACGAGATCGGTCAGATGGCCATCAACTCGCTACGCAAGTTCGGCGTTGACACCTCGATGATCGTCCGCGGCGGCGACCGCGTCGGCATTTACTTTGTCGAAAAGGGTGCCAGCCAGCGTCCCTCCAAGGTCATTTACGACCGCGCAGGCTCGTCCATCTGGACGGCTCAGCCCTCCGACTTTGACTGGGATACCATTTTCGAGGGCGTCGATTGGTTCCACTTCACGGGAATTACGCCCGCACTCAACCCCACCGTCGCTTCCATTTGTCTTGACGCCTGCAAGGCCGCCAAGGAACACGGCGTGACCGTTTCCTGCGACCTCAACTACCGCAAGAAACTGTGGACGCGCGACGAGGCGCGTGCGACCATGACCGAGCTGATGCCCTACGTTGACGTTTGCATCTCCAACGAGGAGGACGCACACGACGTGTTCGGCATCGACGCGGAGAACACCGATATCAACGCGGGTAAGGTCAACCACGAGGGCTACAAGAGCGTGGCAAGACAGCTCATGGAAAAGTTCGGCTTCAAAAAGGTTGCCATCACGCTTCGCTCGTCCATCAGCGCCAACGACAACGACTGGGCGGGTATGCTGTACGACGGTGAGAACTACTGCTTCTCCAAGTCCTACCACATGCACATCGTTGACCGCGTCGGCGGCGGCGACAGCTTCGGCGGCGGTCTGATCTACGCGCTGCTCAATGATTATTCCACGCAGGACGCCATCGAGTTTGCCGTGGCGGCAAGCTGCCTCAAGCACTCCATCGAGGGTGACTACAACATGGTCAGCGTGGACGAGGTCAAGTCCTTGGCCGGCGGTAACGCAAGCGGCCGCGTGCAGAGATAACTTCAAATGGAAAAGGGACGCTTTGGCGTCCCTTTTTTCTCTTGACAGAATTCTCTTTTCCTTTTATAATAACATCATACGAAAACGAAAAGGAGTATTTCCATGCCATATCGCATTTTATCTCTCTTTCTTGCCCTTTTGCTCACGCTCATCTCATTTGTCGCGTGCGGCACCGAGCTGCCAAGCGAAGACGGGCCGAGCGGACAGCCTCCCGTCGAGGACGTGCCGACCGAGCCGGACGCCGACGAACCGACAGACCCCAACACCCCCGAGCCGGACGAGCCTGCCGATCCCGACCGCCCCGTCGAGCCGAGTACGGGTGACGCTTGCGCCCACACGGACGCCGACGGCGACGAGGTGTGCGACGAGTGTCTGGAAAGCGTGGTGGTGCTGATCGACTTTTACGCCATCAACGACCTGCACGGCAAGTTCTGTGACACGGCCAAGCAGCCGGGGCTGGACGAGCTGGCGACCTATCTGCGCCTCTCGGACGAGCGTGACGATCACGCCGTATTTCTTTCGTCGGGCGACATGTGGCAGGGCTCGGGGGAATCCAATCTCTCAAGCGGCGCCATCATCGTGGAGTGGATGAACGAGCTCGGTTTTGTCAGCATGACGCTGGGCAACCACGAATACGACTGGGGCGAGCAGGCCATTCGTGACAACGCCGCCATCGCCGAATTTCCTTTCCTTGGTATCAACGTCTACGACGTGAGCACGGGTGAGCGCGTGGATTACTGCGACAGCTCGGTCATGGTCGAGCGCGGCGGCATTCAGATCGGCATCATCGGTGCCATGGGCGATTGCTATTCGTCCATCTCGTCGGACAAGGTCGAGAACGTGCGCTTCCACACGGGCTCCCGGTTGACCGCCCTCGTGCAGGCCGAGGCACAAAAGCTTCGTGCCGCGGGCGCTGACCTGATCGTTCTCTCCATTCACGACGGCTACGATTCGAGCAGCAGCGGTACGCTCGACGTCTTTTTCCCGCAGATCAGCGACTATTACGGCAGCGCGCTGTCGGACGGTGTGGTCGATCTGGTGTTTGAGGGGCACTCGCACCAGCGATATACGCTCATTGACGCCAAGGGCGTTTACCATTTGCAGGGCGGCGGTGAAAACTCGGGTATTTCGCATGCCGAGGTCAAGGTCAACCTGATCACGGGCGCAAACACCGTGACCGTGGCAGGTGTCGTTTCGTCCGGCGTTTACGGCAGTCTGGAAGATGACGCCGCGACCGAGGCGCTCGAGCAAAAATACGCCGACGTGATCGACCTCGCCTACAATTCTCTTGGTCGTGTCGACCGCGACATTCGCAGCAGCGAGCTGTGCGATCTGATCGCGCAGTACTATCTGGACACAGCGCTTGAGGCGTGGGGCGACGACTACGATATCGTGCTGGGCGGCGGCTATCTCAAAACGCGCAGCCCCTACGATCTCTCGCGCGGCACCAAGACCTACGCCGACGTGCTCTCACTTCTTCCCTTCGACAATGCGCTCGTGCTGTGCTCGGTCAAGGGCGACAAGCTGCGCTCGAGATTTATCAACACAGGCTCGGACTATCACACGGCACTCAGCGCGTACGGCGAGAGCATCAAGTCAAGCATATCTTCGGACAAGACCTATTATATCGTGGTCGATACCTACACCGCGCTGTATAAACCTAACGGCCTGACCGTCGTTGCCGAGTACGAGAGCGGCGTGTTTGCCCGCGATCTGCTGGCAGAGGCCATCCGTCGCGGCGATTTCACCGTCGACCACACCGACGCTGCACTGACGTCCATCGACGAGGTGCTTGCCATCGGCGGCGCGCTCGCCAAGGGACAGCAGACCGCCGCGAGCTATTACGTCAAGGGTAAGGTCACGCGCATCGAAAACACGACCTACGGAAACCTTTACATTGCGGACGAGAACGGCAACGAGCTGTACGTCTACGGCGTATACGATATGGACGGCAACCGCTTTGATGCTCCCGCCTTTGCCGCACCCATCACGGTCGGCAGCGAGATCGTGCTGTACGCGCCCATTTTGCGTTACGCCAACAACAGCACGGGACAGGATATCGTCGAACTCAAAAACGCGACGCTGATCCGATAACAAAAAAAGGACACGGCATGCCGTGTCCTTTTTCATTGCTTAAATGCCTAACAGCTCACCGAGTGAGAGCAAATCGAAGCCGACGCCGACGAGAATACCGACGAGCAGCAAAATGCCCGTCACGCGCAGCGTATCGCGCAAGGGACGATTGACGCGCAGCAGCACGAGCAGTCCCACGCCTGCGCCGACCAGAAGTCCCGACAGCATCGCACCCGCCGACAGAACGCCGCGAAGATACAGCGTGGTGATGACGACCGAGGCCGTGCAGTTGGGGATCAGTCCCACGACGGCGGCCAGCATGCACGCGAGCACGGGCGTGTTGCCCATGAACGAGGCCAGTGCCGCCTCGCCGACCAGCTCGAGCAGCGTGTGCAGCACGACGCTGACGCCAAACACGCCCAGCACGATGTGCAGCGTATGAACGAGCGCCGCGAGCCAGAGCGGTCGGCTGTCGCAATCGCAATGCCCTGCGCGGCACAGCTCGCCGATCTTATTGCTCCGCTCTTGTGCCTTGCCGCAACGGACAAGGCGGGAGATACCGTCCACCGCAAAGCCTGCAAGGCAACCGACGAGCGCCTTGACGGCAAGGATCTTGAGTATTCTGCCCGCACCCGCGCCCTCGCTGATGAGCAGCGGCAGCATTTCGTCCGAGGTGGACAGAAAAATGGACAGCAGCGTGCCCGTCGTGATGACGCCGCCTGCATACAGCCCCGCGCCTGCCGCCGAAAAGCCGCATTGAGGCAGTGCGCCCAGCAGCGCACCCAGCAGCGGTCCCGCTTTACCCGAGCGCGCGATGATCTGTTGTGCCCTCTCGCCCGCGCGGCGCTCAAGCAGCTCAAGGCCGAGATAGGTCAGATACAAAAACGGCAGCAGCACAAGCGCTTCCTTTGCCGCGTGTGCCAATGCGTGTAATAACGAATGAAAAAACTCTTGCAAATCAACGTCCTCCGCAACGCTTACAAATTCCGAGCAGCACCGTACCGGCGCAGTCGATCGAAAAGCCGTGATCGTTCCGGATGTGCGCGATCAGCTCGTGCGATCGCTCGCAATCCAGATGCTCCAATCTTCCGCAGCGCGTACATTTCAAGTGAAAATGCCCGTCACACAGCGCATCTTGTCGGTACTGATACCAATGGACAGCCGCGCCGTCGGGCGTCACGCCCTCAAAACGCAGCAGCAACCCCTCCTCGCACAGCCGGGAGAGCTGGCGGTAGACGGTACTCTTGCCGAAAAATTCCTTTTGCTCGCCGTTCTCGCGTGCGCTTTGACGGTCACCCGCATCGCACAGCAGCGTGCAAAGCTGCTCGGCGGTGAACTGACGGTCGGGGCGCGAGGCAAAAAAGTCCAGCAGCGCGCGGCGCGCCGGTGTGGTGTATCGGTATTTCACGGCTACTCTCCTTTCAACAGCCTCTCAATTTGAGAACGGTTCTCATATTGTAGCACAAGCGTGTGGGTTTGTCAAGCGTTCGCGGACAAAAAAATCATCCCCCGCGTCGAAAATTCGGCGTGGGGGACAATCTTATTTTATGCTCATTTCATTGCATCAATGTAATCGCACGCGGCAAGTGCGGCGACGGCACCGTCTGCGGCGGCGGTCGCAACCTGGCGGATGCGCTTTTGGCGGCAGTCGCCTGCCGTGTAAATACCCTGAACGTTCGTCAGGCAATCCTCGCCCGACGCAACGTAACCGCGCTCGTCCAGCGCGACAACGTCCGAAAACGGCTCGTTCTGGGGTACCAGACCGATGGCGATGAACAGACCGTCCAGCGCGATGGTATCTTGCTTGCCGTCGGCGGTGCGCTCGACGGTAATGCCGCACAGCTCGCTCTCGCCGTGAAGCTCTTTGACGAGTGTGCCGAGCATGATCCGGACGTTGTCCTTGGCGCGAAGCTGCTCGCGCAGCGACACCTCGCCCGTCAGCTCGTCAAGATTTTGAATGACGTAGACCTTCTCTGCCAGCTCGGAGAGCAACAGTGCCTCTTGCAAGGCGGAATTTCCGCCGCCGACCACGCCGACCGTCTTACCCTCGTAAAACGCGCCGTCGCAGACCGCGCAAAACGAAATGCCCTCGCCGATCAGTGCCTCCTCGCCCTCAAGACCGAGCAGTCTGTGGCGCGCGCCCGTCGCGATGACGACCGCCTTGCCTTCAAACTCGTCGCCGTCGGTCACGACCGTCTTGGTCGCGCCATTGTCGCGGATCTCAATGACCTCGGCCATCTCGACCTCGGCACCCTGCTCG
>JAZQMI010000116.1:0-19431 GCA_045543375.1 Eubacteriales bacterium | reverse complement strand
ACGATCAGCAAAACCAAAATTTGAGTGATGAAAACACCGTGCTTGAGGAGCTGTGGAGCGCCTATCCTCACATGACCGAGCTGAACATCCGCAACGCGTTGGCGCAGTTCCGTTTTGTCGGTGAGGACGTATACAAAAGCGTCGCCGTGCTGTCGGGCGGCGAGCGGGCGCGGCTGACGCTGTGCAAGCTCATTCTCTCGCACATGAATCTGCTCGTGCTCGACGAGCCGACCAACCATCTGGACATCGACTCGCGCGAGGCGCTGGAGAGCGCGCTTGCCGACTTTGACGGCACTATTCTGACCGTCAGCCACGACCGATATCTCATCGACAAGCTGGCGACGCGCATTCTTGCCATGAAGCCGGGAGCGGCCTTTGCCGGTGACCTGCTCGACTATGAGGTCAGCCCCGCCCACGAGGGTCGGGGATATACCGAATTTTTGCGCTACAAAACGGCGCGCGAGGCCGAGCGCGTGAGCAACGGCGCGGCGGTTGCGACGGTGGCGAGTGCACCGAGTGCGGCCAAGGCGGATTATCTGAAAAACAAGCAAAGCGCCGCCGAGGAGCGCAAAAAGCGCAACCGTCTTGCCAAGCTGCGCGAGCTGATGCCAAGGCTTGAGGACGAGCTTGCTGCCATTGAGGCGCAAATGAGCGGCGAGGCGGCGACCGACTACAAAAGGCTTGCCGAGCTGGACGAGAAAAAGAACGCGCTTGAGGAGCAGCTCATGTCCTACTACGAGGAGAGCGAGCAGCTCGAGCGCGAGCTTGAGGGCGAATAATGCAAAAAAACGACCGAGCGGTACAAAAAATTTCGCTCGGCCGTCTTTTTCCGTGCCTTTCCTCTTGCTTTTTATATTGGGATATGTTATAATATTTTAAATGTGCAAAATCGAGCGTCCTATGGCGCTCTTTTGATAAATAACGAGAGCCGCGAGTGCCTTGGTGCACGGACGCGGACACAGGAGGCAAGCTTGAAGGAAGTTGTAACGCTGCGCTCGGGGGTCAAGATCCCCCGCATCAAGAAAAAGGACGTCGACACGGGCAGATACATCACCCGCTCAGTTCTCATGCAAATGCACCTCTCACCCAAGGGTGATCCCGTTGCCTTTGACCGCAACGAGGACGGAACGCTCATCTACTATTTCGATCCCAACCGCGTCACCGAAACGCCGCCCGAGCTGTGGTACCGTCACGTGGACGACACGCAGCTTGCCGCCGAGCCTGCCTCGGACGATCGCCCCAAGCAGAGCGAGGAGCAGGAGGAACTGACGCTGGAGTCGGGCTCAGTCATCTACCGCATGAGCACCCGCCGCGCCGCATCCTACGGATATTACACCAAGGAGCGCCTCTCTCAGATGATGTACGAGACGAGCGAGGAGCCCGTCGCGTTTTCGCGCAAGAACGACGGCACGCCCATCTATTTTTACGACAAGAGAACGGCCAACCGCTTGCCGCTGCTTTGCGTCAAGTGCGGTAAAGATGTCAGATTCCGCCGCAAGCTGTGCAAGGCTTGCTATGAGGAGGACCTTGCCGAGCGCCGCGCCGAGGGTGACGCCCACCGCTCCGCTTACTACGGCATGGATCCCGAGCGCGTGCTGTTTTTCGACCTTGAGCTGACGGGCGTTTACAGCCACGACGAGATCATTTCCATCTCCATCGTGGACGGCACGGGCAAGCTCATCATGGACACGCTTATCAAGCCCACCCACACCAAGAGATGGAAGCGCACCGAAAAGATCCACGGCATCACGCCCGCCATGGTGCAGGACGCTCCCACGCTTGCTGAGCTGACGCCCCGGATCAAAGAAATTTTTGCCAACGCCGACAACCTGATCGCCTACGGCGTTTCGACCGACTACAGCCACATCAAAAACATTTACGCAACCCAAAAGGAGCAGCTCGAGCTTCACGACAAGGTTCGCTGCTGCGCCAACGAATTCGTGCGCTTTACGCACGAGCACAGACCCGACGTGGGACACGCGGCACTGGTCGATGCCATGGAGTGCTTCGGCGTCGAGTGGGAGGGCATTCCGCACTCGTCCGTTGCCGACACGCTGGGCTGCTGCCACGTCTGGAACAAGCTGTTCCCCCGCTACTATATCGGTCAGGAGAACGCCTCGCTTGACGTTCCCACCTACGAGGTGCACCACCACGATAAGGCAGGCAACATCATTCCCGAGGAGGGCGAGGTGGACGTTACCAACATGACCGAAGAGGAGCGCATCGCGCTGGACGAAACGGTGCTTGATACGCCCGAAGTGCTCGCCGAGCTTGCCAAGCTGGACGAGGCCGAGCCTGCCACGGTGTAAAAGAAAGGAGACCGATCATGTCTTTTTTGAAAAAGCTGTTTGGACTTGAGAAGCCCGAGCCTCAAAGCGAGGAGGCCGTGGGATATGTCATGACGGTACACGGCAACGTCGAGCTGGCCGTGGCCGAATCGTTGCTGCGCGACGCTGAGATGCCTTACCGCCTTGTCGACCGCGATGCGGGTGGCGTGACGCGCATGGTTGCAGGATATACCATGTACGGCACGGATATTCTCGTGCGCCCCGAGGACGTGAAGACGGCTCGCGAGCTGCTCGCCCCCGCAACGGATGCGCAGAACGAGGCCGAGGAAAGCGACGGTGCGGACGCATGAAGGAGATCATCCTTTGCAAATACGGAGAGATCCTGCTCAAGGGCGCAAACAAGAAATATTTTGAGGACGTGCTCATGCGCGAGCTTCGCATCCGCGCGCGCATCTACGGCAGCTTTGACGTCTATCGCGCCCAGAGCACCATTTATATCGAGCCTAAGGACGACCCAACCGGCGCAGCCGGTTGCAGCGACGTTGACGGCATGTTCGAGGCGGCAAAAAAGGTATTCGGCATCGTTTCGGTCGGACGCAGCGCCATGTGCGAAAAAAGCATGGACGCCATCATCGCGCTGGCCAAGGAATATCTGCCTGCACAGCTTGCGAGCGCGCGCACCTTCAAGGTCGAGGGTCGCCGCTCGGATAAGAGCTTTCCGCTCGGCTCGATCGAGATCTCGCGCGAGGTCGGCGGTGCGATTTTGTCCGTCTGCCCTCATTTGAAGGTCGACGTGCACAATCCCGAGGTGACTGTGCGAGTTGAGATCCGCGAGTACGGTGCGTATATTCACGCAGGACAGCAAAAGGGTGCGGGCGGTATTCCCGTCGGCACGAGCGGTAAGGGCATGCTGTTACTCTCGGGCGGTATCGACTCGCCTGTTGCAGGCTATATGATGGCCAAGCGAGGCATGAAGCTGGAGGCTGTCTATTTTGAGTCACCCCCTTACACGAGCGAGCAGGCAAGAGAAAAGGTCATGACGCTGGCGCGCGAGGTCGCGCAGTATGCCGGCCCCATCGAGCTGCACGTCGTGTCGCTGACCGATATTCAGGAGCGCATCGTCAAAACGTGCGAGGAGGAGTATTTCACGCTGCTGCTGCGCCGTTACATGATGAGCATTGCCGACCGTCTGGCCGAGAAATTCGGCTGCCAGGCGCTCATCACGGGCGAGTCGCTCGGTCAGGTCGCGTCGCAAACGCCCATGGCGCTCGCAGTCACCGACATTATGGCCAACCGCCCCGTCTTCCGTCCCTGCATCGGCATGGATAAGGAGGAGATCGTCCGGATCGCCTATAAGATCGGCACGTTTGAAACGTCCATCTTGCCTTATGAGGACTGCTGCACCGTGTTCACGCCCAAGCATCCCAAGACCAAGCCGGAGCTATCAAAGGTCGAGCGCGAGGAGCAAAAGCTGGACTTCGAGGCGCTGGTCAGCGAGGCCATGGAGAGCATCTCCACCTTTCGCATCGCGGCACAGTATTAAAAAGAAAAAGAGCAAGCACTGCGGTGCTTGCTCTTTTTGTATCTTATTTTTCAAGTCTTATGACCGCGCTCTCGCGTGCGGGGATGCGGACGGACAGATGATCCCCTTGCAGCTCGACCGTTGCATTGCCGAGTAGCGGGATGACCTTGGTGTACGAGCCGTCCAGAGCGACCGTGCTCTGTGCCTCGGCAGAATTGCTGTTGATGAGAATGACGCCCGTGCCCGCGTCGGCGCTCAGCACGCTTGCCTTGAGTCCGGGGCAGGAGCAAAGGTTGCCCTTGACGCCCGCCTGCTCGCACAGCGCCATGATGATGGCCTTGGCGGCGGGGGAGGCGTTGGCCTTGTCGCGGCTGATGATGTCGTCGGCGATGAGCGTGCGGTTGGAGTAGGGAAGTCCCAGATTGACGCCGCTCATGACGGCGTAGCCGCGGCCGTAGCGATTGCCGATGACGGCAGGCGTGCCGTTTTCGTAGGTGTAGAGCACCTCGCCCGTCACGTCGCGGTAGCTCTCGGTGAAGTAGTTGCCGTCGAGCTTGTAGGTCTTATTTGCATCGGTCGAGCTCGTCAGCATGACCGAGCCGCGCGTGCCCATGTCGTCCTGACGGCAGCCGAATACGCGCTCAAAGCCGTAGCCGGGAACCTCGTAGGAAAGGCGGAAGCACTCGTCAAACATGCCGAAGTAAGGGTCGGAGATGAGCATGCCGCCGCCCTCGACGTACTTTTCCAGTCGCTTTGCCATGCTCGGCGAGATGGCAAAGGACGAGGGCAGAACGATCATCTTATAGCGCGAAAGCTCCCACATCTGATCCTCGTGAATGATGTCCACGGGAATATTTTCCTCCCAGAACATGCGGAAGTAGCCGTTCAGAGAATCGACACACTGCTTGTTGTCCTTTTTCCAGGTCGCGCTCCATTGTGCCAGATACGAGCGGATGCTGAACACCACGGCCACTTCGCTCTTGGCGATGCGGCTGTTCATGAAGATATCCTCGTTTTGGGTGAACACGCGACCGACCTTCTCGGCGCAGCGCGAGAGATTGGTCGGCCCACCGGCGTTGTCGGTCATGGAATAGCCGGCAAACTCGGGACCGAAGCGCTCCTTGCGGTACTGCCAGTAAAGCAGACCGCGCGCGCCCTGACGAAGCGATTCGAGCGTCAGACCCGTGAACGTGTTGTCGTCCATGCGTCCAAGACAGCTCAAATTGATGTTGCGGATGCCCGCGCCCAGCTCGCTCTGCCAGTACTCCTTGCCGTCGGCGGCACAGCGCGTCGCGGCCGAGCCCATGCCGAGCGCCGAGGCGTCGTTCAAGGTCTGCGGGAAGGCGCTGTATCCCCATTTGTCGAACACCTTGGCGTTCTTCCAGTCGTCAAAGGCCATGGCGCCAAGGTTGGCGCAGGTGACGGCACCGCCGCCCCATGCGTGGGCAATGACGGGCTTGTTATCGCATGCGCGAATGATATCCGAGCGGAATGTGATCTCGGCGGCGACGTTGTCCATGTTGAACAGACGGAAGTCGGCGTAGTCCGAGAAGGAAGGCGTCCAGCGGGGCGGACGGACCTCGTCAAAGCTGCGGTAGAAATAGCCCCAAGCGTCGTTGAGCGCCGAAATGTCACCGTACTTGGCGCGCAGCCAGTTGCGGAATTTGGCGACCGACGCGTCGCAATAGCAAAAGATGCCGTTGACGGGCTTGACGTAGTCGATCCACTGGTGCGGCTCGTTCATGGGCTCGTAGAAGGCGACGTTGTCGTACTTTTTGGTTTCGGCTATCACGCCGCGGATCACTCTCTCCTCCATCTCGCGCACTTCGTCGTGGTCGTAGCAAAGACCCGGCCAGCCGCCCGAGGGCGTGTTGGGACGCGGTGCGGGCTCAAAGGGCAGGCTGTTTTCGTCCACGTAGAAGTATTTCTGATACTTCTGAATGGCCCACATGGGGCAGGCGTGCAAATGGAACAGAAAACCGACATTCAGCTCGTTTTGCTTGGCGGTATCTAAAAACGTGGTGATGTAGTCGTAGTCGATCTCGCCCTCGACCGGTTCGATTGCGTTCCAGACGAGCCAGGCACGAATGGTGTTCATGCCCATTTTTTTCATGTTTTCCATGTCGCGCGCCCATTGATCGCGCGCAGGCGTTGCACCGCGCAGATATTGCGTTCCGAAGGTAAACATAGCAGAGAAAAGTCCTTCCTTTATAATTTGATCAAATGAAAAGCTCACGCCACAGGCATGATCCTGCTTTGCGTGAGCTTGCTTTCATTGCGCCAGCAGTCGATGCGTTCCCGAACCGAGCTCGATATGATAACGGTCCTTTTCGATGGGGAAATTCGATATCTGGTTGTTGATAAACAGCGTGTTGGTACCGCCGGGCAGCACGGGCAAAAACACGGTCACCTTGGTGTTGGGCGGTACGATGACCTCGGCCTCATAAGCTTCGGCGTTCTGACCGATGGACACGCCGATGCAGCCCTTGACGGTCGGAATGCGAATGGCCGCGTAGGGCAGATCTCCGATCTGCGGCTTGATCTCAAATTTGTGGAAGCCGGGTCGCGTCGGACGAATGCCGAACATGCCGCGCGCAATGAGTGCCGCGGGCGACGCACCCCACGGGTGCGAGAAGGTCATGTTGGGCTTTTCCTCGGGGCACCATGCCTCGGGCGCGATGGTCGCACCGTTGTTGCAGAGCGCTGCGGCGAACGTGTGCGCACCGGGCGTGCAGTCGTCGCTGGCAAGCAGCGCCGTCGCGTACGCGCCAAATCCCGCGCGGTAAAGCGCCTCGATCAGAAAATATGCGCCGTAAATGCTCGTTCGGATGGCGTCCTGACGCACCAGCGTGCGCCCGAGCGCGTCTTTCATGGCGTCGTCGGCGAAAATGCCGGCACAAAGCGCGTACGCGGTGGCGTGCTGCGCGTAGTGCTCGATGGGCTCGCCGTCGGCCGTCAGGCCGTCGCGGAATGCGCCGACGTCGGGATTGTACAGCAGATCGATCATATCCGCACGCAGGTTGTCCGCTACGTTGCGGTAGGCGGTCGCCTCGTCCTCCTTGCCCAGCACGCTGGCCATGACGGTCATATCACGCAGGCAAATGTAGCAAAGCGCGTTGTAAACGGTGTTGTAATGTGCGTTTTCGGCGTAGCCGTCGCGTGAGCAGGCGGGCCAGTCGACCATGATGCGGTCGCGGTTGCCCTCGCCCACCGGCTTGGCACCGATCAGCCCCACACGCTCGTCCACCTTTTCGGCCAGCATGAGCCGACGCAGCGTGCCGTAGTGACGGTCAAGCAGCGTGCGGTCGCCCGTATAAAGATAATCCAGGCGCACCATGTGAATGGGTAAAATGGCGTAATCCGCCGGCCAGGTGCGGTGCGAGAGCAGATAGTCGATGGTAAAGCGAGCGAGCGAGCGGTCGCTTGCGGTATGGTAAGCGGACAGCATATTGATGAGCGCATCGCCCTCATAAGGCGTACGCTCGCGCGTCTGCGAATCGACGTAAAGATCCTGCGAGGTGGCGCAAACAGCGTATTTGCTCGTATCGTACAACAGACACAGCACCTCGTTGGAGCAGTTGAACAGCGATTGCTCGGCATCAAAGCGGCGGCGCAGGGCAATGCCCTTGACGGCGTCCTCACCAAGCTCGACGGGGCAATTTTCAATATCGACGTAGCGGAAGCCCTTCATGCCGAAGCCCTCGAGCGTCTGCTCGCCCTTACGCAGCGTCCACTGCTCGGTGTAATCGTTGCCCGTGCGCATGGGACACAGCACGCGTCCGTCCTCGCGCAGCTCCTCGCCAAAGCGCAGCGTGACGGTCTGTGCGCAAGGGGAGTTGACCGTCAGGCGCAGCCCGCCCACAATCTCCTGACCCAGGTCGACGTGGATGCAGCCGTCCTCGTCCCGCTCGACCGACGCCACGTCCTGCGCGATGCGCTCGACGGGCTCGCCGAGATAAGGCTCAAGGCGACGCTCATGTTCAATTTCAATATCCTCGCCCACGCGAACAGCGCTCCATGCACCGTCAAAGCCGGGGCGATCAAAGCCAAAGGGATAGACGGTGGCGTTGATGTTTTCCGCCTCGTCCTCGTAAAAATGCGTACCGACTGAGTGACCCGACGAGAAAACGGCCGTCCCGTCAAGACCGAACGTGTTTTCGGCGTCGCGTGCGCTGTTGAACAGCACCTGCTTGGAGCCGTCGGTATAAAACACGGTCAACTGACAAAGAAACGCCTTTTCGCGCGTCGTGTAGCACAGGGCAGCCAACGCGTGCGTGCCCTCGGTCATCCAACGCGTGACGTCGAAGGTGTTATAGTAAAGCAGCTCTTCGCCGCCCGTGTCGCGCCCGATGCGGGTGGGGCCAAGACCGACGAAGGTGCCGTCAAGAAAGGCATGGTATACGTAGCGGTGGGCGGGTTCGGGAGAGGTCGCCGTAATCGACAGCACGGCACGCTCAACGTCCTTGGCATCCGCCAACTTGAATTCGGTACGCAAAAAGCAGAAATTACCCGCGCCCTCGCCGTCGGCGCACCAGACGCCGCGCGTATCCTCCCAATCGCCGCCTACGGCGGTCACCAAAGGGGAGGGCTCGGACATGGCGCTCTCTGCGCCGCTCTTGTTGCGCAGCATGACCGCCCAGTAATACAGCTCGTTGTCGGCGAGCACCTTGTCAAGACCCGCAATGGTCACATTGCTGCTCTCGTCCGAGGCGACCCAACCGGTGTCCAGCAAATAATCCTTGTCTGCAAAGTCAGCCAGACGGCTTGCCATGACGATGCGATAGGCCGTTTGAATATCGCCGACCTCGCCCGAGTGCATGACCCACGAAAAGACGGGGGAGGCCTTGGGCACGCCAAAAGCGGAGGCGAGCAGGTTGACCCTGAGTCCCTCCGGTGCGGCGAAGCTGAATGCGGATTTACTGATCTCTGAATTCAAAAGGTAGACCCCCTTGTCCTCATTACACGGATGTAGCCGTGTGGATAACCATTATAACCCGTTTTGCTCACTTTGTCAAGCACTCCGACACAAAAAAGAGCACGCTGCGTGCCCGGAGTGGGTACACAGCGTGCATTTTTTGCTGAAATTGAGCGTCAGGTGGTGGGCTCGGCGCTATTTTCAGCGGCAGGAACGCCATCGTCGATCGAGGGATCGGCGACCGTTTCGTCAGCCTCGGCCTGATTCTGCAGACCGTAGATGAGCGCGAGAATGCCGCCCTCATCTATACCGGCAAGATACTCGGGCATCTTACCGTCCCACTGCTTGATGGCGTAGTACTCAAGCAGAATGTCGGTCAGCGACGAGGCAAGTGCCTCGTTGACGGCGGCGTCCTTCTGACCGGCATACTCGGCAGCGTCGGCCTGGATCTGCAGGACCTCCTTGTCTGCCTCAGCCTGGATCTTGGCGACCTCAGCCTCGGCCTTGGCTGTGATGACCTGACGGTCGGCGGCGGCCTGCTCCTCCATGGTCTTTTGCTCCTGCTCGGTCTCGGCCTTCAGCTTTTGCTGCTGAGCGACCTGCTTATCCTCGACGGCTTGGGTAAAGACGTCCGAGAAGTCCATGTCCTCGATGGCCGTGTTGACGACGTCGATGTTATAATCTGCCAGCTCCTCGAGCAGAATGTCGGTGATCTGCGAGGACAGCGTGTCGCGGTTTTCAATCAGCGTCTCGGCCGTGTACTTAGCAATGACCGAGCGAACGGCGACCTCAATACGAGGCTGCATGACGACGTCGTAGTAGTTTGCACCGATGGTCTTGTAGATGTTCTGCGCATCGCTTTTCTGGATCTGATAGTTGATGGAGTATTTGACCGACACCTCCTGAATGTCGCTGGAGAAGCAGGACAGCTCGACCACTGACTTCTGGGTACGGTTGTCCATGACGACGACCTCCTGAATGGGCAGCTTGAAGTGAAGTCCTGCCTCAAGCGTCGTGTCCTCGACCTTGCCAAAGGTGGTCAGAATACCCGTGTGACCCGTGGGAACGACGGCGAACGCACCGAGCAGCAGCCACAGCGCACCGACCACGCAAAGGAGCTGACGCGGGCGCATTTTCCAGGTCTTGCCTGCCGAAATGCCCAGAAGGGCGAACAGCGCGGCGGCGGTCAGCAATGCCAAAACAATGTAAATCATAACTATGTAACTCCTTTCAAATTGTGAGCGGCACACGGCCGCCCTTGGGTGTCATTATTTTTTCGACCACGCGGTCGGGAGGAACAGAATGAGAACGGGGAACAGCTCAAGCCGTCCGACGAGCATATTGAAGGACAGAAGCAGCTTAGCACCGATCGAAAAGCCGCCAAAGCTACCGCCACCGAGCAGACCGATCTCGCCAAGGCCCGGGCCGACGTTGTTCATACAGGAGGATACCGAGGTGAAGGCAGTCACAAGGTCCATATCATCCATGGCGAGCAGCGCGACGGTTGAGAGAGCGAAAATCGTAAAATAGATAACGAAATACGTATTGACGCCGCGGATGGTCTCGTTTTCGACCGGTTTGCCGTCCACACGTACCGCGCGTACCTCGCGCGGATGCAGCATCAGATGCAGCTCTCGAAGTGCGCCCTTGAACAAGATTAAAAGTCGACTGATCTTCAGACCACCGCCCGTCGAGCCGGCGCAGCTGCCGATGAACATGAGTAGTACGAGAAGAGCCTGAGAGAGTGGCGGCCAGGAATCGTAGGTGACAGTGGTGAAGCCTGTCGTCGATATAAACGAGGATACGTTAAAGGCCGCGTCACGCAAGGCGATAGCAAAGCTGTCGTACATGGGAAGAATGTTGAGCGTGATGGCTACGGTCGACGCACCGACGACGACGAGAAACCACCTAAGCTCCTCGCTGAGCAGCGCACGCGACACTTGCCCGATCAAAATGAGATAATACAAATTGAAGTTGATCGAGAACAGCAGCATAAAGACGGTGATGACCCAATGGATATACGAGCTGCTGTAAGCGCCGATCGAGGCGTCCATGCTGGAAAAGCCGCCCGTACCCGCCGTGGACAGCGAGTGCAGCAGCGCCTCGTAAAACGGCATGCCGCCCGCAAGCAGCAGCAAAAGCTCGATCAGCGTCAAAACGATATAAATGGCGTAAATGATGGCCGACGAGCGGCGGATGGTCGCCACCACCTTGGAGGCGACGGGACCGGGCATCTCGGCACGCATGGCGTGCATGAGTCGAGCGGACTTGAACTGCTGCTGCGGCATGACAGCCAGCACGAACACTAAGATTCCCATACCGCCGATCCAATGCGTCAGCGCGCGCCAAAGTCCGACACCGCGCGGCAGCTCCGAGGGCAGCGTACCCACGGCACTGCCGAGCACGGTCGCACCCGTGGTGGTAAAGCCCGAAACGGTTTCAAAAAAAGCGTCGACGGGGCTGCGCAGCGCACCGCAAAGCAAGAGCGGCAGCATGCCGAACAGCGAGAGCACGACCCATGAGATACCGACGACAAAGAGACCGTCGCGCACACCCATGCGGTCACGCTCGGCGGGCTTGCGCCACGTCAGCGCCGTGCCGATGACAAGCAGCAGCACCATGGGAATGAGCATGGGCAGCGCGTTTTCGCGGTAGCAAAGCGAGGCTGTGAGCGGAATGACCATGAGTGCGCCCGTGGCGCGCATGATCTGTCCGAGGATATAGAAGATCAATCGAAAATTCATCGTGTGCCTCCGCTTCAGGCAAGGATATCGCTCAGCTCACGAAGCTGAAGATTGGTTGTGACCACGACAACGCTGTCGCCCACCTCCAGCGTGCTCAGGCCGTGCGGATAAATGACAGAGCCGTTGCGCACGATCGAAGCGATGAGCGTGTTGGGCTTGAGACGGAAATCAGGCGACATGAACTTTACGCCGGTCAGAGAAAAGCTCTCGTCCACGTCGAATTCCAGCGCCTCGGCGCGTCCGTCACACAGCTTGTAGAGCGACTTGATGCCGATGGGCGAGGCGTTTTCCGCATCGCGCTTGCGACCGTTTTCCAGCCCACGCAGATACCGTAGCACGGTCGCCGCCGAGAGCTGTCTGGGAGAGACCGTGCACTCGACACCGATCTGGGGCAGCATCTTGACAAAGGACAGTCGGTCGATCTTGGTGATGATGCGTTCGACGCCCTGCGTGCGTGCGAACATGGAAACGATGACGTTTTCCTCGTCGTTGTCGGTCAACGCGATGCAGGCGTCCATATCGGCCATGCCTTCGTCTGCCAGCAGCTCGCTGTCGGTGCAGTCACCGTGAATGATACGCGTGTGAGGCAAAAGCGCCGCAAGCTCGGTGGCGCGCGCGCTGTCCTCGACCATCACGCGAGCGGCGATGCCCAGCTTGGCAAGGCGCTCGGCTAAGTAGTACGAGGTGCGGCTGCCGCCCAGCAGCATAGCGGACTTGATGGGCTTACCCATCAGCCCCAGCTTGCCGAAAAAGGCGGAAAGATCGGTGTGCGAGGCGGTGATGCTGACGCTGTCGCCGACCATGACGGTGAAATCACCCGAGGGGATAAACACCTCGTCGCCGCGGCGGATGGCGCACACCAGCACGCGGACGCCGAACAGCGAGGACAGCGTATAGAGCTGACGTCCTGCCAGCGGATGCCCCTCGGAAATATAAATTTCGGCCATATCGACCTGTCCCTTGGCAAACGCGTCCAGCTTGAGCGCGGCAGGAAAGCGAATGAGGCGGGCGATCTCGGTTGCCGTGTCGTACTCGGGATTGACGACCAGATCAATGCCCAGATGGTCGCGCAAAAAAGCACCCTCGCGCGAATATTCGGGGTTTCTTACGCGTGCCACGGTGTGCGAGGCACCAAGGCTTTTGGCCATCATGCAGCAGACCATGTTCAGCTCGTCCGTTTCCGCCACGGCAATGAACAGATCGGCGTCCTTGACGCCCGCCTCGGTCTGAACCTCATGGCTGGCACCGTTGCCCGCGACGCCCATGACGTCGTATTCGTTGACCACGCGGCTGACAAGCGCAGGGTTTTTGTCGATGACGGTGACGCTGTGTCCCTCACCCGATATATACTGAATGAGCGTGTCGCCCACTCGTCCGTCGCCTACGATAACGATATTCAACGTCCTCTCTCCTTTCGGCTTGTTGTGCTTTTGCACATCCAATGGTCTTGATGGTATTATTATACTACGCTTGTCAAGTCAATGCAAGGGCATTGCCCGTTTTTCGGCACTATGACCAAAAAAAGGAGGGACGGCCGAGCGGCTCGTCCCTCCCGAAAAATCAACCGGGAAAGATGGGGGCACCTGTGGGAAAGCGTGCACCCGCGTTCAGGAATTTCTTTTTCGTTTCGGCATCAGCGCCAGTGCGATGAGCACGACACTAAGGAGCACGATGATACCGATGATCCAGGGCAAAACGCCGTTTGCGGTGGCGTCGTCCGTGACGTCGCTTGCAGCGTCGCCGTTCTGGGCGTCGTTTGCAAGGTTGCCGTCCGTGTCGTTTGCCGTGTTGCCCCGATCACCGTTGTTGAGCGCGTGGCCGTCAATGGGATCACCTGCGTGATCCGGCATCGAACCCATGCCGTCGGGGAGATCGTTCATGTTGCCGTTCACGCCGTTCTCGGGCAGATCGGGCAATATGGGATCGGGCGGAATGTCCGATCCCGTCATCATATGCGCCGGGCGCGGGCGACGAGCGTGTCGCGCGTGATCCGCACCGCGTGCGCTGTTTCCGATGATGCCGTCACCGTCTGTGACGATGCCGTTTTCCACCCGTGGCATCCAGCGCATGCGGCGCATGACCTTTTGGGCACCGTTCATGCGCGCCGCGGAGGCGGCGGGCGTCAGCGCGAGCAGCAAAAGGCACAGCATGCTCACCCATGCGGTGAGTGCCAGGGCGGGATTTTGCTTCATAGGGGATGGTCTCATTTGTTTGGAATTCCTTTTTCGTTCGTTCAGGGTGACCGCGTGTCACCAAAGAGAGCTCCGGCACAAGCCAGACCCGGCGTGCCGGAGCTGAATTGTACCGAGAATAGTATGCGATGGGTGGGGGATTTTATGTGAGGAGAGCGCGTGGAAAATTTTGAATTATTTTTTCCTGCTTTTGCGCACGCCGAACAATTTTCGAAGCAGCGGTGCCAAAATGGCGGGCGGTCGAACGACGACGATCTTCAATGCTATCATCCCTGCCTTTCCTTGTATGTAGTCATTCCATGTTATGCCAAAGTGTGCCGCGCGGTGCGATTTTTCCGAAAAAAGACGTGTTATATAGAAAAAAGATGAAGAAAAAATGAAAAAATACGCAAAAACCCCTTGCAATACGGCAAAAAGTGTGATATACTAACCAAGGATAGTATCAATCATGCAGTTTGGAGAGTGGGTTCGCAAGAGTCCACTCTCCATTGCATGATGCCAAATTTTCAAAAAAGGAGAGCCGCTATATGGCAAACAAAAAAGGCGCAAGCGTTGCCGAGGTTGTGACCGCTTTGGCACAGCCGCTGGCTGACGAGCTTGGCTACGTGCTCTGGGACGTCGAATACGTCCGCGAGGGCGCAGATTATTACCTTCGCATCACCATCGACAGCGAGGCGGGTATCACCATCGACGATTGTGAGCGCTTCAGCCGCGCCATCGACCCCGTACTTGACGAGGCCGATCCCATCACCGACTCTTATCACCTTGAGGTATCCTCGCCCGGCATTGAGCGCGAGCTCAAAACGCCCGAGCACATCGCCGTCTGCATCGGCGAGACGGTCGAGGCAAGATTGTTTGCTCCCTTGAACGGCACAAGAGTCCACCGCGGCACGCTGGTGGGTCTTGATGAGCAGGGCGCCGTCGTGATCGCCGTGGGTGAGCAGCAGCTCGCCATCCCCCGCGCCTCGGTCAGCCGCCTGACCACCGTATACGAATTCTAATAGCAAGTGATTATACACAAAAGGAAAGGATATTGGTTATCAAACGATGAATACTGAGTTTTTCACCGCGCTGGATCTGTTGCAAAAGGAGAAGGGCATTCCCCCCGAATACATGTATGAGAAGATCGAGGCCGCACTGACTGCCGCTTACAAAAAAGAGTACGGCACCAACACCAACGTGCGCGTTGTCATTGATCCCGTCAAGAAGGACGTGCGTCTGTATCAGCAAAAGGACGTTGTGGAGGTGGTCGAGGACCCCGAAACGCAGATTTCGCTTGAGGACGCAAAAAAGATCAGCAAGAGATACACGGTCGGCAAGGTCGTTGAGACCGAGGTCAAGACCAAGAATTTCCGCAGACTTTCCGCCGGTGCCGCCAAGTCGGTCATCATTCAGGGCATTCGCGAGGGCGAGCGCCGCGTGATGCAGGAGGCTTATGAGAACAAACGCGAGGAGATCATCACGGCGACCGTTTCCAAGATCGACAGAGAAACGGGTAACGTCGTGCTGGAAACGGGCACGAGCTACGCCACGCTGCTCAAATCCGAGCAGATCCCCGGCGAAACGTTTACGGTCGGTGACCGCATCCGCGTGTTCGTCATTGAAGTCAACCGCGAGTCGCGCGGCCCGCTGGTCACGCTGTCGCGTAACCATCCCGGTCTTGTGCGCCGCATGTTCGAGCTTGACATCGCCGAGATCGCTGACGGCATCGTCATCGTCAAGGGCGTAGCCCGTGAGGCCGGCTCGCGCACCAAGATCGCCGTCATGTCGCGCGATGCGGACGTCGATCCCGTCGGCGCTTGCATCGGTAACCACGGCATGCGTATCTCGTCCATTCTCGACGAGCTGCGCGGCGAGAAGATCGATATCGTCAAGTACAGCGAGGATCCCGCCGAATACGTGGCCGCCGCTCTGGCACCTGCCACGGTCGAGAGCGTTGAGGTCACCGAGGAGAGAGTTTGCCGCGTCGTGGTCGCACCCGACCAGCTCTCGCTCGCCATCGGTAAGGAGGGTCAGAACGCACGCCTGGCCGCTCGCCTGACCGGTCATAAGGTCGATATCAAGTCTTACTAATCAAGAGTTGGGAGTGTTTCAAATTGGCGACCAAGGTAAAAAAGATACCCATGCGGCAATGTCTTGGCTGCAACGAGCACAAGCCAAAGCTTGAGCTGTTGCGCGTCGTCCGTCCCCCCGAGGAGGGTGGTGCGGTGTGCCTTGATATGACGGGACGCAAGTCCGGTCGCGGCGCGTATATCTGCCGTGACGTCAAATGCCTGCGCAAGGCTCGTAAGAGCCGCCGCATTGAGTCGGCACTGGAGTGCTCCATTCCCGATGAGGTCTACGATCAAATGGAAAAGGAGCTGCAAGCGTATGCCCAAGAGCAAGACAACGCCCAATAAGCTGCTCTCATCGCTCGGCCTTTGCGCCCGCGCGGGTGCGCTGATCTTTGGTACACCCATGGTGTGCGAGGCACTGCGAAGCGGCGGCAAGAAAAAACCGCTGCTCGTGCTCGAGGCGGCCGACACGTCGGACGGGACGCACAAAAAGCTGACCGATAAATGCGCAAGCTACCAAACGCGGCACGTCCGTCTTGACTTTGACGGCGCGACGCTGGCAGGGGCGCTGGGTAAGAGCGCAACGCTTGCCGCCGTCGCCATTTGCGACGAGCAGCTTTGCCGTATGATCGACGCACAGCTTGCCGCAAGCGAGCAAAACGAACACAACAGCAACAGCAACAACGACAACTGACGACATAAGAGAACACCTTTTGTGCCGGTGGATTTTTAGGAGGTAACATGGCAATCAACCCGCAATATAAATTGAATAAGATGGCTAAGGATCTTGGGGTGAAAAGCAAGGAGCTTGCCGACATTCTGACGGCCGAGGGCTTTGAGGTCAAAACGACCCAGCGCACGCTTGAGCCGCGCGAATTCGATATCCTGATGGAGAAGCTGACAAGAGAAAATCAGATCTCCAACATCGAGGATTATTTGGACGGTGTGACCCGGATCCCCTCCAAGAATAAGCCCAAGGAAGAGGAGCCTGCCCCCGTCAAGGAGGAGGCCCCCAAAGCAGAGCCCGTCAAGCAAGAGGCTCCCAAGGCAGAGCCCGTCAAGCAAGAGGCTCCCAAGGCAGAGCCCGCAAAGGCAGAAGCTCCCAAAACGGAGGCGCCCAAGACTGCCGAGAAAAAAGTCGAGCCAAAGGCTGCTCCCGCAGCACCTGCCAAGGCAGAAGCACCCCGTGCGGCAGCCCCCGCAGCCCCTCGCACGCCTCAGCAGGCAACGGCACCCAAGGCTCCCGCAGCCCCCGCAGCACGTCCGCAGGGTGAGCGTCCTCAAGGTGGCGCACCCCGTCAGGACCGTCCCGCGCAGGGCGGCTTTGCCCCCCGCCAGGATCGCCCCGCGAATGGCGGCTTTGGCGCACCTCGTCAGGACCGCTTTGCCCAGGGCAATGCACCCTACGGTCAGAACAGACCCTCGCAGGGTGGCTTTGCGCCCAGACAGGATCGTCCCGCACAGGGCGGCTTTGGCAACAAGCCGCAAGGCAAGCCCCAGAACAAGGGCGGCAACGGCATGGGCGGCGGCTTTGATAAAGACAGAGAATATCAGCAGGTCGGCGGTCTGAAGGAAACCTTCCGTCCGCAGGCGACCATTCGCGTCGCCGGCGCACAGAGCTCGCCCTCGCAGCGCTCGACCCGCGTGGTCGATACGCGCGGTGGCGCAACCTACGACCCTTCGAAATATGATGATAAGCTGGAGAACTTTGTGTCCGAGCGCGATAGCGCTCTGCGCGGCACGGACGGCGGCAAGGCTCGTCGTCAGCAGCCCGGTGCTGCCCGCGGCACAACCTCCAAGAATGCCTTTGGTAAGGGCAATAAGAAAAAGACCAACGAGCCCGTTCACATTCTGCCCACCAACGTCACGCTGCCCGAGGAGATCATCGTCAGCGATCTGGCGTCGGCGCTCAAGGTCAAGACGGGCGAGGTCGTCAAGGCGCTCATGATGATGGGCGTGATGGCCACGGTCAACCAGATGCTCGACTTTGACACCGCGTCGCTGGTCGCCGAGTCGCTGGGCATCAGCGTGACCAAGGAGGTCGTCGTTTCGATCGAGGAAAAGCTGTTCGACGAAACCGAGGATACCGAGGACGATCTGAAAACCCGCGCACCCGTCGTGTGCGTCATGGGTCACGTTGACCACGGTAAGACCTCGCTGCTCGACGCCATCCGTCACACCCGCGTGACGGCCGGTGAGGCGGGCGGTATCACTCAGCACATCGGCGCATATCGCGTCAAGATCAACGGTCAGGATATCACCTTCCTTGACACGCCCGGACACGAGGCCTTCACCGCTATGCGCGCCCGCGGTGCGCAGGCGACCGATATCGCCATTCTGGTCGTCGCCGCAGACGACGGCATCATGCCTCAGACCATCGAGGCCATCAACCATGCAAAATCGGCGGGCATCGACATCATCGTCGCCATCAACAAGATGGATAAGCCCACCGCAAATCCCGATCAGATCAAGCAGGAGCTGACGCAATACGATCTCGTTCCCGAGGAGTGGGGCGGCGACGTCATGTGCGTGCCCGTGTCGGCTCTGACCGGTCAGGGTATCGACGAGCTGCTCGAGAGCGTTCTGCTCGTGGCAGAGGTCAAGGAGCTCAAGGCCAACCCCAACCGCCGCGCCAAGGGTATCATCATCGAGGCAAAGCTGGATAAGGGCCGCGGTCCCGTGGCCACCGTGCTGGTACAGAACGGTACGCTGCACGACGGCGATATCGTCATTGCCGGTACGGCCGTCGGACGTGTCCGCGCCATGACCGACCACCGTGGTAAGACCGTCAAGGTGGCAGGTCCCTCCGTTCCCGTCGAGATCACGGGTCTTGCCGAGGTTCCCACCGCAGGCGACGAGTTCCAGGCGGTCGAGGACGAGAGAATGGCAAGAACGCTGGCCGACGACCGTAAGAACGCCGCCAAGGAGGAGGGCTTCCGTGCCAACGCACGCGCCAACCTGAACGATTTGTTCGCACAGATCTCCGAGGGTGTCAAGAACCTCAACGTCATCGTCAAGGCCGACGTGGTCGGCTCGGCCGAGGCCGTCAAGGCCTCGCTGCTCAAGATCTCCAACGAGGAGGTCAAGGTGTGCGTCATTCACTCGGCTGCCGGCGGTATCACTGAGGGCGACGTTATGCTCGCCGCCGCATCCAACGCCATCGTGGTCGGCTTTAACGTCCGTCCCGATAAGTCGGCACTTGACAGCGCCGAGCGTCAGGGCGTTGAGATCCGCACCTACCGCGTCATTTACGATGCGATCGAGGAGATCACGGCTGCCATGAAGGGTATGCTGGCTCCCAAGTACGTCGAGGCGCTCATGGGTCACGCCGAGGTCCGCCAGACCATTCACGTGCCCGGTGTCGGAACCATTGCGGGCTCTTACGTCACCGACGGTAAGATCACCCGCGCATCCAAGATCCGCGTGCTGCGCGACAGCGTCGTGATCTTCGAGGACGAGGTATCCTCGCTCAAGAGATTTAAGGACGACGCCCGCGAGGTCGCACAGGGCTACGAGTGCGGTATCACGATGGAGCGCTTCAGTGACCTGAAGGTTGGCGATATTCTGGAAGCCTATATTATGGAAGAGGTCGAACGCTAAAAAACGGGCTGTCATTTTTGAGGGTGAGGATTCCTGCTCTATCTCCATCACCGAGTATGAGGAGTCTGCAATTGCAAAGCTCGCGTACGAGGACAAAAAGCCGGAGTATGAGTACC
>JAZQMI010000115.1:0-2421 GCA_045543375.1 Eubacteriales bacterium | reverse complement strand
GGCTCGACCCCCGTCACCCCCCCAAAAAAAAAAACCACACCACCCGCGGTGTGGTTTTTTTTCTTTTTTACCGGCTCACGGTTCTCCGAACCCGTGCGCGCAGCGCGCGGGTCGCGATGTTTTCTTGACGTGCTATGCCGTCAAGAAAACTCGCTATTTGGCACCCGAAGGGTGACAAATCGGTCGAGCCCTCGCAACGATATTATTTTTGCTCGTTAAGTTCGTGTGACAACCCGCCTGAAAGTTGCGGCTTGCCGTAACTTTGTGAACTCGCGCACGCGCGAGTTCGGGGTTCTGAGCCCCGTAATCCGCTCACGGTTCTCCGAACCCACGCGCGGGTATCACGCATTTTTCACTTGCATTACTCTTTTACATGTGTTATAATGAATACAGACATCACCTCAGAACAGGAGCCACCATGTACTGCGATCTTCACACCCACTCCACCGCTTCGGACGGAACGTACACACCGACCGAATTGCTTGACGCCGCCGTAGGGGCAGGTCTTGCCGCTGTGGCACTTTGCGACCACAATACGGTCGCGGGGCTGGACGAGTTTTTGTCAGCCGCTGCGCGGCGCGATATTTGGGCCATCCCCGGCGTAGAAATCTCAACCGAATATCAAAACACCGAGCTGCACGTGCTGGGGCTGTTTTTGCCATGCAAGGCATACGACGAGGTGACGGCTCTGGTCGATCAAATGAACGTGCGCAAGCAACAGAGCAACCGCGCCTTGGTCGATCGCCTGAAGGCAGCGGGCTACCGCATCGACTACGATGAGATCGCATCTGCGACACCCAATGGTAATATCAACCGCGCCCACATCGGTGCGGCATTGTGCCGCGAGGGGTATGTGGAAAGTGTCAAAGAGGCGTTTGAAACGCTGCTCTCTCCTAAGCGCGGATTGTACGTGCCGCCCGTGCGGCTGGACGCTTGTGAAACGATTGCCTTTTTGCGTCGCGTCCGAGCTGTTCCTGTGCTGGCCCATCCCTATCTGAGCATGGACGAGACCATGCTGCGCACCTTTTTGCCCACAGCCATCGAGCAAGGGCTCGTCGGCATGGAAACATATTATTCCCGCTACTCCGAGCATACACACGTCGCGGCACGCTCGGTTGCACGCGAATTCGGACTTTCGGAAAGCGGCGGCAGCGATTTTCACGGTCAGAACAAGCCCGACGTCGCCCTTGGCACGGGTCTGGGGGGCTTGCGCGTGCCGCTAGAGCTTGCCAAGCGGCTGAGTGAATTTACAAAGACATAATGAAAAGACCACCGAGATTTCGGTGGTCTTTTTTACGTTCATATTAGCGGCATTTCGGTCATACGCAGCTTGGCCGTGCCATAGGGCTGCAGCTTGACGTCGATCTGCTCGCCGGCAGGCTCGCGCGATTCGGGTACCTTGGCGCAGAAGATTTCATAGCCTTCTTCAAAGCCCCAATTGATGGGCGTCATCTTGGCACTCACCGTTACGGCGGGGTGCTCGGACGAGAAGGGGATCTCATTCACTTGATGGCGCTCGACGGTCAGCGTCGTGTCGCTGTATGCGTAATTCCATGCGGAGGTCGGGATCAACTCGTAGTCGCAGTAAGGGAACTTGCGTTCAACGCCGTTTCTCTCGTATTCAAGCATTCTTTTGTCATGTGCGATGGGGAGCGAGAAAATGAGCGAGCCGCACTTGACGCTTTTGAGGTCGTAGGGGCGGTCGATGAACTGCACCTCGGTATCAAAGGACACATGAATGACGCGCTCCTCGCCCGCAAGCAGCGAGAAGGTAAGGATGCCACTCTCGGACGCCTCACCGTTGACCGTAACGTTTTTGGCGAAAGCGGGAATGCGTGCCTTGAAGGTGAAGTCGGCCTTTGCCTTGACGGTATAAGTGATCTCGTTTTTGAAGGGATAGTCGCCCTCCTGCGTGATCGAGCAAAGCTCGGTATCAAGAGCGGCGGGGATGGGCAGCACGCTGATGACGGTATCACCCTTGTGCATGAAGGTCGAAATGGCGAGCTTGGGCCAACCCTGATTGAAGTTTGCGGTACAGCAGCCGTAGTGCGGTTCCAGACCGAACAGATGCGCCTCGCCCGTGACGGTGCGGAAGATGGGCTTGCCGTGAACGGGAACCTTCTCGCAGGATATCTGGTTGCTCATCTGGACGTACTGATGCGTCCACATGTCGTCGCTGATGGTGGCGGGAAGCGCGTTGAAGGCTACAAGCTCAAGTCGCTCGGCCCACTTGTCGTCGCCCGAATAAGCAAAGTCGGAGGCCAAGCGGTCTTAGGAAGACAACATCATTTTTCAACTCCTTGGCTCACAGAACGACATGGCTACGATCCGACTTACATGTCGTCGCTGATGGTGGCGGGAAGCGCGTTGAAGGCTACAAGCTCAAGTCGCTCGGCCCACTTGTCGTCGCCCGAATAAGCA
>JAZQMI010000114.1:0-16768 GCA_045543375.1 Eubacteriales bacterium | reverse complement strand
TCGTGCGTGGCACGCAGATGGTCGGGCGTCGGGGCGTTATTGTCATAGTCCAACACGAATACGCTCATGTCCAGCGTGTTGATGAAGTCGGCCAGACACGGCTCGCCCTGCGCGCTGCCCGAGAAGCCGAGGTTGACGTGGTCGGCGTCCAGGTGACGCGACACGATGGCTGTATAGGCGTTGGTCGGCAGCGTGGCACAGCCGCCCTCGGTGATGGACGAGCCGTAAAATACAATGGGCTTGCCGTAGCGATAGGGGGTGGGCGGCTCAAGCGTTGCGCCGTCGTCAAGACCGATCGTAACGTCGTCCACGTGTACGTTGCGGGGCAGATAGACCGTAACGTCCTCCATCTCGCCCGACTTGCGCACCTCGCCCTCAAATTTGGCTTGCTCGTAGGACTTGGGCGCGACGTGACCCGCGTAGCGCATGGTCGCACGGTCGCCCACGTAAACGTAGGCCGCGCTGTTGGCCCAGACCGACATGGCAATGTCGAAGGCTGGAATGACGGTCATTTTAATATGGATATTTTTTGAATTCGTGCGGAAGGCAATGCGCGCGCCCGGCGTGCGAAGTCCCAGCTTGCGCTCCTTAATGAGAGGGAGCTGTTCCAGCAGCTCGTCGGGAAGTCGGCGCAATTCACCCGTTTGCTCCACATGCGGTACGCCGAACACGCGGATGGGGGCTTGCTTGTAGGAATACAAATTCATGACAGACCTCCTTGACCTTGATAGCTGCATGATAGCACATGTGAGGGATAATTGCAAGGGATAGCGCGAAAGAGGTCAATATGTTTATAGAAAAAGCAGAGAGGCTCGCACCTCTCTGCCGTTTTTGCTTTATTCTACGATGAAGCGAGCGACCTTGCTCATCAGCTCGTCTGCGCCGACCTCGCCGCGAATGGTCATGTCGATGGGGTTGAGCAGGTCCAGGCTGAAGATACCCATGATCGACTTACCGTCAACCACGTAGCGACCCGAAGCCAGATCAACGTCGCCGCCAAAGCCAACCATAGCGTTGACAAAGTCGCGAACGTCTGCAATCGTGGAAAGCTTGATTTTTACCGTTTTCATATGTTTATACCTCCTATATTGACGGTTTCTACCCATATTATAACGGATTGTCCTTGCGCTGTCAAGCCCTTTTTTGCTATATTTCTCAAGCATTTTCAAATTTATACAAAAAAAGTAGAAATATTTTTGCAAAACCTATTGACAAACGTTTTTTTGTGCGTTATAATAGGGGTGCAATGAACGAGAGAGCCAAGGGAGGTGCGGAAAAATGATCGGATTGACAAGAGAGGCCGACGGTGCGCTGCGCATTGCCTGGCTGCTCGGCAAGACCGACGCGCTGACCGATGCGGGTAGCATCGCCGCACAAACGTCGCTCTCACCCAAGTTCGCGCTCAAGATTTTGCGCAAGCTGTCACTTGGCGGTATCGTCACTGCGCAGCGAGGCAAAAACGGCGGGTATCGGCTGGCGAAGGAGCCAGAAAATATCAGCGTGCGCGAGCTGATCGAGCTGCTGGACGGTCCCATCGCCATCAATCGCTGCTGCGATGCGAGCTATTGCTGCTCGCGCATGGGATATGAAAAGAGCGGTTGCTCGTTCCATTGCCTGTTTGTCGCCGCCTCCGAGCGGTTGGCACAAGACCTTGATCGTGTGACGCTGGACGTGATGCTCCGGGAGATTGACGGCACCGAGAAGGACCAAATTTGTTTTCCCAAAAAATAAAAATAAATCATCATATTATATGGAGGAATTACACATGAAAAAGTTCAGATGCACCGTATGCGGCTATATCCACGAGGGTGAGAGCGCTCCCGAGCGTTGCCCCCAGTGCAAGGTTCCCGCAGAGAAGTTTGAGGAAGTAAAAGAGGGTAAGCTTGATTGGGCTGCCGAGCACGTTGTTGGCGTTGCCAAGGGCGCACCCGAGGCCATCATCGAGGGTCTGAAGGCGAACTTTATGGGCGAGTGCACCGAGGTCGGTATGTACCTGGCGATGGCACGCGTCGCACACCGTGAGGGCTACCCCGAGATCGGTCTGTACTGGGAAAAGGGCGCCTTCGAGGAGGCTGAGCACGCGGCAAAGTTCGCAGAGCTGCTCGGTGAGGTCGTGACCGACTCGACCAAGAGAAACCTTGAGATGAGAGTTGAGGCCGAGAACGGCGCAACCGCAGGCAAGTTCGAGCTGGCAAAGATGGCTAAGGAGCTGAATCTGGACGCCATCCACGATACCGTGCACGAAATGGCTCGCGACGAGGCTCGTCACGGCAAGGCGTTCCAGGGTCTGCTTGAGAGATACTTCGGCTGATTCCGAAAAGCCTTATAAAATAAGACCATTTCAAGGAGGGGAGATCTTAGGATCGCCCCTCTCTTTTTGCTTTTTGGGGTTACAAAAGTCATGGAAGTTCGGCTGATTGTCCCGGTAGCACACCAAGCTGTTCGGAGGGGTGAAAAATTAGATTTGGTCGGTTTACTCATTCTTCATTATGAATCATAGATCTTTTTAATGTTTTTTACTTCATCTCGTTGACAACGTGAATATCGTGTGCTATAATACGAGCATCCTTGTGAAACAAAAATGGACGTCAATGCATAAGAAGCGAAGCAAAGACAGTTGTTGCAGAATAATTTACGCCAAATCTAAACTTCAACAGAAAGGAAGATCTTTGTGATGAAAGTGGGAGCACAGGCCTTTTTAGGTTCCGATATCAAAGAAAAATTCAAGCTCATGAAGGAAATGGGCTTTGATAATTGCCAGATGACAAACTGGAAAATGCATCTTTATACCGACGAAATGGCAGAGCTTGTCAACGAGGCTTGCCGAGAGTACGGCATTACGATCACTGCTCACTGGGCGGGATGGTGCCAACCTACTGTATGGAATTTTACGGAAGGTCCTAAGACGCTTGGAATTGTTCCTCGTGATTGGCGGGAGCAACGCGTTAAGGAACTTAAAATGGGAGCCGATTTTGCAAAGAAGATCGGCGTTACCGACGTGATCACCCACGCGGGCTTCCTTCCCGAGTGTCCCACAGACCCCACGTATCCCGAAATACTTGAGTGCCTCAGAGAGCTCTGTCAGTATATGAAGGATCAGGGACAGTATTTCCTTTTTGAAACGGGTCAGGAAACGCCTACCACGCTTCTCCGTTTCATTGAAAACATTGGAACGGGTAACGTAGGAATCAACCTTGATTCCGCTAACCTTATTCTCTACGGAAAGGCAAATCCGGTTGACGCGCTTGATGTCATAGGTCAGTACGTCAGAGGAATCCATGCAAAGGATGGATTTTATCCTACGAACGGAATGTCACTTGGCCGTGAGGTCAAGGTTGGGGAAGGAAAGGTCAATTTCCCTGCATTTGTGAAAAGGCTGAAACAAGTGGGCTTCGATGGTAGTCTTACCATTGAACGAGAAATTTCGGGCGAACAGCAGAGAATGGATATTATCGAAACCAAGGCATATCTTGAAAAGCTGATTTCGGAGGTATAAAAATGAAAATAGCTTTGGTTGGCGTTGGAGGAATGGGAAACGTTCATCTTGGCTTTTATAAGAACATGAGTGACATTGAGCTTGTTGCTCTTTGTGACATACGCATGGATATGCTCGAGAAGAAGGCAGAAGGACTTGCCGTAAAGCTTTACGCGGATATGGACGAGATGTTAGCTAAAGAAAAGCCTGACATGGTAGACCTCTGCACTCCTACCTACATGCACGCAGAGCAAGCGATCAGATGTATGGAGGCGGGAGCACACGTTCTTTCCGAGAAGCCGATGGGACTGACCGGTGAAGAAACCGATAAGATCTTGGCAACGATCAAGAGAACGGGAAAAAGATATATGACTGCTCAAGTGGTTCGCTTTATGAATGCTTACATATATCTGCGCAACGTTATTGAAAGCGGAAAGTACGGCAAGCTTGAGAGCCTCACCATGAGAAGATACGGCCAGGTTCCTCTTTGGAGCTGGGAAAACTGGTTTATGGATGAGTCCAAGAGCGGACATGTTGCACTTGATCTTATGATCCATGATATTGACTACATGCAGTCGGTATTCGGTGAACCGCGCGACATTACCGGCATCTATCATCCTATGACGGATAACAATACCAATTATGCTTTTGCACATTATATTTACGACGGTTTTTCAGTATCAATAGAAACCGGTTGGTATACATATCAGAAGGTTGCTTTTCAGGCAGACTTCAAGGCAATATTTGAAAACGGAGAGGTTACATTGAGAGGCGGTCGTCTTTATGACAACGGCGCTCCGGTGGATTTCTCCAAAGCAGATCATGTGGGTGAAACGGGTATCAATATTTCCAACGTTGATGGATACGGCGGCGAGATAAGATATTTCATCGATTGCATCAGAACGGGAGAGGAATGTGCTGCCATAACTCCCGAAAGCGGCTCTGCTACGGTAAAGCTTGTCGAGCGAACACTCAAGTCGCTTACCAGAATTTAATCAAACATTGGAGCTGACTCAAACGTCAAAATTTGAGTCGGCTCCTTTTGCTCATATGTGATTTGTGCGAATGATGAATATAAGCCGAGAGATGCTTTGGCCGATTCGTCAAAGCACAATATAAGAGAGCGGAGGGAAGCCCCTCCGCTTTTGACGCGATCGGCTTGTTTTTTTTGATCAAAAAAGTCAAACAAGACGAAAAACACGTCAACTCATGTTGATTTATTCGGTCGAATATGATATAATGAAGTCGTTTGAACATCCCACGAGTATACGTAACGAACAAAATTCAAAAAACGGAGAGAAATCAATGAATTACGACGTCATTATCATCGGCGCGGGACCGGGCGGTATCTTTGCGGCATATGAGCTAATGCAAAAAAAGCCCGAGTTGAAGGTAGCCGTTTTTGAGGCAGGACACATGCTGAGTAAGCGTCATTGCCCGATCGACGGCAAAAAAATCAAGAGCTGCATCGGCTGCAAGAGCTGCTCGATCATGAGCGGCTTTGGCGGTGCGGGTGCTTTCTCGGATGGTAAATATAATATTACCAACGACTTCGGCGGCGCACTGTACGAATACATTGGCAAGCGGCAAGCAATCGACCTGATGCGCTACGTGGATGAGATCAATATGAGCCACGGCGGCGACGGGTGCAAACTGTACAGCACTTCGGGCACCCGCTTTAAAACGCTGTGCATTCAGAACGATCTGCACCTGCTTGACGCCTCGGTGCGTCACTTGGGAACGGATATCAACTACGTCGTTCTTGAAAACCTTTATACGGAGCTCAAAGACAAGGTGGACTTTTTCTTTGACACCTTCGTACAAACGATCAAGATCATTCCCGGAGGCTACTCGGTCAAGTGCAAGGATGCTTCGTATTCGTGCGAGCAGTGTGTTGTGTCCGTCGGTCGCAGCGGCAGCAAGTGGATGGAGCACGTCTGCCAAGAGCTGGACATTCCCACCAAATCCAACCGCGTCGATATCGGCGTGCGCGTCGAGCTGCCTGCCAGCGTGTTTGCCCACCTGACGGACGAGCTGTACGAGAGTAAGATCGTATATCGCACCAAGCAGTACGGGGACAAGGTCCGTACCTTCTGTATGAACCCCAAGGGTGCTGTCGTCAACGAGAATACCAACGGTATCATCACGGTCAACGGACACAGCTACGAGGACCCCGACAAGCAGACGGAGAATACCAATTTCGCGCTGCTGGTGTCCAAGCATTTTTCCGAGCCCTTCAAGGATTCCAACGGCTATGGAGAATCCATTGCGAGATTGAGCAATATGCTGGGCGGCGGCGTTATCGTCCAGCGCTTCGGCGATCTGATCCGCGGCCGTCGCTCCACGCCCGGACGCATCGAGGACGCCTTCCTCACGCCTACGCTGCAAGCGACACCGGGAGATCTGAGCCTTGTGCTTCCCAAGCGCATTCTGGACGGCATCATCGAAATGATTTATGCGCTTGATAAGGTCGCACCCGGTACCGCCAACGACGACACGCTGCTTTACGGTGTCGAGGTCAAATTCTATAACATGGAAGTTGAAGTGAACGAGCGGCTCGAGAGCTGTTATCCGGGTCTTTATATCATCGGCGACGGCAGCGGCATTACACACTCGCTCTCACACGCGTCCGCCAGCGGCGTTTACGTTGCAAGAAACATCGTACAATAATTTTCATCGGGGGAAATACGAATATGAACTTTTTAGAACAAAGAATTTTAAAGGATGGCGTCGTTAAATCCGGAAACGTGCTCAAGGTCGACAGCTTTTTGAACCACCAGATGGATATTGCCCTGATGGAGGAGATCGGCCGTGAATTCAAGCGCAGATTTGCGGACAGACCCATATCCAAGGTGCTGACCATCGAGGCATCCGGCATCGGCATTGCCGCCTTTGTCGCCAAGGAATTCGGGGTTCCCATGGTGTTCGCCAAAAAGTCCAAGTCCATCAACGTGGACGGCGAGATGTACGTAGCCGAGGTCGTGTCCTTTACGCACAAAAACACCAATCAGATCATCGTTTCCAAGAAGTTCCTTCAGGAGGGTGAGCACGTGCTCATCATTGACGATTTCCTTGCCAACGGCTGCGCGCTGCAGGGTTTGATCTCGATCGTGGAATCGGCAAACGCCACCGTGGAGGGCTGCGGCATCGTCATTGAAAAGGGATTCCAGTACGGCGGTCGCGCCATTCGAAATATGGGCTACCGCGTCGAGTCGCTTGCCATCGTGGACGCCATGGACGCCGAAACGGGTACCATCACGTTCAGAGAGCAAAAAGACGACGAATAAGCGAATAAGATAGAAAAAAGGAAGCGGAAATTCGCTTCCTTTTTGATTTAGTGGCAGCTTTTGCAGGCTTCGTATCCCATTTCCTCAAGCTCTTGTTCCGTTCCAACGTATTCGCTATAATTTTCGGGCGAGATTCTGTCGGCGTGATGGCAGTCGGGACGGTGATATTTTTTAGACGAGGTATTGAGAATATAATCGGGTTGTGTCACGCTTGATTGCTTGTCGTCCGCCGTCGCTTTGGGGTTGCTTGACGGCGTATCGAGAGTATCTTGCTTGTCTGCTTCCATCGGTTCTTGCTGGGGCATCGGGGGGATGCTTGAAGGTTGTGACGTGGTAGCTTGCTGTTGCTCGCTTGCGGATGGTTGGGAGCTTGGTGAATATACGTTAATGCACGAAACAAGAGAAAAAACGAGCGATATCGTAACGAACAGGACGCGAAGTAGATGGTATCTATGACTCATCATCAATCTCCTTACAAAAAAAGTGCGCAGCCGAAGCCGCGCACGAAAAATGCATGGCTCCACTTGCTGCGACACAAATGAATTTCATACCACAAAAAAGCATACGAAATCGGAGCATACATTTTTACCAAAATAAAAATGCATGCTTTTTTGCAGTTCTATTCATTTGTGTCGCACGTTTATTGTAGCACAGATTTTGGAATTTGTAAACAGATATTGAGAATTTTTTTTACTTTTTCGGGAAGCGCCAGGGGTGCTTTTCAAAAAAAGCCCCCCTCACATCTATTTTATTTACGTTCTTTTCCACGCCTGCGCCCGTCCTTGCTTTTCGGCGGGTATCAGGTAGCCGAGATCGGACAAAATATGCAACATGGAATAGGTCGCCTTACCGCGAATGCCCGTCGCTTTGGCGTACTGCGCGGCGGTGAAGGGCGACGGCAGCGCGTCGTCGGGTGGCAAAAAGACGGCGGCGTAGTCGGCGGGTGTGGAAAGCACCACCTCGTCACACAGTGCAAGCGGAAAACGGTCGTAGCGTGTCGAGCCGCGCTTGCCGTTCTTGCCCCAGCCGTTCAGCAGCCGCGTTTCCTCCAGCTCGATGAGCGGAATGCATAGCGTCAGCCGCGGCTCGGCCAGATATGGCGCGAGCCAGTAAAGCTCCTTGGCAATGTCGCGCACGCGACCGCGCCGTGGCGAGCGCCGCCGCTCGGTCAGCTCGCCGGTCCCCTCGTCCATCCAGCGCAGCCACTTGACGTGCGCAACGGGATGCACGACGGTGACGCGGCAGTTTGTCGCGCACAGATAAAAATGCAATTTTTTGATGAGCGGATAAAACCCGCCCGTTTGAATTTCGATGATGTGCGCGTCGTCGGTCATAATGTCCGCTACGTAGCGGTCGGCGGCGCGACGGGTGGCGGCATCGGTCAGCTCGGCATGGGCGCCCACAAGGTACTGATCGGTCAGCTTGACCTCTTGCTGTGCGCCCTCGGGGCAGTAAAAATCTTTGAGCACGGCGTGCAGTCGCTTTTCCTTGTAGGTGCCAATGCCCGTACCCGCCGCGGAGCGGTCGCCGAGCAGCTCGCGCTCGCAAAGCAAGGAAAAACGCGTCTGACGTGCTGTCCACGACGGGGCGGGCACGCTGCGGTCGCTTTGTTTCATAGGCACCTCCTTGAAAAGCATATTGACGGCTTCATTATATCAAACGGAAAAGCGCTCTGTCAAGAGCGGTGACGTCAAATGTACAAAAAATGCAAAAAATCTAACACAAACTTCCTAACATACGAGAGGAGAAAGCGTGCAAAATAGTAGCAGAGCCGAAAAGAGAACACAAACGGCACGGCGAAATGTGCACGGGCACGGGCGCAAGCCTTTCGATCGTCGAGCCGCGCGAAGCAGTCGCACCTCTCTTGGCGGCTCGATGAATATAGATGAATGAAAACGGCGCGAGTATTCGCGCTCGGAAAGGAATTATTATGGCAAGCAACAAGACTTTGGTTCCCGAAGCAAAGGAAGCACTGAACCAGTTCAAGATGGAGGCCGCAAGCGAAGTCGGCGTCAACCTCAAGCAGGGCTACAACGGTGACCTGACCTCCCGTCAGGCCGGCTCCGTTGGCGGTCAGATGGTCAAGAAGATGATCGAGTCCTACGAGAACTCGCTCAAGAAATAAGTTGATCCTTGACTGAACGGCGGCCCCGATATCCATCATGGATATCGGGCCTGCTTTTTTTGGCGAAAAAGCAAAAAATATCGTCTTCGCTCTTGCAACACGGTCGCTTTTCGTATATAATATACTATGTATGATTATAACTTGATTTTAAGGAGGTATCCGTATGACTATGCAAGAGTTGCCGCTTCCCACAGGACGCATTGCCGCGCTCGTTGACCACGCAAGTGTTGCCGTGCTTGGCTTCGGTATCTCCAACCGCCCCTTGGTACGCTTGCTTGCCCGCTTTGGCGCGCAGCTACATATCTACGATCAAAAGTCGCCCGACGCACTCGGCGACGAGGCGCAAGACGCCATCAGAAACGGCGCGCGCTTTTACAGCGACATGGACGGCATGCCGCTGTGCGATATGAGTATCATTTTTCGCTCGCCGGGCATTCATCCCGACACGCCCGCACTGAAACAAGCGCGAGAGCGCGGCGTCGAGATCAGCTCGGAAATGGCGTGGTTTTTGGACATCACGCCCGCCACGGTCATCGGCATCACGGGCTCGGACGGCAAAACGACCACCACCACGCTGACCGCCGAAATGCTCAAGGCGGCCGGCAGGCGCGTTTTCTTGGGCGGCAATCTCGGCACGCCGTTGCTTGATCGTGCCACCGACATGACGGCGGAGGATTTTGCCGTGGTCGAGTTGTCCAGCTTTCAGCTTTATGACCTGCCACAGGGCGTCGTGCCGCACCGCGCAGCCATCACCAATCTTTCGCCCAACCACCTCAACTGGCACGTCGATATGGACGACTACGTGGCTGCCAAAACGCGCATTTTTGACGGCGAGCGCTGCGAGCTGCTCGTCACCAATGCAAGCAACGATCTGACCGCCGCCATCGCCGACAAGCAGCAGGGCAAGCGCACCGTGACGCGCTTTTCGTCTGACAGGCAAGACACGAACGTGCGTCTTGAGGACGGTGTGCTCACGCTGAACGGTACGCCCATCGTCCGCGCCGACGAGATCCGGTTGCCGGGCGTGCACAATATTGAAAATATCATGACCGCCGCCGCACTTTGCCAAGGGCTTGTCAGCCCCGAGGTCATGCGACGGGTGGCCGTGGAGTTTGGCGGCGTCGAGCATCGGCTCGAGCACGTGCGCACCTTGCGCGGCGTGGACTACTACAACAGCTCGATCGATTCCTCACCGACCAGAACCGCCGCTGCGCTGTCGGCGCTCCGTCAGCCCATCGTGGTCATTTGCGGTGGCTCGGATAAGCATATTTCGTTCGCGCCCTTGGCAACGTCCTTGTGCGAACGCGTGCGTGCCGTCGTGCTGACGGGGCAGACGGCCGCCAAAATTCACGAGGCCATTCTATCTTGCCCCGACTATGACGCCGAGCACTTGATCGTCCGTTGCGAGCCGCGCTTTGAGGACGCTGTTTGTGCCGCGTCGGCGCTTGCACGAGAAGGGGATGCCGTGCTGCTCTCGCCCGCCTGCGCCAGCTTTGACGCGTTCCCCAATTTTATGGTGCGCGGGGAAACGTTTAAACGTATTGTAAAACAACTTGACTGACCGAAAGGAGAAAGACAAATGAAAAAATATGCAAGTGATTTTCGCGCCGAGGCGCGCGCCTCGCTGAAGGGTAAGTGGGGCATCGCCATTCTTGTGACCTTCCTCGCAGGGCTTCTTGGTGGACAGTCCAGTATGCCGACCTTCAGTTTTAACGTCGAGCAATCATCGGACATCTCGCTGGAAAATTTACAGCAGATTGATTGGGGCGCACCCATGGACGAGATCGTTTCTTCGCTTCCAAGGCTGCTTGTCATGCTTATTCCCGTCATCCTTGCCGCACTGGCCTTTTCCGTTGTGCTGCTGCTCATCGGTCCGTGCATCCACTGGGGCTTGTGCCGCTTCCGCCTGATGCTGCTGGACGGACAAGAGCCGTCGGTCGGCGTGCTGTTTTCGGGCTTTAAGCGTATGTTTTTCAAGGCGCTCGGGCTTAACATTCTCGTGACGCTCGTTGTGCTTGCTGCGCTGCTGGCCTTTGTGCTCGTGGGCGCGGTCGTTGTCGCCGTGGTGGCGCTCGCCCTGCCTGCCGCGTCAGGCACGCGTATCGAGATCGCTTTTCTTGCCGTTTTGTTCGGCATGGGCGCCGGCGTGGCTATGACGGTGATGGCTTACCGTTACAGCATGAGCTTTTACGCGCTGGTGGATAATCCCGATATGGGCGTGCTCGACGCTATGCGCGAATCCCAACATATGATGAAGGGTAACAAGTGGAGATTGTTCTGCTTGCAGCTGAGCTTTATTGGCTGGTCGATCCTTTGCGCCTTTACCTGCGGCATTGGATATTTTTGGCTCACGCCGTACATGGGGCAGGCTGAGGCTGCCTTTTATCACGACGTGTCCCGTCGCGCCGCCGTCCGCGAGGCGGTCGAGGGACTGGGCGAATTTATGCAAGGGCTTTGATGCGCTTGAGTGAAAAAAAGAGAGGAACTACCATGCAATATTCAGAAAAAATACTGACGCTTGCCGCTCGCGCGGAGGAGGCACTCGCGCCTCATTTTGCCCGCATCGACCGCATCGCGTTTGAAAACACCCGGCGCGTCATGGACGCCTTCCGCGATTTCCGTGTGTCGGACAGCATGTTCGGCTCGACGTCGGGCTACGGCTACGATGACCGCGGACGCGATACGCTCGACCGGATCTGGGCGCAGGTCATGGGTGCCGAGGCTACCATCGTGCGCCATCAGATCGTCAGCGGCACGCAGGCGTTGACCATCGGACTGTTCGGTCTGCTTCGTCCGGGCGATCTGATGCTGTCGGTCGCAGGTAAGCCCTACGACACGCTTGAGGAGGTCATCGGCATTGCAGGCGAGGCGGGCAACGGCTCGCTCAAGGATTTCGGCGTGGACTACGATCAGATCGAGCTGACCGAGCAGGGCAAACTCGACCTTGACGCCATCGGACAAGCTCTTGTCGACCATGCGCCGCGCGTCAAAATGGTGTTCGTGCAGCGCTCCAAGGGATATCTCAACCGCCGCACGCTGACCGTGCGTGAGATCGGAGAGCTGTGCGAGCTAGTGAAAAGAGTATCCCCCGACACCTACGTGGTGGTCGATAACTGCTACGGCGAATTTGTCGAGGACATCGAACCGTGCGCCGTCGGCGCCGACCTTGTCATCGGCTCGCTCATCAAAAACCCCGGCGGCGGTATCGCCGAAACGGGCGGTTATCTCGCGGGAACGGCACGCGCCGTCGAGCTCGCGTCCTACCGACTGACCTCGGTGGGTTGCGGTGCCGAGGTGGGTGCGACCATGGGGCAGAACAAGAGCCTTTACAAGGGACTGTTCTACGCGCCGCACACCGTGGCGCAGGCACTCAAGAGCGCGCATCTGGTGGCGTATCTGTTTGAACAGCTCGGCTGCAACGTTGCTCCTCATTGGAGCGAGGTGCGCTCGGACATCATTCAGACGGTCATCACGGGATCGCCCGAGGGACTTTGCGCTTTCTGTCGCGGCATTCAGGCCGGCTCGCCCGTCGATTCGTTCGTTACGCCCGAGCCGTGGGCCATGCCGGGATACACCAGCGAGGTCATCATGGCGGCAGGCGCGTTTACGCAGGGCTCGTCCATTGAGATCAGCGCTGACGGTCCGCTGCGTCCGCCCTACACGGCCTACTATCAGGGCGGCTTGACCTATGAGAGTGCCAAGATCGGTATTCTTGCCGCTGCTGACCGCTTTTTGCAGCAAAACGGATAAGCGTTACGAAAAGTTTACTTGTTTTGCAAACTTTCGACACGCTTGTGCGCTATACTGCTGATATTGATACCAAAGAGAAGGGAAGACCCATGAAAAATCTTAAAATCCGATGCACAGCGCTCCTTTTGTGCGTGCTCTCGCTCGTCATGCTCAGCGCCTGCGGCGCAGCGGGGGACGAGAATACTCCCGAAAATATGCAGATCGCCACGGTTGAGGGCGCATGCTACCGTCTGTTCGTGCCCATCGGCTGGATGACCATGACCGATATGGGCATCTCGGGCGGCTACACATCGTCCGCCGCGCAAAATTACGCCGCCGTGTCGGTGCATGATTACGAGAACACCAAGGCGCTGACGGCCAAAGAATACGCCGAGCAGATCTATATCCAAAGCATCGCTGCGATCTACCCCGAGGGCGGCATGGGCAGCGTTGCCGTGTCCGACTCGACGCTTGGCGGCGTGTCGGCTTGCGCGCTGGAATACACGGGCACACGCGGACTGGTCACTTATCGCACGCGCGAGGTGATCTGCGCCTATGAAGGCCGCATTTACGTGCTCACCTTCTGCACGCAACACGAGCTGTTTGAAGGTTACGACGAGATCTACGGCATGATCAAGACCAATTTCAAGTTTGACAGCACACCCTACGTGCCGGACAAGAGTGCCAACACGGTCGATGCGGACGCCGAGGCGCCCAACGGTATGATGCTCGCTTCGAACGACGACGTGGCCTACCGCTTTTACGTGCCCGCGAGCTGGACGCTTGACAGACTGCTTCCCACCTCGTCGGCCTACGTGTCCGAGAGCGACCGATCCAACGTCAACGTGACCGTGTACATGCCCGAGGCAACGCAAATGACAGCCGAGGAATATTGGTCACAATGCGAGCAGCAGCTCACCGCCGTGCTTGACGATTACACGCTGCTCTCGACTACACCCGGCACGCTGGATACGCGTCCGTCCAACACATACGTCTATACGGCAACGGTGGGCGGCAAGCTCTATCGCTTCGCCCAGACGGTCGCATCCTACCGCGGCATGGTGTATACCGTCACCTACACCGCGCTTGATGAGGTCTACGACAGCCACGCAGACGAATACGCCGCCATTCTTGCCGCCTTCGATTTTCGCGGCAATTGATGAGGAAGCATCATGAATTGTACTTATCTTGATAACAGCGCGACCACGGCACTTTGCCCCGCCGCTCGCGATGCTCTGCTGAAAACAGCCGATTGCTTCGGCAACCCCTCGTCGCTGCACGGCGCAGGCAGGCAAGCGGCCGCTGTTTTAAAGGCAGCACGCGAGAGCATTGCCCGCTCGCTCGGCATACGCAACGCAGCACCGGGTGAACTGGTGTTTACTTCGTGCGGCTCGGAGGCCGACAGCCTGGCCATTCTCGGCACGGCCTACGCCAAACAAAAAAGACCGGGCACGAAGATCGTCACCACCGACGCGGAGCATCCGGCGGTGGAAAACGTCATGCAACGGCTGGAAGCTGACGGCTTTGAGATCGTCCGCATTGCCACGCGCGGCGGCGTGCTCGATATGCAGCAGCTCGACCGCGTGCTGGACGATAAGGTGCTGCTCGTCAGCATGATGATGGTCAACAACGAAACGGGTGCCTTGTACGATCTCAAGACCGCCTTTGCCATGGCCAAGGCAAGAAATCCTCGCGTCGTCACGCACACCGACGCCGTGCAGGGCTATCTCAAGCATCGCTTCACGCCCGCCTCGATCGGTGCCGATCTGGTAAGCATCAGCGCCCACAAGGTGCACGGCCCCAAGGGTGTCGGCGCGCTTTATATCAACCCGAATTTGCTCAAGACCAAGCAGATCGTGCCCTATCTTTTGGGCGGCGGTCAGGAAAACGGACTGCGCTCGGGCACTGAAAATGTGCTCGGTATTGCCGCCTTTGCCGCGGCGGTCGATGCGCTGTACCCGAGCATGGGCGAGCATATCGAGCATATGCGTGCGCTGCGGGACGGTACTGCCGCGCGTCTTGCCGAGCTGGGTATTGCACCCAAATCGCCCCAAGACGCGACCGCACCGCATATTCTGAACGTTACGCTGCCCGATATCAAAAGCGAAACCATGCTGCATCATCTGGATGCGCGCGGCATCTGCGTGTCGAGCGGCTCGGCGTGCGCCTCGCACGCGCGCAGCCTGAGCCGTGCGCTGCTGGCGTTTGGCTGCACCGAGCGCGAGGTCGATTGCTCGCTGCGTATCAGCTTTTGCCCCGACAATACCGAGAGCGACGTCGACGCGCTCGTCGCGGGACTTCAGGATGGGCTTAACCGCCTCATTCGCATCAAAAAGTAGCAACAAGACCTGAAAGGAGCGTCCCATGGGACTTTTATGCCGTCTGTTCGGACACGCCTACGGCTCGGACGATATTTGCAGTCGCTGCGGCACCTCGCGCAGCAGCGCGGGATTGAAATTTAAAAAGACCGCCGACAAGAGCGGTTATACGCTTGTCAGCGCACGCGACTGCACGGACGAGGTCGTGACCGTTCCGCAATTTTATAAACGAAAGATCGTCAAGCAGATCGGCGAGCACGCCTTCTACATGCGCACCGAGCCGTATCGCGTCGTGCTGCACCGCGACGTTGAGCATATCGGTCCGTTTGCCTTTGCTTCGTCGGCGCTGCTTGACGTCGATTACCGCGGCGCGCGCTGTACGCTGGACGAATTTGTCTTTGACGGATGCGAGCGCCTGACGCATGCACCGCTGCCGCTTGATATTACTCATATTCCCGAGGCCGCCTTTTCGGATTGCCTTGGCCTTACCGAGGTCACGCTGCCCGAAAGCGTGACGTCCATCGGCGAGGACGCCTTTTACAACTGCCGCGCGCTTGAACGCTTTGATTATGAGCGCGATACGCTGCAAATGGGGGCACGCGCCTTTTGGGATTGCAGCTCACTTGCCTCGATCCGTCTGCCCGACGGCATGACCGAGCTGCCCGAATCGCTGCTGCGCGGCTGTGCATCGCTGCGCGAGCTGACCGTTCCCGAAACGGTGACGGTCATGGGCGAGCACGCGCTGGACGGCTGCACGGGTCTGACCGAGCTGACGCTGCCCACAGGCTTGCGGTCGATAGGCGAGGGGGCACTTATGGACTGCACGGGCATCGAGGTGCTCGAGCTTCCCGCCACGCTGACGACGCTCGGCGCGTCTGCTCTGTGCGGCTGCAGCGCGCTGCGCGAGTTGCGGATCCACCCCGGCATCGAACGCTTTGAGGTGGGGACGATGTCCGGCTGCGTTGCCCTCACCGACATCTACATGAACGGCAAGTCGCTCGACTGGCGCGCCATTCACAAGGACGAGGGCTTTGATGCGAACTCGGGTACTTACGTCGTCCATCTGACCAACGGAAAGCTGCGCAAGGGTAGCTGACTTATTTTGTTTGATTTCATCGTTTGACAGTTTAATTTTCATTATGAGGTAAGAAAAATGAAGGAATTTTTGGGCTTTGGAGGCTATCAGCGCCCCGCCGAGGGGTATTTTTCGTGGCAGCATCTGACCTTTGCCACGCTGCTTATGATCGTCATGGTCACGCTGGCCATCGTGCTGGGACGCCGCGATCGGGCGCGTGACGAAAAGCAAAAAAGCCGTACGCTGCTTGCGGCGGCCATTCTGATCGACGCGTTGGAGCTGTTCAAGATCGTCATTTTTTGCATGCGCGCCGAAAACGCGTGGGATTGGGTGTACAATCTGCCGCTGTTTTTGTGCAGTATTCAACTCATTACCATTCCGCTGGCCGCTCTGTCCAAGGGAAGGCTTCGACACGCTGCGCTGGACTTTATTTTTCTGTTCGGTCTGCTCGGCGCCGTGCTCGGCACCTACTTTGCCGGCAACAATTACAGCGTCTATCCCGTGCTGTCGCTTGATAACGTTGTGTCGGGTCTGACACATTCCATCTCCGGATTTGTGTCGCTGTACATTCCCATCTCGGGGCTTGCCAGCATGAAAAAGCGGGATATTCCCATCACGTTTGGCATTTTGCTTGGCTTTTGCGCCGCCGCCTACGTAGCCAACGTCTTCACCGATTGCAACTATATGTTTCTCTCGCGCGGCGACGGCACACCCTACGATATCGTGTACGATCTCGTCGGCGGACACGCCGTCCTTTAC
>JAZQMI010000113.1:0-7976 GCA_045543375.1 Eubacteriales bacterium | reverse complement strand
CCCTTCGGGCGCCTTGAAAGCATGGGGATTTCGCCCTCTGCGGAGGGCGACGAGGACGCTGTCCCCGACCTGCGAGCCTTTTGAAAAAGGCTCGAGCGAAAACTTTTTATAAAAGAAGCCCGCCGTTTTGTGAGCAAAGCGGCGGGCGTTTTTATTTAATTTCTCTCCCAGCGCGTTCCCTGTGCGGTGTCGATCAGCGTGATGCCGCGTGCGGTCAGCTCGGCGCGGATGCGGTCGGCCTCGGCAAAGTTCTTTTGCTTTTTGGCCTCGGCGCGGGCGGCGACGAGCGCGTCGATCTCGGCGGCCTCGGGGTCACCTGCGTGGGCATTTGCCTCGGCAGCAGCCGCAGCGGCGGCTTTTTCGGCCTCGGCGCGGCGGATGGCGTCGGCAGCCTCGATCAGATTGAGCGAGAGCACGCGGTCAAAATCGGCAAGAAGAGCCAGCTTGGTCGCGTCCGAGCACTTGGCCTTGAGTACGTTGTAAAGAGAGGTCACGGCAAGCGAAGTGTTCACGTCGTTGTCCATGGCACTTGTGAAGTCCTTTTTCAGCGTTTCAAACGCCTCGGCATCCACCTCGCCCTCGTTCTTGAGCGCGGCAATGCGGGCGATCAGCTTTTCGTAGCTGACGCGGGCGTTGTCAAGGTTTTCGTAGGAGAACACGAGATTCTTGCGGTAGTGCGACTGCAAGCAGAACAAACGGTAGACCATGGGGTCGTAGCCCTTGCTCTCGAGCAGCGAAACGGTCAGAAATTCGCCCGTCGACTTGGACATCTTGCCGCTGTTCGTGTTCAGGTGCAGTACGTGGAACCAGTAATTGCACCACTTGTGACCCAGATACGCCTCGGATTGGGCGATCTCGTTGGTGTGGTGGGGGAAGGCGTTGTCGATACCGCCGCAGTGAATGTCAAGCTGAGAGCCCAGATGCTTCATCGAAATGCACGAGCACTCGATGTGCCAGCCGGGGTAGCCGACGCCCCAAGGGGAATTCCACTTGAGCGCCTGATCCTCAAACTTGGACTTGGTGAACCAGAGCACGAAGTCGTTTTTGTTGCGCTTGTTGTCGTCGGCCTCAACGCCCTCGCGCACGCCGACCTCGAGGTCCTCCTCCTTGAAGTTGTTGAACACGTAATAGTTTTCGAGCTTGGAGGTGTCAAAGTATACGTTGCCGCCGGCCAGGTAGGCGTAGCCCTTGTCAAGCAGCCCCTCGATGACCTTGATAAACTCGTCGATGCAGCCCGTGGCGGGCTCGATGACGTCGGGCTTTTTGATGTTGAGCTTTTGGCAGTCGGAGAAGAAAGCGTCGGTGTAGAACTGCGCGATCTCCATGACCGTCTTGTGCTCTCTCTTGGCGCCCTTGAGCATTTTGTCCTCACCCTCGTCGGCGTCCGAGGTCAGGTGTCCCACGTCGGTGATATTCATGACGCGCGTGACGTCGTAGCCGGTGTAGCGCAGATATTTTTCCAGCACGTCCTCCATGATATAGGTACGCAGATTGCCGATGTGGGCAAAGTGGTAGACGGTAGGACCGCAGGTGTACATTTTGACCTTACCCGGCTCGTTGGGGACGAACTCGTCGCGCGAGCGGGTCAGAGAGTTGTAAAGAAGCATATCGCTCATTCCTTTCGGAGAAGTTTCGTTACATTACATTATAGCAAAGAGCGGACGGTTTGTAAAGAGCAAGCGCAAATTTTCCTTGCAAATATTTGAGATTTTTCCAACACAAGGCAGATAAAGTACCAATGTGCTCCATGCCTTCCTGCCGCTGCCTTGCCTTCCATCATTTACATCTGTTTACTTTTCTGTAAGCTATTTACAAATTGAGCAGAGGATGCTATACTTGGTGCATGCCGCCAAGGGAGGACATGCATGGAACGACAGCGCGCGGCCACCAAGAATGGAAATTGAAAGGAGAACATAACATGAACCATTCCAACAACAATACCACCAACCGCGCCGCTCGTCGCGCACAGATGAAAAAAGGAAAAAAGCTGGCTCTTGCCGCCTCGACGGCGGTGCTGTGCGCCGCGCTTGTGCTGCCGACGGCAGCCATCACGCCCAGCTACGCCGGCATGACCGACGCCTTCCGAGGCAGCCGCTATTACCTCAATCTCGGAACGCTGACGCTGACGGGCGACGGCGCGACCGACATGATCATGATCGCCATGAGCCAGCTTGGTTACCACGAGGGCAACAGCAGTGCCGAGTGCCACGGTGAGAACGACAACGGCGGGGGCAATTACACCGAGTACAACCACTATCACGGTCGCGTCGATCAGCTCGGCAACGGCGTGCTGACCTACGGCTACCCCTGGTGCGCGTCCTTCGTGTCGTATTGCGCACGTCTGGCGGGCATTTCAAACAGCGTCCTGCCCACCTCGCTCAACTGCAGCGCGTGGGTGCAGACCTTCCGTCAGATGGGCGTCTATCGCACGCGGGCGTCGGGCTACGTGCCAAAGCAAGGCGACCTCATCTTTTTCCGCGACGCGAACTCGACGCGCATATCGACCCACGTAGGGCTTGTGCGCTACACCTGCAACGGTCTGGTCTACACCATCGAGGGAAATTGCGGCGACGAGGTGCGACTGGCGGCCTACAACATGAAGGATACATACATCGTCGGCTACGCCTCACCGCGCTATGAGAAAAACGAGGCCGAGGCCATCGACTATCTGCTGCACGAATACACCAAGGGCAATTACATCATTGCGGCGGTCGATCTGCCCGTGCGCAAGAGCCCGAGCTATTCGTCCGCTGTGACCTTCACGCTGCACCGGGGCGACCTGATGCACATTTACGAGTGCAAAAACGGTTGGGGACGGACAGATTACGGCTGGATCCCCATGACGGACACCCAGCCGGTGGACGTGAGATAATGTTACTTCTTGCCGCTCGGCAAGAAGTAACCAAGAAGCGAGCGGGGGCTTCGCCCCTCGACCCTCGCGTTGCTCTGCAACGCGCCCGTTCGGCTCGCCAAGTCGCGCCGCTGCCGCTCTGCTCATGCGAGCCTCAAAAATTCAAATAGCAAAAAGTTCGCGTGCACGGCTTAAAAAAGCCGTGCACAACTTGAGGAAAGCCTATTTTTAAATCAACGGGTGCCTAAAAAGGGGCGCCTGCCAAGGTGTGTTCGTGTTTTTTGAACACGAACACGCGGCTATGATATGGCTAACCCTTTCCGCGCCGCCTTGGAAAACGAAGTTTTCCACCGAAGGCGCGGACAACGGGGTCAAGGGGCATTAGGCCCCTTGCTCGTTTTCTTGGTTCGTTCTTTGGCAAGGGCCAAAGAATGAACATGTTAAAACAACATCTCCGCCAGCACCGCGTTGCTGACCATAAACCCTTGATCGGTAAACGCCACGCGCTCGGGCGTGTCAAAAAGCAAGCCCATGCGGGCAAATTTTTGCACCTGCTCGCCGTAAAGCTCGTCAAGTTTTGCACCGAAACGGGTGCAAAACTCGCGCTTATCCACACCGTCGGCAAGTCGCATGCGTAACATGACGTATTCGTCGCACAGCGTCTTGCCGTCAAGCAGCTCCTCGCGCTCGGTGATATGCTCGCCGGCAAGATAAGCGGCCAGATCGGGGCGGTTCTGCTCACGCACGCGACCGAGGAGCGAGTGGGCAGCGACGCCCACGCCGAGGTAATCGTCAAGATTCCAATAGTGCAAATTGTGACGCGAGCGGTAGCCGCCTTTGGCAAAATTGCTGATCTCGTACCGCTCGTAGCCCGCGTTGCGCAGAAACGACAGTGCATCGGCACTCATGTCGCAAACGGTGTCCTCGTCGGGCAAGGGAAGCGACGCACGCGCCTCCCAGAAGGGCGTGCCCTCCTCCAGGATCAGGCTGTACGCCGAAACGTGCTCGGGCTCAAGCGACAGCACCGCGTCCAGCGTGCGGGCAAAAGTGTCGCGTGTCTGACCCGGTATGCCGTACATGATATCGAGCGAGAGGTTGTCAAAGCCGGCCGCGCGCGCGGCACGTACCGTGTCGGCGGCTTGTGCGGCGGTGTGAATGCGCCCGAGTGCGCGCAGCTCCGCGTCGTTGGCGCTTTGCATGCCGATGCTCAGTCGGTTGATCCCCAAGCGGCGCAGCTCGGACAGCGCGTGAGCGTCGACCGTGGCAGGATTGCACTCGGTCGTGATCTCGACGTCGGGCGCGAGCGCATAGTGGGCGCGCACCGTATCAAGCAGGCGTGCAAAATGGGCGGGGGACAGCAGCGTCGGCGTTCCCCCGCCGAAATAGACGGTATCAATCTCCCTGCCCGCAAGCGCGGCGGCGCGGTCGGTCATCTCGCGGCACACGCGGTCCGCATAGCGCCCGACGGTCGCCTCGCTATGATCGGGATAGGAGCAAAAATCACAATACAGGCATTTGCGACGGCAAAAGGGGACGTGGATATACAGCCCCGCCGTGCTCTTACTTTTCTTCATCGTCAAGCTTGAGCACCGCCATGAATGCTTCGGGCGAGATCTGGATGGAGCCGAGCTGGCGCATCTTTTTCTTGCCCTCTTTTTGCTTCTCCAGCAGCTTTTTCTTACGCGTGATATCACCGCCGTAGCACTTGGCAAGCACGTCTTTTCTCATGGCCTTGACGGTCTCGCGGGCGATGATCTTGGAACCGATGGCGGCCTGAATGGGCACCTCAAAGAGCTGTCGAGGAATGTTGTCCTTGAGCTTTTCTGCGATTTTACGGGCACGCGCGTACGCTTTTTCCTCGTGGACGATGAAGGAGAGAGCGTCCACCTGATCGCCGTTGAGAAGGAAATCGAGCTTGACCAGCTTCGACGGCGCATAGCCCGACATGTCGTAGTCGAGCGAGGCGTAGCCGCGCGAACGGCTCTTGAGCGCGTCGAAAAAGTCGTAGACGATCTCGCCGAGCGGCAGATCATACAGCAGCTCGACACGCGTGGGGTCAAGATGCTTCATGTCGATGAACGAGCCGCGTCGGTCCTGACACAGGTCCATCAGATTGCCCACGTAATCGAGCGGCGTGATGATGGAGGCACGCACGATGGGCTCAAACGCCTGGGCGATCTCGTCGGCAGGGGGATAGTTGGAGGGGTTGTCGATCATGGTGACCGAGCCGTCGCGACGCTCGATCTTGTAAATAACGCTGGGCGCGGTGGTAATGAGATCCAGATTGAACTCGCGCTCCAGACGCTCCTCAATGATCTCCATGTGAAGAAGACCCAGAAAGCCGCAGCGGAAACCAAAGCCAAGCGCGATGGACGTTTCGGGCTCGAACAGCAGCGCCGCGTCGTTGAGCTGCAGCTTTTCCAGCGCGTCACGCAGATCACCGTAGCGTGCGCCGTCGGCGGGGTAGATGCCCGCATAGACCATCGACTGCGCCGGACGGAAGCCGGGCAGCGGCTCGGCAGCCGGGCGGTTTGCCAGCGTCACGGTATCGCCCACCTGCGTATCTCCCACGCTCTTGATCGAGGCGGTGATATAGCCGACCTCGCCCGCGCGCAGAACGTCGCATTTCTTCAGGCCAAAGGGCTCGAGCGTGCCGACGTCCACAACGTCAAACTGGGCGCCCGTGCTCATCATCATCATGCGGTCGCCCGCGCGAATGGAGCCGTCGCGCAATCTCACCATAACGACGACACCGAGATAGCTGTCGTAGTACGAGTCGAACACGAGCGCCTTGAGCGGCGCGTCCTCGTCGCCCTCGGGCGCGGGAACTTGACAAATGACCGCCTCGAGCACGTCGGGAATGTTCAGCCCCGTCTTGGCCGATACGGCAGGGCAGCCCTCGGCGATGATGCCGATGACGTCCTCGATCTCCTCGCGGCACTTGTCAATGTTGGCCGAGGGCAGGTCGATCTTGTTGATGACGGGCACGACCTCCAGATTGGCGTCGGTCGCCAGATAGGCGTTGGCCAGCGTCTGCGCCTCGATGCCCTGGCTGGCGTCCACGACGAGCAAAGCCCCCTCACACGCGTTGAGCGAGCGGGACACCTCGTAGTTGAAGTCGACGTGACCGGGCGTGTCGATCAGGTTGAGCGTGTAGCGCTCCCCGTCGGGGGCGGTGTAATCGAGCTTGTCGGCACGCGCCTTGATGGTGGTGCCTCTCTCACGCTCCAGATCCATATTGTCGAGCAGCTGCGACTCCATATCGCGCGTTGAAACGGCTTGCGTCGCTTCGAGCAGACGGTCGGCCAGCGTACTTTTGCCGTGGTCGATGTGGGCGATGATGGAAAAGTTGCGGATGTGCTGCATTCTGTCGTTGGTATTTGCCATAAAACGTTGATACCTCGTGCTTCAGAGTTGGGTCAGACCCATAATAATACAGTTCATATTATAACGGAAAAGCGACCGCGTGTCAAGAGCAACCTATTGACATACGGCGAGAATTGTACTATAATAAGAAAAAAACACCTCGAAAGGAGGCGTCGCCATGCAGCTGCAGGAATCGGGTGAGATGTATCTGGAAACCATTTTCGTGCTGTCAAAGACCATGACGGCCGTTCGCGCCATCGACGTGGGCGAGCACATGGGCTTTTCCAAGCCCAGCGTCAGCCGCGCCATCGGACTTCTCCGACAGGGTGGGCTGGTCGATGTGGACGCACTTGGGCATCTCGCGCTGACCGATGCCGGTCGCGCCGTAGCCGAGCGCACCTACGAGCGACATCGGCTGCTCAAGGAGTATTTCATCCATCTGGGTGTGGACGCCGACGTCGCCGACGCCGACGCCTGCAAGATCGAGCACCACATCAGCAGCGAGACCATCGCGGCCTTGCGTGCACATCTGGAACAAATCAAAGCAACCAAAAAGGAGGACTAAACCATGGCAAACCCCACCATGCGCTATCCGGGCGGCAAGCCCAAGGCACTGACACTGTCGTACGATGACGGTATTTTCGAGGATTTTCGTCTGATCGATATTATGACCAAGCATGGCCTGAAGGGCACGTTTAATATCAACGCCCAGCACATGAATGCCGCAACCAAGCCGGCCGACTCGCACCGCGAGCGACTCACCGCCGAGCAGGCACGCGCGCTCTACCGTCCGTCGGGCAACGAGGTCGCCTTGCACGGCTACACTCATCCGCACCTGGAGATGCTGACGCGCGAGAGAATGGCGTATGAGATCGTCATGGACCGCGTGGGACTGGAGCAAATGACGGGCGAGATCGTCCGCGGCATGGCCTACCCCTTTGGTACGACCAACAACGAGGTCGTCTCTTGCCTTGAGGCCTGCGGCGTTGCCTATGCTCGCACGACCGTTTCAACGGGGCATTTCGGCTTGCCCCGCAACAAGCGCGACTGGCTGACGCTGCCCGCGACCTGCCATCACAACGACGCACGCCTGATGACGCTCGCCGAGCAGTTTGAGAAAAATACGCCCCGCCCCTTTGACCCGTCGCTTATGTTCTATCTGTGGGGACACGCCTACGAGTTTGCCATCAACGACAACTGGCAGGTGATCGAGCGCTTTGCCGAGCAGATGGGCGGCCACGAGGATATCTGGTACGCCACCAACATCGAAATTTACGATTACATCGAAGCCTACGGACAAATCCGCTGGTCGGCCGACGGCAAGATCGTCCACAACCCGACCGCTACGACGCTGTATTTCAATTACGGCGCAACGCCCGTCGTGCTCGCACCGGGAGAAACAAAAGCATTTTAAAGTAGGGCGGGGGCTTGCTCCCGCAGCTTTTTGTGGGTAGAACCGTGCTTTTCAGGGAAAAACCCCACTTGTGGTTTTTCCCTCTTTTTCGTGCTCTGCACGAAAAATTCACCCTTTTCGGGCGCTTTGGAAGTATAGGAGATTTCGCTCGCTGCGGCGAGCGAGGAGGGCTGCGCGCCCTCCACTGCGCCGCCTTTTGAAAAAGGCGGGCGAAAACTTTTTAAAATAAGAAAGCAAAAGGCCTTCTCCGCGGAGAAAGCCTTTTTGTTTTATCAGTTGGTGTAGTTATCAAAGTAACCCTGAACGAGTACGACGGGCGTACCCTTGTCGCCCGAGCCGGAGGTC